>NZ_VIVR01000001.1:3027563-3330320 GCF_007828955.1 Kitasatospora atroaurantiaca | reverse complement strand
GGCAGTGAGGGCAAGGGCCTGTCCCGGCTGGTCTCGGAGACCTGCGACATCCGCGTGCGGATCCCGATGCCGGGTGCCACCGAGTCGCTGAACGCCGGTGTCGCGGCGGGCATCGTGCTGTACGAGGCGGCGCGCCTGCGCGCCAAGCGCGGCTAGCACCTCCGCGCAGCTGGGACCCTCCGAAGGGCCCAAGTCGTCAGCAATTGTGAATGAACCGATCGGGCCTGTTCAGGCCCGATCGGTTTACTCATGATCACTTCAATACGCGCCGAGAATCCACCCGGGAGAGTGTCCTAACCGGCCGTCACCCGGTTAGACGGGTGTGGACACCAGAACACCTCGGCGCTTCGGGCAGGGCGGCACGGCGGGGATAGATTCCGACCCCGGCCTCAACACGATCAAGGTGCCGTCCGACCCGGCCAAGCTCAGCAGCACGCAGGCCAGCTTCCGGGTCAGACTCGCCGCCCCGGTGGCCCCGCTGATCGACACCCCGGCCGGAGCGGCATTCGGCGACCCGTACGGCATGCAGAGCTTCGTCTCCCGGCCGATGGTCACCCCGCAGGTCGTGGTGGCCGGCTCGGCCGTCCCGGCGCTCGCCGGGGTGGGCGCGGCGGCCGGCTCGGTCGCGGGCACCGCCCCGCGCCGCAAGGGGCGGGTCACGGCGGTGACCTGGACGGGCCAGGCGGCGCCCGGCGATGTGGCGGCCACTCAGCTGCTGGACGCCGTACGCCTCAACACCGTCCCCGCGCCCGCCGGTGCGCCTGGCGCGGCGGACGACACCCAGCAGCTGCCGCAGTACGGCAAGGCCGTGCCCAGGCAGCCCGGCTCGCCGGACCGGCCGATGGCCGAGGGCTGGAGCCCGAGTGGCGAGCTGCCCGAGATCTCGGCCATGGCGGCCGGCGAGTCCAGGCACGCCTGGTACCCCGGCCGGAAGGTCGACCTCGGCCTGGTGCTGCTGCCGCTGCGCGTGGTGCTCGGCTCGCTCGCCGTGTACGCCGGCTTCAGCAAGCTCTGCGACCCGGTGTACTTCGACGGCGGCGACCGTGGCTCGATGATGCGCTGGCTCGCCTCGCTGCACCCCTGGCGGGTCGCCCAGCCGCTGCTCGACTTCGCCATGGCACACCCCGTCGGGGCCGGGCTCGGTGTCGCGTTCACCCAGATCGTGGTCGGCGTGCTGACGATCCTCGGCCTCTGGCAGCGGGTCGCGGCGGGTGCGGCGATGATGCTCTCCGCCGCGCTGCTCTTCACGGTCAGCTGGCGGTCCGTGCCGGTCTACGACACCCCCGACCTGATCTTCCTGGCGGCCTGGAGCCCGCTGCTGATCGCTGGCGCGCCGTTCGCCTCGCTGGACGGCCGGATCGCCCTGGAGGCCTGGCGCAGGTACGGCTCCGCCGCGCCCGCCGCGCTGCGCCGACGGGTGCTCAGGCGGGGATCGGTGGTCACCGCGGTGGTGGTCGGGCTGACCCTGCTGCTCGGCTCGATGCTGGGCGCCGCGGTCCGTACGGGTGGCCGGCCGAACCCCGCGCCGAGCAAGCCGCCGACCGACTACGGCTCCCCGGTGTGGCCCGGCAACGGCCCGTCGCCCTCGCCGACGCCGAGCACCTCGCCCTCGCCCAGCGTCTCTCACTCGACGTCCCCGTCGCCCTCGCCGAGCAAGAGCGGGAAGGCCTCCTCGACCAGGTCGGAGAAGAGCACGGCCGGCTCCAGCGGTACCCCGGGCGGCTCGACCAGCGGCTCCTCGGGCCACAGCGGGTCGGGCAGCTCCTCGCCGAGGCCGAGCTCCAGCGGGGGCTCCGGCCTGATCGGCGGGGTGCTCGGCAGCGGTCCGCTGCTGGACCTCGGGATGGACCGGGGCGGCCGGGAGGAGAGCACCACGGCGTGAGCCTCTGACGGTTCGACGGAACGGCAGGAAGCCCTCTCACCGAGAGGGCTTCCTGCCGTTCCGCGCTTCGGGTGCTGCGCTACGCGATACTCCGGCTGCGCTAAGCGATGGTGGTGCGGCCCGCACCGGAGGCCAGCTCCTTGGCCGCCTCCGTGAGGTCCTTCGCGGTGTCGATGGCCCGCCAGTAGCAGCCCTGCGGCAGCTGGTAGCCGGCCAGCCGCTTGCTGCGGGCGAGCTGCGGGAAGGTGGTGCGCTCGTGGTCCCCGACGTCGGGCAGCAGCGCCCGGAACTCCGGGGAGAAGACGTACAGGCCCGCGTTGATGAGGAAGGGGGAGGGCGGGGACTCGATGAAGTCCAGCACGTTCCCGAACTGGTCGGTCTCCACGGCGCCCCAGGGGATCCGGGGCCGCGCCAGCGCCAGCGTCGCGATGGCGTCCCGCTCGTGGTGGAAGGCGGCCATGTCGCGGAGGCTGAAGCGCGTCCAGATGTCGCCGTTGGTGGCGTACCAGGGCTCGTCCGGGCGAGGGAGGGCCTGCGAGGCGTACTTGAGGCCGCCTCCGCGCCCGAGCGGCTCGGTCTCGACGACCGTGCGGACGTCGAGCGGGAGATCGGCCTTGTCGAGCCACTCCTGCAGCACCTCGGCCAGGTGGCCGCAGGAGATCACGACATCGGTGACGCCCTCCTCGGCGAGCCAGGCCAGCTGGTGCCCGACGATCGGGGTGCCCGTACCCGGAATCTCGACCAGCGGCTTGGGCCGGTCGTCGGTGTACGGGCGCAGCCGGGAACCCTGCCCGCCGGCCAGGATGACGGCCTGCGTGACGACGGGGGCTGCGGGCTGGGGGCGGTGGCTGGTGGAGTCAGCGGTCATAGCGAGAACAATAGGGTCCACGTGTCGTGGACCCCATGCTTCCCCGCTTCCCGGGTATCTCCGTGGGCCGGTAATCGTCCCCTGGTCCCCGCGAGCGTCAGCCGACGACGCCGGAGGCGAAGGACCCGTCGCAGACCGGGCGGGCGAAGGAGCGGGCCCGCTGGGCGTCGCCCTGGTACTTGCGGACGGCCGCCTTGCCGAGCTCGGAGGCGAGCGAGCTGCAGTACGGGGTCAGCGTGGGCTTCTCCCGCATGGTGCGCTCCAGCAGGTCGAGCGCGGTGCCCGGGTTGTGGTTGCGCAGCTCTTCCATCAGGTCGACGCGGAGGGCGTCCTGCGGCGCGAGCCCCTGGGTGTTGGTGCTCGCGGCGGAGCGGCCGATGGTCCCGTCCCCGCTGGACGCCGCGACCACCTGCTGGTCCAGCCCGGTCGGAGGGGCCCACGGGACGCGGGTGACGGCGAGCGTGCCGGTGGTCACCAGGATCACGGGCAGAGTGAGGGCAACGGTCTGGCCGATGCGGCGTACAAGCTGTTTCACGCTCAGGAGCGTAGCGCTGGGTTGGGTTTGAGTTGCACTCCGTTACCCCAACGAGTGAGTCGTGTCCTGGTTCGTCCCTTCGGCGTGTTGACGCGGGGACGCGAACGGGCCCTCGTCGGGGGGAATCCGACGAGGGCCCGGCAAGCTCGGGGGAGTTGTCGACTTGTCGACGGGACTGCCGTCAGGCGCTCAGACGGGCACCCGAGGAGGTCGAGAAGACGTGGGTCTCGCCGCCGGTCGGGACCACGTGGATGGTCTCGCCCTTCTGCGGGATCTGGCGGCCGTGGACGCGCACGACGATGTCCTTGTCGTCGCCGCTGATCTTGGTGGTGCCGTAGACGAAGCCGTCCGCGCCGAGCTCCTCGACCACGTTGACGGTGACCGCGACGCCGTCGATGCCGCCCGCCGGGACGATCTCGAAGTGCTCCGGGCGGATGCCGACGGTCACGGTCTTGTCGGTGCCCGCGCCGGCCAGCTCCTCGCGGGAGATGTTGATGACCGAGCCGCCGAACTTCACGCCGCCGTCGACCAGCGGGACCTCGACCAGGTTCATCGCGGGCGAGCCGATGAAGCCGGCCACGAAGAGGTTGGCCGGGCGGTCGTACATGTTGCGCGGGGTGTCGACCTGCTGGAGGAGGCCGTCCTTGAGGACCGCGACGCGGTCGCCCATCGTCATGGCCTCGACCTGGTCGTGGGTCACGTAGACGGTGGTGATGCCCAGGCGGCGCTGCAGGCTCGCGATCTGGGTACGGGTGGAGACGCGGAGCTTGGCGTCCAGGTTGGACAGCGGCTCGTCCATCAGGAAGACCTGGGGCTCGCGGACGATCGCGCGGCCCATCGCGACTCGCTGGCGCTGGCCGCCGGAGAGCGCCTTCGGCTTGCGGTCCAGGTAGTCGGTGAGGTCGAGGATCTTCGCGGCCTCTTCGACCTTGGTGCGGATCTCCGCCTTGTTGACGCCCGCGATCTTGAGCGCGAAGCCCATGTTGTCCGCGACGGTCATGTGCGGGTACAGCGCGTAGTTCTGGAACACCATGGCGATGTCCCGGTCCTTCGGCGGCAGGTGGGTGACGTCGCGGTCGCCGATGCGGATGGCGCCGCCGTTGACGTCCTCCAGGCCGGCCAGCATGCGGAGGCTGGTGGACTTGCCGCAGCCGGAGGGGCCGACCAGGACGAGGAACTCGCCGTCCTCGACGTGCAGCTCCAGGGCGTCCACGGCGGGCTTGGTGCCGCCCGGGTAGAGACGCGTCGCCTTGTCGAACGTGACAGAAGCCATGACTGTGTTCTCCTTCACCGGCAGGAACGTGCCGGACGATCCGAGTAAAGGGTCTGTTTTTCGGCGGCCGGTTCGCGTGTACGGATGGTCTGAACCACTCCACGAACCCACCTCGGGCGACGGTACCCGGACGTTCATCTGCTTGTCAGCCCCCAGGGTGGCCGAATTCGGCATCGGTCCGGTCACAACCGGGGCACCCGGCCCAAACCGGACGATTCGGCCCCGGCCTCCGCGTCTGCGCGATATCTGCCGCCACCACACCGTCCCCGCCCGGTAGACTTCCCCCGGTGCCGCCGTGGTCCGCCGCGGACGGCTACCGCGCCTCCTTAGCTCAGCTGGCCAGAGCAACGCACTTGTAATGCGTAGGTCGTCGGTTCGACTCCGACAGGGGGCTCAGGACTTGAAGAGCAGCAGAGCCCCGCACCGGGTCGGTGCGGGGCTCTGCTGCTGTTTGGCGCGGGAAGCCTGCGGGGTCAGGCCGGCTGGGCGGCGTTGATGCGGGCGACGGCTTCGGCGGCGGTGACGACCTCGCCGAAGTGGGGGAAGTTGTGGCTCACCGAGAGGTCGTGTTCCTCGGGGGTGAGGGCGGCCATGGCGTCGCCGGCGAAGAGCAGGCGGTAGCCGTGGTCGCGGGCGGCGCGGGCGGTGGACTCGACGCCGAGGTTGGTGGTGATGCCGGCGAGCACCAGGGTGGTGATGCCGCGCTGCTTCAACTGGGCGTGCAGGGTGCCGTCGTGGAAGCCGCCGAAGGTTCGCTTGGTGACCAGGAGGTCGGTGCTGTCGAGCAGGTCGTCCACGAGTTCGCTGCCCGGCGGCTGCTCGTCCACGTCGGGACGGTGCACCTGGACGACGGCGACGGTTGCGCCCGCCTTGCGGTAGGCCTGAGCGAGGCTGCGCGAGACCTCGACCACCTCGGCACCCGTCCGCGGGGTCAGCGGCAGCGCCGCGATGCGGGTCTGGAGGTCGATGAGGACGAGTGCCGTGCGCTGGGGGTCGAGTGCGGTCACGGCCTCCACAGTACACAGCCGATGAGAGGCCGTCAGATCGGTGTGCGAGGTCGGCGGGGTCCGGCCTCGCGCACCGACGGCGGGGTCACGCCTCGGGGACGGTCTCGATGGCGAGAGTGGCCCGGACGTGGGCGATGGAGCGCTCCAGCTGCGCGTCGTCGTCGGCGCTGAGCAGGACGGCGGCGGGCCGGTCGGCCGAGCAGGTGGTCGGGCGGACCGTGTCGCCGGGCCGTACGCCGACGAAGACCCGGGCCACGCCGGGGTGTTCGCGGACCTCGGCGAGCCCGGTCACCGCGGTGACCCGCCCGGGCCGGGCCAGCGGGAAGAGGCTGGCGCTGCGGCCGTGCGGCACAGCCCGTTCGACGGCGGGCACCGGCATCCCGAGCGCGAGCCGGACGAGCGCCTCGTACATGTCCAGGCCGTGGACCAGCCCGACCGCGTCCATGATGGAGTCGCCGGGGGTCCGTACCGCGACCTCCATGATCACCGGGCCGGCCGAGGTCATCCGGAACTCCAGGTGGGCGATCCCGGTGTCCAGGCCCAGCGCGGCCACCACGTCGCGGCCGAGCTGCTGCCCTGCCCGCTCGACATGGGCGGGCGCGCCGCCGACCCGGTGCGCCGTCTCCACGAAGTGGGGCGGCCCGGTGGTCTCCTTCGCGGTGATGTTGCCGAGCAGGACCTTGCCCTCCCGGACCAGGCCCTCCCAGCTGTACTCCGGCCCACGGGCGGCGGACTCGACCAGCAGGCGGCCGTCGTGTGCCCGGTGCTCGACGGCCTCGGCGTACGCCGCCCGGTCGCGGACCAGCTCCACACCCGAACTCCCGGAGCCGCCCAGCGGTTTGAGCACCACCGGGAACCGGGCACCGGCCCACTCGCCGGCCTCGGCGAGTGAGTCGGCGACCAGGAACTCGGGCTGCGGCAGGCCTGCCGAGGAGAAGCGCGCCCGCTGCAGTGCCTTGTTGCGGGAGACGACGGCGGCGCCGAGCCCGGGCCCCGGCAGCCCCAGGTAGTGACCGACCAGGGCGGCGGCCATCACCTGGTGCTCGCCGAGGCCGAGGACGCCGTCGGGGGCCCGCTCGGCGGCTGCGGCGAGCGCGGCGTCGGCCCACTGCTCCTCGGCCGTGCCGGGCACCAGCTGGACCCCGTCGACCAGGTCGCGGAGCGGTTCGGCGCGCTCGGCGGTCTCCACCAGCCGTACACCGACCTGCAGCCGCTTGGCCGCGATCAGGTACGGCAGGCCGAGGTCGCCGATGCCGACCAGGAGCAGTTCCGTCATCTCGTCCTCCTCGGGCCCGGTCCGCCCGCGCGGGCGGACCGGGGTCGTCGATCGTGGTGCGGGGTCAGCTCTTGGCGGCGAGCTTCGGGGCGTCCTCCGAGGACTCCGAGGACTCCGAGGACTCGGACGACTCAGGGGCTGCCTCCGACGAAGCCTCCGACGAAGCCTCCGGCTCCGGCGACTTGTTCAGGCCGAGCTCCTCGGCGAACGAGGTCTTCCGGTAGGCGAGGTACATGAACAGGCCGGGCACCGCCGCGACCAGCGTCATGATGATCACGACCGGCCGGTAGGAGCCGGCGGCCAGCATGGCGCCGGCCACGGCGGCACCGGCGGGGCTGGTGCTGTTCATCAGGGTGCGCATGAAGGTCATCGTCCGGCCACGGACCTCGGCCGGGATCCGGACCATGCGGACCACCTGCGAGGAGACGGTCATCGGAGCGGAGAGCATGTCCGAGAGGACCAGGCCGATCAGCACCACCGGCAGCTTGAGGATGAGCAGCAGCCCCAGCGAGGCGCCGGCGAAGATCTGGAGCAGGCCGATCCGGCCCATCTGGCGGTCAGACGGCTTCAGCGCACCGGCGATCAGCGAGCCGATCAGACCGGCGCCGTTGGCGGCGCCGAGCAGCAGGCCGAGGGTGTGGGCACCGCCGGGGAGGGCGTTGTGGGCGAGCCAGGGGTTGGTGACCCGGAGCATGCCCATGGCGCAGTTGAAGAGCGCGAAGCCCACGGTGATGCTGAGCAGGACCCGGTCGGCGCGCAGCAGCGCGATGACCGGCCCCCAACCCCAGTTGCCCGAGCCGGACTTGGCCTTCTTCCCGGCCGACCCGGCGGCGGCGCCCGGCTGCGGAGCGGGAGCCGGAGCGGGCTCGGGGCGGGCCAGCGAGGTGCGGATCGCCGCGATGGCGAGGGCGAAGATCAGGTAGCTGCCCGCGTCGAGGGCCAGGACGGCCTCGCCGCCGATCACCGGGATGAGCAGACCACCGATCGCCGGGCCGGCGAAGCCCGCCGCGCCGTACGCGATGGTCTCCAGGGCGGCGGCCGGCTGCAGCTGCTCCTTGGGGACCAGCTCGGGCACGATGGTCGGCACCGCGCCCAGCGGGACGATCTTCAGCAGACCGTAGCTGCCCGCGACCACGTAGAGCTGCCAGAGGGCGACGTCGCCCACCAGCGCAACCAGCGGCACGCTCGCCACCAGGACGCCGCGGATCACCGAGTCGGTGATCAGGACGGCGCGGCGGGAGAAGCGGTCGAGCAGCGGGCCGACGATCGCACCGCCGAGGATGACCGGCATCGTGTAGCAGATGGCGAGCACGCTGAGTGCGCCCGCGCCGGCCTTGGAGATGGCGAGCCAGGAGAGGGCGGTCCAGGTGGCGCCGTCGCCTATCAGGTTCAGGACGGAGGCCGACCAGAGCAGCCGGTAGTCCCGCAGGCGCAGGACGGACAGATAGGACTTCATCGGGTTCTTCTCGTTTCGGGTGACGGGCGGGGGGAGCGGTGTGGACGGGACGAGGAAGCGGTGTACGGGGTCAGCTGCGGTCGGTGGAGTCCGCCCAGGCCTCCGCCACGATCCGGGCGGCCTCGGCGGCCCGGGTGCGGATGAAGTAGTGGCCGCCGTCGGGGAGTTCGTGCAGTCGCAGGTCGGGGGCGACGAGCTTCCACTCGGTGTGGATCCGCGGGTACTCGGCGGTGGTGCTGTCGTCGGCGGCGGCGACGAAGCTCAGCGGTGCGCGCAGCGCCGGCCGGTCCTGCTCCGCCCGGACCGCGAGCAGGTACCGGTGCGAGCTCTCGACGTCGTGACGGAAGAGGGTGGCGATGGCCTTGGCCCGGCTGAGGTCGAGACCGTCGTCGATGCTGTAGCCGGTCCGCTCGATCAGCCAGTCCACGATGTCCTGGTCGGACATCCCGTGCAGCAGGTCGATCTGCTCCTGGGTCTCGTCGGCCGGGTTGAGGAGCTTGCCGCCGATGACCAGGTGTCGCAGGTCACGGTCGTCCTGCTCCAGCTGCCGGGCCGCCTCCACCGCGATGGCCGCGCCGCCGCAGTGCCCCCAGAGCAGGACGGGCCCGTCGGTCCGCTCGGCGATCTCGCGGGCGACCAGGCGCCCGGTGGTGGCCACGTCGCGGCAGGGCTCGTCAGGGCGCAGCAGGTCGTGGCCGGGAAGTTCGACGGCGTACACCGCGATGCGGTCGTCGAGGGCCGCCAGCTCCTGGGCCAGCGGGACGAAGGCGGCCGCGTGCCCGGCTGCGTACGGGAAGCAGACCAGCGTCGCCACCGGGTCCTCCTGCGCCGGGGTGAGCAGCTGCAGGTGCGAGGTCGTGTCGGTGTCGCGGGACGAGGACTCGGCCGCGGCGGCGGCCAGCCGGTCGAGTTCCGGGTAACGCATGACGTCGACCAGGGAGACCGAGCCGTCGAGCAGCAGGCCGACCCGGAGCGCGGCGAGGGAGTTCCCGCCCAGGTCGAAGAAGCTGTCCTGGGCCCCGATCCGGCCGACCGGGATACCGAGCACCTGCGACCAGGCCTCGGCGATCCGCCGCTGACCCGGGGTCAGGCTGCCGCCCTCGCGGGGCTTTGCGGCCACGGCCGGGGCCGGCTCCTCGGCCGTACGTCCCTCGGGGAGCAGGCGGGCGTCCTCGGGGGCGAGCGCGAGGTCGGCGCTGACCGACGGGCCGTCGGGGTCGGCCGTCATCAGCTCCAGCACCTTGAGGTAGTAGCCGCCCATCCGGTCCACCTGCTCGGAGTTGAGGACGTCGGCGTGGTGGTGCAGGCTCAGGCGCACGTTGTCGTCGAAGAAGTGCCGGGAGAACTCGGCCCGGAGCACGAACTCGGTCTCCGCCTGCACCTGGACGTCCAGCAGGGCGAACTCGGGGAGCTGCTTGAGCTCCTTGAGCAGGTAGAAGTGGGTGAAGTTGAAGACCGTCTCGAAGAGCGGCCGCTGGGTGCCCAGGTCCTGCTTCATCCGGGCCATCGGGTAGCGGCGGTGCGGCAGCAGGTCGATCTCGGCCCCGTACACCGAGCGGATCAGCTCACGCCACGATCCGCCGGTCAGCGGGATCCGGAACGGCACGGTGTTGAGGAACATCCCGATCGAACGGTCGGCGCCCTCCAACTCCGGCCGGCCGCTGTGCTCGTAGCCGCTGAGCACGTCGCGCGAGCCGGCCAGCAGGCCGAGGACCCGCATATGGGCCGCGAGCAGCACGTTCTTGACCGGGACGCCCACCTCGTCGGCAAGGCGGACGATCCGCTCGGACAGCTCGTGCGAGATCGGCACCGGGCGGATGCCGACGGCGAACTCCTCCTGGTCGGGGGTCTCCGGGCGCGGTATCTCCGTCCCCTCGACGCCGTCCAGGAGGCCGGCCCAGAACGCCCGGGCCTCCTCCGAGCCGAGTGCCCGCTGCTCCAGGCCCACGTGGTTGCGCAGGTGGTCGCCGGGCGCCTCGGGCAGCGGGCGACCGTCCCGCAGGCGGTAGTAGATGTCGAAGAGCCGGGTGTGGACGAGGTTGATGCTCCAGCCGTCCAGCGCCGAGTTGTGCAGGCTGATGTTGTAGCGGTACAGGTCGTCGCGGAGCACCTGGACGTGCAGGCTGATCAGCCCGGGCTCCTCCCAGCGGAACCGCCGGCCGCGCTCCTCCTTGACCCACTGCTCGAACCAGGCCTGCTGCGCGTCGGGCGTGCGGCCGCGCAGGTCGGTCACGGTCAGCGGCAGCGGTACGGTGCTGCGCACGATCTGCAGGGCCTCGCTGAAGCCGACCAGGTGGAAGGTGGTGCGCAGGATCGGTGCCTGCTCGACCAGGATGCGGACGGCCTCCGCGAACACCTCCGGGTCGAACGGGCTGGTGATCAGGTAGCTGATGATGTCGTGGTACTGCGCGGTGCCCCGGGTGATCTCGCTCTGGAAGATCAGGCCGGCCTGCAGCATGGACATCGGGTAGGCGTCCTCGGCGTCCGCCGGGAGCAGGGCCCGGTCGGCGTCGGGGACCAGCGAGAACGGCGCGAACTCCTGCGACTCGGTGGCGGTCCTCTGCGCACCGGAGTCGAGCATCGCCGCGAGCTCGGCGACCGTCGGGTGCTGGAAGAACTGCTGGAAGCTGAAGTCCAGGCCGAAGGACCTGGCCCGGGCGAGCACGCTGACGAAGTGGATCGAGTTGCCGCCGAGGGCGAAGAAGGAGTCGTGGACGCCCACCTTCTCCTCGCCCAGCACCTCACGCCAGATCTCCGCGAGCCGCTCCTCGGTCGGCGTCGAGGGCGCGGTGTACGCGGCTCCGGCCGTCTGGCCGGTGGCGGGCGGCTCCGGCAGGGCCCTGCGGTCCAGCTTGCCGTTGGGCGTGACCGGGAGCGCGTCGATCCGGACGATCCGGGCGGGCACCATGTGCTCCGGCAGGATGCCGCGCAGGTGCTCCTTCAGCTCCTTCTCGTCCGGCCCCTCCTGAGCGGGGCCCCTCTGGCCAAGCGTCACATAGCCGTACAGGTAGACCTGCTCGTCGGCGGCGCGGTGCGGGACGACGACGGCCTCGGCGACCGCCGGGTGGCGGCGCAGCTGCTCCTCGATCTCGCCGGGCTCGATCCGGAAGCCGCGGACCTTCACCTGGTTGTCGATCCGGCCCAGGTACTCGACCGTCCCGTCCGGCAGCCAGCGCGCCAGGTCACCGGTGCGGTAGATGCGCTGCTCGCCCTCGAAGGGGTTCTCGACGAACTTCTCGGCGGTCAGCTCCGGGCGGCCCAGGTACTCGCGGGCCAGCCCGACGCCGGCGATGCACAGCTCGCCGGGGATGCCGACCGGCTGCGGCCGGAGCCGGTGGTCGACGATGTGCAGGCGGATGTTGTCGATCGGCGCGCCGATCGGCACCCGGCGCGGCTCGACGCCCACCGGCAGCGCGTGGTGCGAGACGTCGACGGTGGCCTCGGTGGGCCCGTACAGGTTGATCAGGCGGGTCCCCGCGGCGGAGGTGAGCAGCTCGCCGAAGCGGGCCGCGAGGTGCGGCGGCAGGGCCTCGCCGCTCGCGAAGACCTGGCGCAGGCCGGCCAGCGCCCCGGTGGCGCCGAGGCTGCGGGCGTAGTCGAGGAAGACCGCGAGCATGGACGGCACGAAGTGCAGGGTGGTGACGCCGTGCCGCTTCACCGCCTCGATGATCGCCTCGGGGTTCTTCTCGGCGCCCGGGGGCAGCAGGCAGACCGCCGCGCCCTCGAAGCCCCACCAGAACAGCTCCCAGACGGAGACGTCGAAGGAGATCGAGGTCTTCTGCAGGATGACGTCGCCGGGGGCCACCGGGTACGCCTTCTGCATCCACGTGATGCGGTTGACCGCGGAGCGGTGCTCGACGGCGACGCCCTTGGGGTTGCCGGTCGAGCCCGAGGTGTAGATGACGTAGGCGAGGTCGGTGGAGCTGCCGGCCACGGCGGGCGAGGACGCGTCCTCCGCGTAGGACGCCTCGTCGTCGAGGTCGACGGCCTCGACCTCCCAGGGCACCAGCTCCAGCGAGCTCCGGCGGGCCAGGGCGAGCTTCGCCCCGCTGTCCTGCAGGAGGTAGTGGATGCGGTCCTCGGGGTAGGTGGGGTCGACCGGCAGGTAGGCGCCGCCGGCCTTCAGCACCGCGTACACGGCGACCAGCATCTCCAGCGAGCGCTCGGCGACCACCGGGACCAGCACATCGGTGCCGACCCCGCGGTCGACGAGGGTGCGCGCGAGACGGTTGGCGCGGGCGTCGAGCTCGGCGTACGTCACCGTGCGGTCGTCCAGCACGACGGCGGTCGCGTCCGGCGTGGCCAGAGCCCGGCGCTCGAACAGCTCGTGGATGCGGACGGTGTCCTCGAACGGCGCGGCCGTGTCGTTGATCTCGGCCAGCCGGCGCAGGTCCTCGTCGGTGGTGAGCTCGACGTCGGCGAGGGCGGTGTCCGGCGCGGCGGTCCAGCGGTCGAGCAGCAGCCGGAAGTGCCGGGCGATCCGCTGCGCGCTCGCGGCCTCGTACCGGGCGGGGTCGCAGCTGACGGTCAGCCGCAGTCCGCCGTCCGTCCGGTCGAACTCCAGCAGGACGGGGGCGGTGAGGCCGGCGTGCAGCCCGTCCAGACGCAGTGCGGTGTCGAAGAACGGGTTGCCGCCGTCCGGTGCGGTGAGCCCGGCCTCGGCCGCGATCAGGTCCAGCGGGTAGTCCCGGTGCTCCAGCGCGCCGAGCACCGCCTCACGGACCCGGGCGAGGGCCGTCCGCAGGTCGGTGGAAGCGTCGAGCTCGCAGGAGAGCGGCAGGGCAGCGGTCAGCGGTTCGCCCTCGGCCAGGTCACCGGCCGGCACCGGCTGGCCGAGGGTCACCTCCTCGGAGCCCGTGCTGCGGTGCAGCAGCCCGGCGAGCGCCGTGGCCAGCAGGACGTGCAGGGCGTCGGCGCTGCCCTTGCTCGTCCGGTCCAGCCGCTCGGTCAGCTCCGCGCCGAGCGGCTCCTCGGCGACGGCTGCGGCGGCGACGGAGGCCGGGTGGTCCGCCGGGAAGGCCGTACGGGTCCAACCGGGCTGCACCACGCCCTTCCAGTAGGCGGTGCCGAGGGGGCGCTGGGCTGCTGCGATCTTCCGCTGCCCGGAGTTCACGCTGGCGTACATGGTGTCCTTTCGGAGCGGTCCGGAGCTGGTCCCGGACCCGGGGTCGGTGCCGTGGGACGTCGCAGGTCGACGCGGCGTCACAGGTCGAACTCGATGTCGACGGTGCGGGGAATCCGGGGCTTGGGGGTGTGCCCGAGAAGGCCGGCGACCGGGGTGTCCGGCGCCGCCAGGGCGCCGTCGACGATCCTGAGGAGGACATCGCGGAAGATCTCCGCGGTGGCCTGGTCGAACAGGTCGGTGCTGTAGGCCCAGACCGCCCCGATGCTGTCCGCCGCCTCGAAGAAGTGCAGGTTCAGGTCGAACATGGTGTGGGTGGTGGCGGTGTCGGCGGGCTGCACCGTGCCGCCCAGGAACGACTGGGTGTCGGTCCCGGCGGGCTGCAGGGCGATCATGGCGTCGAAGAGCGGGTTGCGGCTGTAGTCGCGTTCGCCGGCCACCTGCTCGACGAGCGCGTCGAAGGGGTGGTCCTGGTGACGGAAGACCTCCACCACCTGCTCGCCGGTCGAGCGCAGGTACACCTCGAAGGGGTCGTCGGGGTCGATCCGGCTGCGCAGGCAGACGGTGTTGGCGAACATGCCCGGCAGCTCGGCGAGGTCCGGCAGGCTCCGCCCGGCCGCCGGGATTCCCGCGACGACGTCGTACGAGCCGGTGACCGCGGCCAGGAACAGTGCGTGCACCGCGGCCAGGAAGCTGAAGGTGGTGACCCGGCGGCTCGTGACCAGGGCGCGCAGGGCGGCCGTCCGGCCGGCTCCGAGGTCGAAGGCCAGCCGGTCGCCCGCGGTGCCGCGGGTCGCGGGCCGGCCGCGGTCCGTCGGCAGATCCGCGCCGACCGGCGGCTCGGCGAAGACGTCCAGCCAGAAGGGCTCCTGACGGCTGCGCACCTCCTCGCGCCCGGTCGCCTCCCACCAGTGCGCGTAGTCCCGGTACCGGTGCTTCGGCTCGGGCAGCGGCCGGCCCTCGTACAGGGCGGCGAGCTCGGCCAGCAGCACCTGGACGGCGGTGCCGTCCGCGATGATGTGGTGGAGGTCGAGGAGGAGCCGGGAGCCCTCCCCGTCGGGGTGCAACGCGGCCCGCAGCAGCGGCGGTTCGGCCAGGTCGAACGGGCGCAGGAACTCCATGACGGACGGCGCGGGCCCCGCACCCCGCCCCAGCTCGAACGGGACGGCGGGCAGGACGCGCTGCCTGACCTCGGTCCCGTTGTGCTCGAACGCGGTCCGCAGCACCTCGTGACGGTCGATCAGCGACCGGAACGCCCGCTCCAGCCGGTCCGCATCGACGCCCCGAGGGAGGTAGGCGACCAGCGGGATGTGGTACGAGGTGGCCGTCGCGTCCTTCAACTGCTCGACGTAGAGCCGCTTCTGCTGCGGCGGCACGGGATAGTCGGGCTGCTCCGGCGCGCGCGGAAGCTCGCGCGGCGCCCGGTCGGCCGGGCTGTCGCAGGCCACCCGCACCAGCCGGGCCACCTCCTCGATGGTGGGGTGGGAGAGCAGCAGCGCAGCCGAGAACTCGATGCCGAAGGCGCGCTGGATCCCGCTGCCGAGGATGGCCGCGGTGAGCGAGCTCGCGCCCAGGTCGAAGAAGTCGTCGTGGACGCCCACCGAGTCCAGGCCGAGCGCCTGCTGCCAGAGCCCGACCAGGACGGCCTCGGTCTCGTCGCGTGCGCGGGTCCGGGACGTGTCGGAGTGCCCGGGGTGCGTGGGCTCCGGCAGCGCGGAGCGGTCGACCTTGCCGTTGCGGTTGAGCGGCAGCGCGTCCAGCAGCACGATGTGCGCGGGGACGAGGTGGGCCGGCAGCCGTCGGGCCAGCGCTTCGCGCAGCTCCCGGGTGTCCAGGTCCTCGCCCGAAGTCACGTACGCGCACAGGTACTTCTCGCCGCCCTCGGCCCGCTGGTGGGCGACCACCACGGCCTCCTGGACGCCCGGCTCCCGGAGGACCTGCTGGGCCACCTCGCCGGGTTCGACGCGGAAGCCGCGGATCTTCACCTGGTCGTCCACCCGGCCGAGGAACTCGAGGGTGCCGTCGGGCAGCCGTCGTACCAGGTCGCCGGTGCGGTAGAGCCGTTCGCCGCCCCCGAAGGACGCCTGGACGAACGCCCGGGCGTCCAGCTCGGGCCGTCCGAGGTAGCCGCTGGTCAGGCCGTCGCCGCCGACCAGCAGCTCGCCGGGAATGCCGAGCGCCTGCGCGCCGCCGTCGATGTCCACCACATGAGCGGTCGAGTTGGCGATGGGCAGGCCGATCGGGATGCGGTCGTCGAGCGGCAGGGTGACGTGGTGGGTGGTGGAGAAGGTGGTGTTCTCGGTCGGGCCGTACCCGTTGACCACCCGCAGGCCTGGGCAGGCGGCCAGCACCCGGCCGATGTGCGGTACGGACAGGGCGTCACCGCCGACCAGGAGTTCGCGCAGGGGGCGGAAGAGCAGCGCGTCCTGCTCGACCAGTTGGTTGAAGAGCGGCGCGGTCAGCCACATCGTGGTGATCGAGCGGGCGGCGACGGCGCGGCCCAGGGCGGCCGCGTCGAGGATGGTCGCGTCGTCGGTCAGGTGCAGGGTGCCGCCGTTCAGCAGCGAGCCCCAGATCTCGAAGGTGGCGGCGTCGAAGGCCAGCGCGCCGGTCTGCAGGATGCGGGTGTCCGACCCGAACTGCGCGAAGTTGCTGCCACGGACCAGCCGGACCACGTTGCGGTGGCTGATCGGGACGCCCTTGGGCCGGCCGGTGGTGCCCGAGGTGTACATCACGTACGCCCGGGCCTCGGCGTCGCCGGGGGTCTCGACGGCGTCCTCGGTGCTGTCTGCGGCGCTGTCCGCGGCGGTCTCCCAGGAGAGCACCGGGACGCCGGCGGCCGCCGCCGCGCTCCGCCCGGCGTCCGCGGCGAGCATCAGCCCGGCGGCGCTGTCCGCCACGACGAACCGCACCCGGTCCGCCGGGTAGCCGGGCTCGACCGGGACGTAGCAGGCCCCGGCGCGGAGGATGGCCAGGGTCGCCACGACCATGCCCGGCGTGCGCTCGGCACACAGCGCGACCGAGCTGCCAGGGCCGACACCGTGGCGGCGCAGCCGCGCTGCCAGCCGGGCCGAACGGCGGTCCAGCTCGGCGTAGTCGAGGACCGTCCCGTCGGCGCCCACCACCGCAGGACGGCCCGGGGCCGCGGCGACCTGCTCGGCGAAGAGGGCGGGGATGCTGCGGTCCCGGGGGTACGGGACGGCGGTGGCGTTGCAGGTGTCCAGGAACGCCTGCTCCTCGGCGGTGAGCAGGGAGGTGTCCGCGACGAGCTGCGACGGCCGGGCGATGACGGCGTTCAGGACCGCCACCACGTGCCGCAGGACCGTCTCGGCGAGCAGCGGATCGGCGGCGTCGGCGTGCACCAGCGCGTCGAGCCGGACGGTGCCGCCCTCCCGCCGGGCCGACACCGCCAGGTCGAACGGGACGGCTCCGTGCGCGGTGGTCTCCCGGAAGAGTGCGGCCGCGTCCTCGATGTCCTCGGCCACCACGACGGTCTGCGGCTCGACCTCGTCCCCCCGGCGGGTCACGGCCCGGCCGGGAGCGGCCGTGCGGGCGGTCTGCCGGACGAACTCCCCGAGGGTCAGCCCGGGGTCGATCCCGATCACGTACGGCTCCGCGCCGGCCGCCCCCGCGAGCAGCCGGCCGACCGTCACCTCCGCACGGCCGGTGTACCTGCGGAGCACCAGGGCCAGGGCGGCCGGCAGCAGGGCACCGTCGTCCGGCCCGGCGGGCGGCAGCGGGAGGGTACGCACGGAGCGGTGCAGCGAGCACGACGCGTCCCCGGCGCACGGGCGCGCGCCGGGGAGATCCAGCGGATCCTCGGGCGTTCGGGCAGGCGTGGTGAACGTGCTCACTGCGATCGGCTCCTCAGGTAGGGCGTGCGGGCACAGCGGTGCGGCGGGGTGCGCCGGACCGCAGGGGGCACCACGCGGGCCGTCCTGGGTTCCAGGCGGGCGCGGCGTGTGAGGGGGTGAAGAGAGTGGCGGGACGAGGGAGTGTCAGGAAGGGTCAGTAGGCGTACGTCGCGACCAGGGCCCGGTCGATCTCGGCGACGGTCCGCAGCAGGTCCTGGTGGTCGGCCGCGGTGCCGTAGACGACACCGAGACAGCTCTGCGTCCCGCCGCGCCAGTCGAGCGCGCTGCCGGCGGCCGCCCGCCACTCGACGAACTGCACGCCGGGCACCGCGGCGACCAGCTCGGTGCCGTCCAGGGTGAGGACGCGGGTGGCGTCGGCCGGGGCCACCAGGTAGCGGCGGTAGGCCAGCCGGCTGAAGGCCGGGGGCTCGACCCGCGCGTCCAGCCCGACGGCGGCGCGGAGTGCGGCGCGCAGCAGGCCGGTGCCGGAGGAGCGGGTCAGGACGTCGTTGACGTAGCCGCCGATCCGGCCGTTGACCTCGATGATCCGCGGACCGTCGGCGGTCAGCTTGAGTTCCGTGTGGGTGACCCCGACGGTGACCCCGAGCGCGGTCACCGCCTGCCCGGCGAGGTCCGTACAGCGCCGCGCCAGCTCGGCGGGCAGGGTGGCCGGCAGGAACTGGCCGACCTCGCGGAACGGCTCGGCGAGCGGGAACTTCCCGGTCACGCAGACGTGCTGGACCTCGCCGTGCTGGACCAGGGACTCGACCGAGACGTAGTCGCCCCAGTCGCCACCCGCACCGGCCGGGTCCCCGACGAGGAGCTCCTCGACGACGAACTCCTCGGCAGGCCCGGTGTGTTCGGGGATCCCGGCGAGTGCCGTCCGGAGCTCCTCGGGGGTCTCCACCCGGTACGTGGCGCGGCTGCCCGCCCCCTGGCGGGGCTTGAGCACGGCGGGCAGCCCGACCGTTGCCACGGCCTCGGCCGCATCCTCCGGGCCGTGCACCACCAGACACCGGGTGACCTGCACGCCGGCGGCGGACAGGGCCTCCCGCTGGAGGTACTTGTCGGTCAGCCGGGCGGCCGTCGTGGGGTGGTGGAAGGGCAGGCCGCACCGCTGCGCCAGCTCGGCGGTCTCCAGGATCGCGTACTCGCTGAAGGTGGTGAGGCCGTCGGGCCGCAGCTCGGCGAGCGTGTGGGCGGTACGTCCGAGGTCGTCGTCGATCTCGACGACGTCGGCGTACTTCCGTATCTCGGGGAGGATTTCGGCGACATGGGGTCGTGCCGGGTCGCACAGGAAGACCGTCCGGCAGACGCCGCGGGCCGCCGCCAGGATCTCGGCCGGTCCGGCCGATCCCAGGTCGTAGAGGATTGCCGCGAGCGGGAGCTCCGTCCCGGACGTGCCGGCGGAACGGCGCGGGTGGCGGGCCGTCTCAGAAGGCATGGCAGAGAGATCCGTTTCTCGGTACATGGTGCGTGTGCGGCGGTGGTTCGCCGACCGGGCTCCGGACGGCTGCGGAGCCCGGCGGGCTGCGGACTGCCCGGCGGATCAGCCCCAGCCGAGGTCCTCCGCGATCGGGGTACCGAGGGCGGCCGGCTGGACGGTGGCGGCGGCCCGGGTGTGCCCGGCCGGTGCGGTGGAGCCCTGAGGGCCCGCACACGCGAGCGCCGCCACGGCGGCCGCTGCGAAAATTCCGGGCAGGGAGAAGTGGCGGATTCGCGCAGACATCAGTACGTACCTGTCGGGTCGGTGCAGCGCCATTCGCGCTGTCGGATGACCCCACTATGCAGATCTCGGGCGCGGACATGACGAACTGTGAGGGATCATATTTTCGAATGGCGTAAACATGAGGGTGGATGAAGGTGAGCAAGGTGGACATCGAGGGCTTTTCGGGCTTTCCTGAACTCGATGAAACATGCATGAGAATCTACGAATTCACGGCACGTCACGATGAAGTTCGCGCTCCAGAGCTGCCGGCGGCGCTGAAGCTGCCCGACCGGACGGTCGGCAGCGCGGTGCAGAGCCTCCTCGCCCTTCGCCTGCTGCGCAAGGTGGCCGGAGACCCCCAGCGGCTCGCCGTCGCCTCTCCCGCCTTCGTCGGGGCGGAGGTGCTGGCCCCGGAGCTCCGCAGGCTGACCGAACGCCAGAAGAGCCTCGCGAGGCTGCAGGCGGACCTGGCAGGCCTGATGCCCTTCTATGCGGAGAGCCCGGCAGGACGGCTCCGCCGCCAGGCCGTGGAACCGCTGCCCGACCTCGAGACGGTCCGGCAGGTGCTGACCGACCTCGCCGCAGGCTGCCGGTCCGAGGTGCTGACCTCCCAGCCGGGCGGGCCCCGCGCGGAGGAGGTGCTCAACGAGCAGGTCGCCCGGACGGACGGCCTGCTGAGGCGGGGTGTCCGGATGCGTACCCTCTATCAGCACACCGCCCAGTTCAGCCCGGGGACCGTCGAGCACGTGCGCCGGGTCACCGAGCTCGGTGCCGAGGTGCGTACGGTGAGCGACGCCTTCATGCGCCTGATCGTCTTCGACGGGGAGACCGCCGTCATCGCCCTGCGTGACAATTCGCTGGGGGCGGCGCTGGTCCAGGATCCGAGTGTGGTGGATTTCGCGGTGGCTTCTTTCGAAAGGGCTTGGGCCGCTGCGGTCAATTTCCCGGTCGCCTATGACAGGGGTCATGTGATTTCCACGTCCAGCGACGTGAAGCTCTCGATCATGCGGCTTCTGGTCGAGGGATACGGCGAGAAATTCATTGCCGGCCGCCTGGGAATGTCCCTGCGGACCTGCCAGCGGCACACCGCGGAGATCATGCAGCAGATCGGCGCGCGCAATCGCATGCACGCGGGCTACCTGATCCACGCGAAGGGGCTCCTGGCCCAGGGCGAGGGGTGAGCCGTCCCGCCGGCCCGCGGCTCGCGTGTCGCTGGACTCCTGCCGGAGTCCCGGACGGGCGTCCACCGAGTGGCGCTCGCGTGCGGGAGTGTTCGGCCTGTGAAGCGATGGCCGCTATTTCTCCGCATTTCGGTGCGGGTGGCGGTCTATCGTCCGTACTTCGGTCGCGAACGGTCGCGAACCGTATCGGACGGTATCGGGTGGGTGCTGCGCGGTCGCGTCGCGGCGGGGCTCGGAGTGTCCGGAGCCCGGCCGGGCCGCGGTTGCGCTGCGTGGCGTGAAGGTCAGATGCCCAGGTGCAGGGCGCGGGCGGCGGCGTGGTCCAGCAGCTGGTGGATGTCGGCCTGCCGGGTGGTCGGCGCGTCGTTGTACTCGTCGGGGGAGCTGACGGGCCGTCCGGTGGTGTGCAGCACCTC
Source organism: Kitasatospora atroaurantiaca (assembly GCF_007828955.1). Classification (NCBI taxonomy): domain Bacteria; kingdom Bacillati; phylum Actinomycetota; class Actinomycetes; order Kitasatosporales; family Streptomycetaceae; genus Kitasatospora; species Kitasatospora atroaurantiaca. Next base: position 3,309,742 of record NZ_VIVR01000001.1, on the reverse strand, counting down.
CATCACCTGGACCCTGGCGCGGCGGGCGCTGTCCGGGGTGCCGTAGCCGTGGGCGAGGACGGCGGCCTGGGCGCCGAGGAGGCAGACCCGGCCGGTCGTGTCCCACATGGCGCCCTGCAGCCATCCGTGGAAGGTGAGGTACCGCGAGGTCAGCCGCAGGTGGTCGGCGACGCTCACCGGTGCGGGGGCGGCGGGACGGCGGAGGATCCGGTCGAGGAGCGTCGGGCCGGGCATCGGGTAGCCGGCGTTCCAGGGCTGGAGGGCGCGCCCGAGCGGGCAGACGTACGGGACGAGGGGGCGGGCCGGGGCCGGGAGGGAGGCCAGGTACGCCGCGATCTCGGCGACCAGGCCGGAGTCTTCGGCGGTCAGTAAGCGGTGCTCGGGCGACGGGGTCCTGACCGGCATGGCGGGCTCCTTGATGGGGTATGTCCTGGTTTGCTCTCCCTATCGTTGATAACCCGAAACGGTGCCCGCCGCCGCGCAAGCGGCGCGCGAGGCGGGCGGACGTGTCGGGGCCGGAGTGTGGGCGGCAGCGGTGGGCGGCGGGCCGTCGGCGGTCGTACGGTGGACGGGGGCCCACTGTGAGGAGGCCGCGATGCCTGGTTCTGTCACGATCGGCCACACGGACGCGCTGGTGATGCTCAGCCACGACGACGCGAAGCGGCTGTCGACGGTGCTGCGGGAGATGTCGGACCTGCTGGGGCAGTCAGGCCCCAACCGGCTCAGCGATGCGCAGGTCAGCGCACTGTGCGAGGGGAAGGCGCACCCCCGGGACGAGTTCACGGAGTGGTCCCGGCGGGTCGGCGAGTACCTGAAGGCGCACCTCTGACATCTGCTCGCCGGTGACCTCGGCCAGGGCGGTGGCGGTATCGGCCGCTCTGGTCGGGGGCGTGCCCGCCCGGCTGGCTGCGGACGGCCTTGGGCGGGACAGTGCGGCGGAGTAGCGTGCGGAGCATGTCGATCTCCTGGGTCACCGTCGGCACGCCGCTCCCCAGCGGGCCGATATGCCTCGCCGTCACCGCGCTCGGGGTCGCCGCGGTCTCGTACTCGGGGGAGTCGGTGGGCGGCGTGCGGGTCGGGACGCCGCAGTGCACGGACGAGGAGAAGGCCGGACTGGTCACGGCCCGCCTCGGGGAGTACTTCGCGGGCCGCAGGCGGGAGCTGGAGCTGCCGATCGACTGGCGGTTCGCGACCGGCCCGCACCGTACGGTGCTGCAGACGCTGCTGGCGCGGGTCCCGTACGGCGCGACCATCACGTACGGCGAACTCGCAGCCCGCAGCGGGGTGTTCGACGAATTGCAGGACGCGGGCGGGGTGGCCGCGCGGACGGTGGGGCAGATGATGGGGGCCAACCCGCTCGCCCTGCTGGTGCCCTGCCACCGGGTGGTCGCCTCGGACGGGCTCGGCGGCTTCGGCGGCGGCCCGCGCGGGCTGGAGACCAAGCGCTGGCTGCTCACCCTCGAGGGCGTGCTTCCGCCGACCTTGGACTGGAACGGCCCGGCCTGACGTCCCCGGCCCGGGGGCCGGAGACGTCGGAGCCGGCTCCGTCACACCAGTTCGGCCGCCATCGGGGCGAGCCCGGCCGGGGCGCGGTGCTCCCGCGCGCCCGGCACCTGGCGGGGCAGTACGGGCTGCACTCCCGACACCAGGGTGTAGTCGCTGCCCAGCAGTTCGAGTGACGGCAGCAGCGCCGGGGTCTCGCCGAGCGCCAGCTGCACGGCCGCCCAGGGCAGGTTGAGCCCGCAGAGCCGGAGCTGGTGCAGGCCGCCGGACGGCCGGGTGTTGATGTCCAGCAGCACCGGGGCGCCCCGGTGGTGCCGGAACTGGACGTTGGACAGGTAGGCCACCCCGAAGGTCTCGATCAGCAGCCGGGTCGGCTCCAGGTAGCCCGGATCGGTGGTGAAGCTCCGACGACGGTGCTGCTTGGTGCGTCCGACCGAGGCCAGCAGCCGGCCGCCGGGGTCGGCGAGGCAGTCCACGGACACCTCGGGGCCCTCCAGGTACGGCATCACCAGCAGGTCGGCCGGGTCCTCGGCAGCCTCCAACGCCGCAGCCACCGCGTCGAGTTGGACGCTCGCACTGGGGAACCCGGCCAACTGGCGCAGACTGAACGGCTCGCGGGTGAGCACCCGGAACCCCTCGCCCCCGGCCCCCGAGGCCGGCTTGAGGCAGGCCTTCGTACCGTCCGCCTCCAACTCCTGGACCGCGGCGAGCAGTTCGTCGGCCGTCCGGACGTGGTACCACGGCGGGACGGGCAGCCCGATCGCGTCCATCGCGGCGTAGCCGTCGACCTTGCTCTCGAAGACCGCGATGGCCGAGGCGGGCGGGCAGACCAGTGCCGTGCCTATCGCCTCGAAGTCCCTGCGGCGCAAGGAGATCGCCAGCTGGCAGAGCCGGGGAAGGAAGACGTCGATGCGGTGCCGGGCGCAGTACTCCAGGGCGAATTCGACATACGCCTCCGGGGAGAGTCCGTCGGGTTCGAGCGAGCCGAAGTCGGCGGCGGCGAGCACGGGGGAATCCGGATCCACATGGGTGGCATGGACTTCCACCGGGCGCGGAGCGTCGCGCAACAGGTCGATGAAGAAGACATTCTCGGCATAGGTACGGTTCAGCCAGACGCGTACGGGGGCGCTCACGGAGGTCTCCCTGGAAAAGGGGGTGGAACGGCGGGGAGGGCGTCCGTTGCGATGACATCTCTCGGGTACCCGGGCGCGGGTGCGGGCACGCGAAGCTTGTCGGCCGGCCATCGTTTGGACCGCGCCCTGTGGTGGCACCTTAGCGGTCGCCGCGGTCCGGGTGAACGGGGGGTGGGGGCTCGCCTCCGGCCTTCCCGCTGCGACCCCGCCGGGAGGGCGGTCGGCGGCGCCCGCGTCGCCTCAACCAAGCTTGCCAGAACGGGAGTTGACGCCATGTTGCAGGCATGTTCCAAGCCTGGCCGGCGCGTTGCGATGATGTGAAATCTCGGGTGCACGCCCCGAGCCGGGCCGGACGGTGGCTGTTCGAGCTCCCCGTGGCCATGACATGCGGAATTCCCAGATCCTCGAGTGAACTGTCGAATTGTTATCGATCAGCTGAGCCAGTCGTACTAATAATTCAACTCTTTCGACCACTCGAATGAGTGATTGCAGGTTAGGCCGAATGGCGACAGCATGATTGTGCAAGGCGAAACTTCAGGTGCTCATGCGGAGGGTTCCTCTCTATGTCGACCGAAACCAACGTTGGTATTCCTGCGCAGGGTGGGCAGCCGCAAACTCGGCAGCAGTCGAGTCTCGGAACCGCCGGTGCGAGGAATCTCGCGACCACCACCAAGTCCGAGCCTCAGATGCAGGGCATCAGCTCGCGCTGGCTGCTTCGGATGCTGCCCTGGGTACAGGTCGCCGGCGGCACGTACCGGGTCAACCGCCGCCTGACGTACGCGGTGGGGCGCGGCCGGGTGAGCTTCGTCAAGACGGGTTCGGAGGTGCGGATCGTCCCGCCGTCGCTGCGCGAGGTGCCGGTGCTGCGCGGCTTCGAGGACGATGCCCTGCTGGCGGAGCTGGCGGGCCGGTTCACCCAGCGGGAGTTCGCGGCGGGCGAGGTGATCGTCGAGGCCGGGCAGCCGATCGAGGAGGTGTACCTCATCGCGCACGGCAAGGTGAACAGGGTCGGCACCGGAAAGTACGGCGAGACCGCGGTGCTCGGCGTGCTGGCCGACGGCGACCATCTGGGCGACGAGGCCCTGCTGCAGGCCGACGCACTCTGGGACTACTCGGTCAAGGCGGCCACCGCCGGCACCGTGCTGGCGCTGCCCTGGCCCGCGTTCCAGGAGTTGGCCGACCGCTCCGAGGCGCTGCGCGAGCAGATCATCGCCCACCTCGCCGACTCCCAGCAGTCGCAGAACAAGCACGGCGAGGCCGAGATCGAGCTGGCAGCCGGCCACGAGGGCGAGCATGAACTGCCCGGCACCTATGTCGACTACGAACTCGAGCCCCGCGAGTACGAGCTGAGTGTGGCTCAGACCGTGCTCCAGGTGCACAGCCGGGTCGCCGACCTCTACAACCAGCCGATGAACCAGATCGAGCAGCAGCTGCGGCTGACGATCGAGGCGCTCCGCGAGCGCCAGGAGTACGAGCTGGTCAACAACCCGGACTTCGGCCTGCTCCAGAACGCCGAGTACGACCAGCGCATCCACACCCACTCCGGCCCGCCCACCCCGGACGACATGGACGAGCTGCTGAGCCGCCGCCGGGGCACCAAGATGTTCCTGGCCCACCCCAAGGCGATCGCGGCCTTCGGCCGGGAGTGCAGCAGGCGGGGCCTCTACCCGGACGCCACCGAGGTGCAGGGTCACCACGTCCCGGCCTGGCGCGGGGTGCCGCTCTTCCCCTGCAACAAGATCCCGATCGTGGACGGCCACACCAGCTCGATCCTCGCGCTGCGTACCGGCGAGGACAACCAGGGCGTCATCGGCCTGCACCAGACGGGCATCCCGGACGAGTACCAGCCGAGCCTCTCGGTCCGGTTCATGGGGATCAATGAGAAGGCGATCATCTCCTACCTCGTTAGCGCCTACTACTCCGCCGCCATCCTGGTGCCCGACGCGATCGGTGTGCTGGAGAACGTCGACGTCGCCCGGCCGCGTGACTGACCGGTCCGAACCGGACCGGATTCGGTCCACACGCTGATCGCCGGGCATGGCCGGCGGGGCCGAGGCCGGGCGAGGCGAAACGCTTCCTCGGCCGCCCGCCGGTGAATGCCCCGCCGGTCGGACCAGAACAGTGCGAGCAGAGCCCGGCCCGGATCCGGACCGGTCGTACGGCCCGGCGGGGCCTCGTCAGGGGGCCCCGCCGACGGCCGACCATCTGGGGGAGGAGCACACATGGGGATCTTCACGCTGGAGCGGGACGACCGGGAGGGACACGCGGAGTACCGGGGCCGGATCCCGGCACCCGGAGGCGTGCCCGGTCAGGAGAGCGAGGCCGTCGACGTCCTGGACCGCACCCGGGCGGTGGTCGACCCGGCCATGCGGGGAGCCGTCGGCACCCTGCCCGAGGCGATGCGCCGGATCGCGGGCTACCACTTCGGGTGGTGGGAGGCGGACGGCGTGCCGTCCGCCGCGGGCTCGGCCGCGGGCACCGGCAAGGCGATCCGCCCGGCCCTGGTGCTGGCGGCGACCCAGGCCGTGGGGGGCCGCCCGGCCGAGGCCGTCAGGGCGGCGGCCGCGGTCGAGCTGGTGCACAACTTCACGCTGCTGCACGACGACGTCATCGACCGGGACCAGACCCGCCGTCACCGCCCCACCGCGTGGAAGGTCTTCGGCACCACCGAGGCCATCCTGGTGGGCGACGCGATGCACTCGCTCGCCCTGCGCACCCTCGCGGAGGACGGCCATCCGGCCGCCCCGGCGGCCGTCCGCCGCCTCGCCGACTGTGTGGTCGAACTCTGCGCCGGCCAGCAGAGCGACTGCGCCTTCGAGCTGCGCAGCGACGTCTCCCTGGCCGAGTGCCTGGCGATGGCCGAGGCCAAGACCGGCGCCCTGCTCGGCTGCGCCTGCGCCGTGGGCGCGCTCTACGCGGGGGCGGACGAGAGCGCGGCGAGCGCGATGGACGCGTTCGGCCGGGAGATCGGCCTGGCCTTCCAGCTGATCGACGACCTGATCGGGATCTGGGGCGACCCCTCGGTGACCGGGAAGCCGGTCGGCGCGGATCTCGCGGCCCGCAAGAAGTCGCTGCCGGTGGTCTTCGCCCTGGGCTCCGGTACGGCCGGGGGCGCCGAGCTCGCCGGCCTCTACGCACTCGAACGTCCGCTGACCGCAGAGGAGTTGCTGCGGGCCGCCGCCGCGGTCGAGGCGGCGGGCGGCCGGGCCTGGGCGCAGGGGGAGTCCTGCGAGCGGATGGCCGCGGCGATCGACCATCTCGCCGACGCCGTACCGGACCCGGCGGCCGCCGACGACCTGCTGGCCCTGGCCGAGCTGGTCACCCGGCGCACCCGCTGAACCCTTCCGTCACACCTCTCGCCACACCTGGGCCTCGTCAGAGGCTGTCCCAACTGCAAGGAAGCACCGAATGAGTTGGTTGGACATCGGAATCCTGGTCGCCGTCCTGGCGGTCATCGCGGCAGGGCTGTACGGCCTGCAGCGCTACGTCCCACACCCGGTACGGGAGGTCCACAACGATGTTGCGGGCTTCATCTTCGCCGCTGTGGGAGTGCTCTACGCCGTGCTGCTGGCCTTCGTGGTGATCGCCGTCTGGGAGAACAACGACGCCGCCCGCAAGACCACCTTCAAGGAGGCCGACTCCCTGGCGGGCGTCTACTGGATCTCCCGGGAGCTGCCAGCCCCGCTCGGCCCCGAGCTGGAGCGACGCACCCTCGACTACGCCCGCATGGTCAAGGACACCGAGTGGCCGCTGATGGCCGAGCACAAGAGCAGCCCGGAGGCGACGGACCTGGTCTACAAGATGCGCGCGGACGTCTTCTCCATCACGCCGGCCACGGACCAGCAGCAGGTCCTCTACGAGCACGCGGTCACGCACCTGGAGAGCCTCGCCTCGGAGCGCCGTGAGCGGCTCAACCAGGTGGACGAGGAGGTGCCGCCGCTGCTCTGGGTCGCCCTGATCGCAGGCGCCGTCCTGACCGTCGGCTTCACCTTCCTCTTCGGGCTCTCCAACACCTTCTCGCACGCCCTGATGGTGCTGGCCCTGACCGGCTTGGTGGTGATCTCGCTGATCGTGATCAAGGAGATGGACTTCCCGTTCACGGGGGTGACGGCGGTCAAACCCACGGCCTTCGACGTCTTCCTCCACCGGTTGCCACCGCCACGCTGACCTGTCGTCGGGCCGTGAGGCGCCGGGGGGCTGCCAGCCCCCCGGCGCCTTGCGTCATGCCGCGGTACCGGCCAGCAGCTTCTGCTCCTTCTCGGGGTCGATCCCGAGCTCGGTCGTCCCCTGGAGGTACGGCTTCGTCGCGGGCCCCCGCTCCTGCAGCCAGGCCCAGGTGTCGCGCACGGTCTCGGCGAACGGCCGGCAGCGCAGGCCGGCGGCCTCTGCGCGGGAGGTGTCCGCGAGCCAGATACCGGCCCAGTCGGGCAGGCCGGGCGCCCAGAGCGGAAGCTCCGTCCAGGGCTGCACATCCGCGGCCAGCAGCGCCTCGTCGCCGACCGGGACGAGTTCGGCCGTGCTGCCGGTGGCCTCGGCACACGCGGTGAGCAGCCCGCCGAAGGTGGTGGAGGCACGCGGAGCGGTGGTGACGTACCGGCCGCTCTCGCCCCGCTCCAGCAGGTCCAGCCCGAAGGCCGCGAAGTCGCGCGCGTCTATCAGCTGCAGGGCGCGGTCCGGGTCGCCGGGTGCGACCACCTTCCCGCCCCGGGCCATCCGCTCCAGCCACCAGGGCAGCCGGCCGACGTTCTCGTACGGGCCGATGATCAGGCCGCAGTTGAGGATCAGCGAGTCGTCGGCACCGAACTGCTCCAGCAGCGCGCGCTCGCACCCGGCCTTGAGGTGGTTGCCCGGAGGCTGGTCGGCCGGGGTGTCGGCCGGGCAGGGGTGGGTGGCGGAGTTCTCGTCCACCGGCAGGGCGGGCCAGTCGGTGAAGGCGTGGACGGAGGAGACGAAGGTGTAGTGGTCGGCGTGCGGACGCAGCAGCCGGGCGGCGAGCGCGACGGCGTACGGCTGCTGGCCGGCGCTGTCCACGACCGCGTCCCAGTGCCGGCCGGCGGTCAGCCGCTCCAGGTCGGCGGGGTTGTTGCGGTCGCCCCGGACGGCTTCCACGCCGGGCTGGTCGGGGCCGCTGATGCCGCGGTTGAAGGTGGTGACCTGGTGGCCGCGGCGCAGCGCTTCGGAGACGTAGGCGCGGCCGAGGAAGGACGAGCCGCCGATGACGAGGATCTTCATATCGGCAGCCTCACCCCGATGCCGGGGGCGGACACCGGGGTTCGCTCTGGGCACATGGCTGTTCGCTTCCGGCGGACCGGCACGGCAGGCGCACGTCCGGCACCCCGCCTCGAGGTGCCGACCGGGCGACCGGCACATAGCATCCCCTTCGTACCGTTATGTCCGAATGTCATGCAGGACTGACCAGGCGTTGGGGAGATCGACAGCATGGGCAACCCGGCCCTCGTGGACCCTGAGACGATCCGCACCACCGCGGCCGAGGCGTGGATCTGGGGCTTCGCCCTGCTGGAGAACTACCGCACCCTGTACCCGCAGGCCATCGACGAGGCGGACCCGCGTCACGTCGGCGGCTTCGGCGTGTTCCGTCACTACCCGCAACCCTTCACGCCGGCCAACACCGACGTGGTGACCCCCAACAACGACACCCCGTACTCCTGGGCCTGGCTGGACCTGCGGGCCGAGCCCTGGGTGGTCGAGGTCCCGGCGACGGACCGGTACCACGTCCTTCCCGTCCACGACCTCGACACCTCCTACGTCGGGTTCATCGGGTCCAGGACCACCGGCTCGGAGGCCGGCCGCTACCTGATCGCAGGCCCGGGCTTCACCGGCGACTGGGGGCAGGGCTTCGACGGCGTGCTCCGCGCCGACACCGACCTGGTGGGCATCCTCGGGCGGACCTACCTGGCAGGCCCGGAGGACGTGCCCGCCCTGCAGCGGGTCCAGGAGCAGTACGTCCTCAAGCCGCTCAGCGCCCACCTCGGCACCCCGGCGCCGCCCGCCGCCCACGACCCGGTCTGGCCGGTCTGGCGCGAGGAGGTCCTGGACACCCTGGAGTTCTTCGTCTTCCTGGACTTCCTGCTCGGCTTCTTCCCCGTCCTGCCCGCCGAGGCCGACCTGCGGAGGCGGCTGGCCGAGCTGGGCGTGGGCGCCGGCGACTTCGAACCCGCCGCGCTCCCCCTGGAGGTCCGGGAGGCCATGCAGCTGGGCATCGCGGACGGCCGCGCCGAGCTGGAGCGGGCGGCCGCCGATGCCGCCGCGACCACCGGGTCCGCCGGGTTCTTCGGCACGCGGGCCCAGCTCGGCGGGGACTACCTCAAGCGCGCGGTCGGCGTCCAGAAGGGCCTCTACGGCCTCCCCGAGGAGGAGGCCTGGTACGGCGGCTGGATCGTCGACAGCGAGGGCAACCGGCCGCCCGACGCCTCGCAGCACGACTACGTCCTCCGCTTCCCAGCCGGGCAGCTTCCGCCGGCCAGGTTCTTCTGGTCCGCCACCATGTACGCGCTCCCCGAGCTGCAGCTGGTGGACAACCCGCTGCAGCGGTACTCGATCGGCGACCGTACGCCGGGCCTGGTGTACGAGCGGGACGGCGGTCTCACCCTGTACGTCCAGCACAAGCGCCCCGCCGACGCCGAGCACTCCGCCAACTGGCTGCCCGCACCCGAAGGTCCGTTCAGCGTGATCATCCGCGTCTACGGCCCGGACCAGGCCGTCCTCGACGGCCGGTGGACCCTCCCGGCGCTCACCCCGAGGTGAGCCGCGCGGGGAGCCCCGGCGGGCCCCGCCGGGAGCCGGCCGCCCCGAAGTCCCTCCCGGGAAGGAAACCGCATGCCTGATGCCGCTCTGGAGGCGCTCGCCGCCGACGCGTACGTCTATGGCTGCCCGATGGTCTCCGGCCTCGCCATGGTGGAGGCCTTCCTCGAGCGCGGCATGGGCAGCATCCCGGCTGCCGACTTCAACCGGTTCGGGCACTCCGTGCAGCTCGCCGGAGCGGACGCCGAGTTCGTCTCCGTGAACAACGACACGGTCTACTCGACCGCCCAGCTCGACCTCTCCGGGGGCCCGCTGGTGCTGCACGTCCCGGACACCGAGGGCGCCTACTACGTGCTGCAGTTCGTCGACGCCTGGACCAACGACTTCGCGTACATCGGCCGCCGGGCCACCGGCACCGCCGAGCAGACCTGGCTGATCGTCCCGCCGCACTGGCACGGCACACCCGCTCCCGGCGTGGGGGTGATCGAGTCCCCGACGGTCGTCGCAAGCATCGTCGGCCGCAACGCCTGTGACGGCCCGTCGGACCTGCCCAGAGTGCTCGCGATCCAGCAGCGGCTGACGCTCACCCCGCTGGAGCCCGGCGGCGTGTACGCGGGGCTGCCGCAGCCGGACGAGGCCGTCCCGGAGGAGCTGAGGTTCCTCGAGCAGCTGCGGCTGTGGATGGCGGCCTTCCCGCCCGCCGCTCCCGACGTCGAGTACCAGCAGCGCTTCGCCCCGCTCGGGCTGCTGGACACCGGCCCCTCCCCGTACCTGGCCGCCGCGCCCGAGTGGACGGCCACCCTCGTCAAGGGCCTGGAGGCCGGCCGGCAGCGGGTCGAGGAGGCGACCAGGCCACCGGAGAACCAGCCCGCCGGAGAGTGGAGTGCCAACCTCCACCTCTTCGACTACAACCTCGACCACCTGGGCCCCGGCACCCTCGACGACTCCGAGTGGCGGATCGCCGACCGCAGGGCCGCCTACCTGACCCGCGCGGTCGCCGCGCGGACCGGGCTCTGGGGAAACCACGCGTACGAGGCGGCCTACGCCACGACCTTCGACGACGCGGAGGGCGGAAAGCTCACCGGCGCCCGCTCGTACACCCTGCGTTTCGACACGCCTCCGCCGGTGGACGCCTTCTGGTCGATCACCATGTACGCCGTTCCCGACTACTTCCTCGTGGCCAACCCGATCGACCGCTACTCGGTCGGCGACCGCACCCCGGGCCTGGTGCACGGCGCGGACGGCTCACTCACCCTCGTCCTGCAGCACGAGCTGCCGAGCGACCCGGCCGAGGCGGCCAACTGGCTGCCCACGCCGGAGGGGGAGTTCCGGCCGGTCCTCCGGATGTACCAGCCGGGTGCCGCGGTGCTCGACGGCTCGTACCGGCTGCCGAGGATCCGACCCCGCTGACGCTGCTCCACCGGCCCACCCGGGAGGTCTCGCCATGGGCGACGCGATCGGACAGATGCTGGCCTCGGCCGTCGGCATCGCCATCAGCCCGGTGCCGCTGATCGCGGTGGTCCTGATGCTCGCCACGCCGAGGGGCAGGGTCAACGGCACCGCCTTCACGCTCGGCTGGGTCGCGGCGCTCGCGGCGGTGGCCACGCTGGTGGTGCTGGCCGGCTCGGGGCTGGACACCGCCGGACCGCGGCCCACCTGGTCCTGGTGGGTCAAGCTGGCCGCCGGGGTGCTGTTGCTGCTCCTCGCCCTCAGGCAGTGGCACGACCGGCCGCGCGCGGGCCATGTGCGCAGTCCGCCGAAGTGGATGCAGACCATCGACCGGTTCACCCCCGAGAGGTCGGCCGGGCTCGCCGCCCAACTGGTGGCGGCCAACCCGAAGAACCTGGTGCTGACGGTCGGCGGCGCCGTCTCCATCGCGACCAGCACGGCGAGCGGTGCTGGCAAGACGGTGGCCGTGGTGCTGATGGTGCTGGTGGGATCGCTGTGCACGCTGGGACCGCTCTGCGTCCACCTCGTCGGCGGGGCCCGGTCGGCCAAGGTGCTGGGTGAGTGGAAGGCGTGGATGTCCGCCCACAACTCGGCGGTCCTGATGGTGGTGCTGGTCGTCATGGGCGCCACGTACGTCGGTGACGCGGTCTCGGGTCTGACGGTCTGACGAGCCGGTCGGTGCCGGTCACGGGGTGGCCGTCGGGGTTCCTGGGGGGCTCCCGGTGGGGCTCCCGGTGGGGCTGCGCGGGGAGGGGGAGGCGGTCGGGGACGTGCCGCCGCCGGCGGTGGGTGAGGCGGTGGGTGAGGCGGTCGGCGGGGCTGTCGGTGTGGGGGTCGGCGAGGGCGTCGGGCTGCTGGTCGGGCTGTTGCTCGGACCGGGGTCCGCGGTCGGCGGCTGACCGCCGCGGTGCTCGGGGCCGCCCTGCAGGGTGACCACCGCCTGCGACGGGGGCAGGGCGATCCTGGCCGTCCACGGGTGCCGCGGGGCGCGGTCCTCGTCCAGGACCACCGTGACGGTGATCCGCTGGCCGGGTGCCAGTGTCCCGGCGTCCCGGCTCAGGCGCAGCCAGTCGGCGTCGACCACGGCGTGCCACTGGATCGTCGTGCCGCCGGAGTTGGTCATGGTGATCACCGTCCGGCCGGCGTACTCTCCGACCTCGACGGTGAGCCGGCCCGCTGCCGGGGCGGGGACGGGAGCCGGCCGCCCGACCGCACCGGAGGACGGCCCGGACGCCCCCGTGCCGTCGCCGTTTAGCCGCTGATTCGGCGGAAGCAACGTTTCTGCGCTCACCGCACCGGCCAGCTCCAGCCCGCCGCTCGTCTGCCCGGCCGGGGGCGCCGGGGACGGCTCCGCGATCCGCTCACGCGCCGCGTCCACCCGGACGGAGGACACCGCAGCCGCTCCGCCAGGGCCGTCGCCCCCGCGATGAGCCCCCCACAGGGCCACCACCGGAGCCGTCAGCACGGCGGCGAGCACCCCGGTGGTCACCACCCGCTGACGCACCGCCAGCGCCCGCCCCTGGCTGGGCGCGCGGTGCCGGGGGAAGCCCCGCTGGTCGAACCGCGGCTCGGGCTGCCCGTCGGGGCCGTCCGGCCTGACCGCCCGGCGACCCGCCGCCGCACCCGCCAGAAAGGCAGCCCCCGCCGAACCGCCGGAACCGCCGACCGGCGTGGCGGGTGGGGCGCCGACCCGTAAGGTCGCCGGCGCGGGCAGGACCGGCAGACCAGGCAGCCCGGCCAGGCCGGTGCCCAGCTCGCCCGCCACCCGCTCGGCGGTGCCCCGGCAGGTCGGGCAGTCCACCACGTGCCGGACCAGCTCTCGGCGCAGCGCCGGGCCCAGCACCCGCCCGCCCTGCCCGCCGTCGGGCAGCGGGGGCCCGAGCCAGCTCTCCGCCCCTGCCCCGCCCAGCTCGCCCAGCACCGGACAGCTGCCGACCATCAGCACCAGCAGCGCGGCCCGCGTCCGGCGGACCTCCGCGCCGGCGGCGGCCAGCAGCGCCTGCGCCGCCTCGCCGGACAGACCCAGCACGGCCGCCACCTCGGCCGGCCGGAGCCGGTGACGGACCGCCAGCTCCAGGGCCTCGCGCTGCTCGGGCTCGGTACCGGCGGCCTCCGGCCAGGCGAGTGAGGCCAGCTCCCGGTGGCGCTGCTCCGCGTGCGCGGGATTCGCCGGGGTGGCCGGGGTGCCGAGCCCCTGCTCCAGCCGCTGCAGGCAGCAGTACCGCGCCAGCGAGTACAGCCACGCCCTGAGCAGGCCGGGATCGGCCAGCCGGGTACCGTGCCGCAGCGCGAGGTCGCGGACCTCGCGGACGGCGGCGAGGGCCGCTTCGTGCTCGCAGAGCACCGAGAGGCAGTAGGTGAACAGCCCGTCGACGCAACTGTCGTAGGCCTGGAGCGTGGGAGAGCTGCCGGGCACGGGGGTAGCAAGCCTGGTTGTCACGTACCAGACGGTAGAGAGGCGGCGGGTCCCGTCCCTGCTTTTCCCCGCTGTTGTACTTCTTTCGGGTAACAACACCGTGCATCACCGGCGGCCGATCGCGTGCCGGGTTGTCGGACCCACCGGCTACGGTTGGCCGCATGGCAGCCCGCACCAAGACCACCGCAAAGCCGCGCCCGGCATACCGCTGCACGGAGTGCGGCAACCAGCTCCCCAAATGGGTCGGCCGCTGCCCCGAGTGCAACGCCTGGGGCACCGTCGAGGAATACGGCGCGGTGCCGATCCGGACGACCGCGGCCGGGCCGGTCAGCGCGCCCGCGCGGCCGATCGGGCAGGTGGACGGCCAGGTCGCGACAGCGCGTACGACGGGCGTGCCCGAGCTCGACCGGGTGCTCGGCGGCGGGCTGGTCCCCGGCGCGGTGGTGCTGCTCGCGGGCGAGCCCGGCGTCGGCAAGTCCACCCTGCTGCTGGACGTGGCCGCCAAGGCCGCCAGTGACCAGCACCGCACGCTGTATGTGACGGGTGAGGAGTCGGCGGGCCAGGTCCGGCTGCGCGCCGACCGGATCAACGCGCTCTCCGACCACCTCTACCTCGCCGCCGAGTCCGACCTCGGCGCGGTGCTCGGACACATCGACCAGGTCGGCCCCGGGCTGCTGATCCTGGACTCGGTGCAGACCATCGCCTCCGCCGAGCTGGACGGCGCGCCCGGCGGCCCGGCCCAGGTCCGCGAGGTCGCGGGGGCGCTGATCCGGGCCTCCAAGGAGCGCGGCATGGCCACCCTCCTGGTCGGCCACGTGACGAAGGACGGCTCGATCGCCGGCCCGCGCCTGCTGGAGCACCTGGTCGACGTCGTGCTGAGCTTCGAGGGCGACCGGCACGCCCGGCTGCGCATCATCCGCGGGGTCAAGAACCGGTACGGCGCCACCGACGAGGTCGGCTGCTTCGAGCTGCACGACGAGGGCATCGCCGGGCTGGCGGACCCGTCCGGCCTCTTCCTGACCCGGCGTGACAAGCCGGTGCCGGGTACCTGCCTGACGGTGACCCTGGAGGGCCGCCGGCCCCTGGTCGCCGAGGTGCAGGCGCTGATGGTGGATTCGCAGATCCCCTCGCCCCGCCGGACCACCTCCGGCCTGGAGTCGCCCCGGATCGCGATGATCCTCGCCGTGGTCGAGCGGCACGGCGGCGTCAAGCTGGGCAAGCAGGACATCTACACCGCGACGGTCGGTGGCGTGAAGCTCACCGAGCCCTCCGCCGACCTGGCCATCGCCCTTGCGGTGGCCAGCTCCTCCTCCGACACCCCGCTGCCCAGCAACCTGGTGGCGATCGGCGAGGTGGGTCTGGCCGGGGAGGTCCGCCGGGTGACGGGAGTGCAGCGCCGACTGGCGGAGGCGCACCGGCTGGGCTTCACCCATGCATTGGTACCGCCGGACCCGGGCAAGGTCCCGCGCGGGATGAAGGTGGTCGAGGTCGCCGACATCGGCGAGGCCCTGCGCGCCATCCCGGGCCGCAAGCGGGCGCCGGCGAAGCCGCGTACCGCCCCCGAAAAGGCCGTTGTACCGCCGCCCGCGGCCTACCCCGAGGAGCTGATGGAGGGCTGGGAACCGGTCGACTCGGACGAACTGCGCTGACCCAGACCCTGTTATTGCCGCACGCAGTTAGACTTTGCCCTGTCTAATTGGCATGAAGTGCAGTAATGCAGCGACAGACCGTCGGGCGCCACGCCACACGGTCCGGGTCGACCGGAGGAGTCACGTGGCAGCCAGCGACCGGGCGGACAAGTCCTCCCGCGAGGAGGCCCTGCTGCGGGCCTCCCTCAGTGCCATCGCCCCGGGGACGGGGTTGCGGGACGGTCTGGAGCGGGTGCTCCGCGCCAACACCGGCGGCCTGATCGTCCTGGGCTTCGACAAGACGGTCGAATCACTGTGCACGGGCGGCTTCGTCCTGGACGTGGAGTTCACCGCCACCCGGCTGCGCGAGCTGTGCAAGCTGGACGGCGCCGTGGTGCTCGACAAGGACATCACCAAGATCGTCAGAGCCGGCGTGCACCTGATGCCCGACTCGACGATCCCGACCGACGAGACCGGCACCCGCCACCGCACCGCCGAACGGGTCAACCGGCAGACCGGCTTCCCGGTCGTCGCGGTCTCGCACTCGATGCGGCTGATCGCGATGTACGTCAACGGCACCCGCCGCGTGCTCGAGGACTCGACCACCGTGCTCTCCCGCGCCAACCAGGCGCTGGCCACCCTGGAGCGCTACAAGCTGCGCCTGGACGAGGTCGCCGGCACACTCTCCGCACTGGAGATCGAGGACCTGGTGACCGTCCGGGACGTCACCGCCGTCGCCCAGCGGCTGGAGATGGTCCGCCTGATCGCGGCCGAGATCGCCGGCTATGTGCTGGAGCTCGGTACCGACGGGCGACTGCTCTCGCTCCAGCTGGACGAGCTGATCGCGGGTGTCGAGCCCGAGCGCGAACTGGTCGCGCGCGACTACTTCCCGGAGCGCGCCGCGAAGCGCGGCCGTACCGTCCCCGAGGTGCTCGCCGACCTGGAGGCGCTCACCCATGCGGAGCTGCTCGACCTGCAGACGGTGGCCAAGGCGCTCGGGTACTCCGGTTCGCCCGAGTCCCTGGACTCCGCCGTCTCGCCGCGCGGCTACCGGCTGCTGGCGAAGGTCCCGCGGCTGCCCAACACCGTGATCGAGCGGCTGGTGGAGCACTTCGGCGGACTGCAGAAGCTGCTGGCGGCCAGCATCGACGACCTGCAGACCGTCGAGGGTGTCGGCGAGACGCGGGCCCGCTCGGTCCGCGAGGGCCTGTCGCGGCTCGCAGAATCGTCCATCCTGGAGCGCTACGTCTGAGCTTGGCTTTAAACCCCACCAAGATCATGTCTTGGTGGGGTTTAAAGCCAAGCTGAGCCGGGCCTCGCGTCGCGTTACGCCCGGTCGGGTGCGGCCGTCGGCTTGATCGCGTAGAGCAGGGTGAAGAGGGTCACGTCGACGGCGTCCTCCTCGGTACTGTCGCCCTCGTCCGCCAGCTGGTCGAGGATGGCGCCCAGTTGGGTGCGCAGGCGCAGGAGCCGCTCGGGGGTGAGCCGCATGCCGAAGTGGCTGAAGAGCCCGGGCGGGCCCGACGAGCCGTCGACGGGAGCGGCGAAGTCGATCCGGCGGCCGAGGTAGTGCCCCTGGAAGTCGGTGCGGACCATGTCCATCGCGGCGAGCATGGTGCCGAGGGCGGCCGGCCGGTCCGCGGAGTCGTCCGAGAAGATCTCGCGGGACAGACGCAGTGAGGTGTGGCCGGTCCGGTAGCGGCTCTCGACGATGCCCGAGACCAGCCGGGTCTCGGCCACCACGATGAGGTCGGCCTTCTCCAACTGCTTGACGTGCCGGTAGAGCTTGGTCTGAGGCTCGCCCAGCTCCGCCGCCATCTCCTTCACCGTCAGCGGCTCGGGAGCGCTCTTCATCAGGACGTTGAGGATCGCCAACCGCAGGGGATCGGCGAGTGCCTTCAGCGTCGCAACGTCCCCGACCTCGCGTTCTCCGTCTCGCTTCGCCACGGGCCCATTTACCCACAACGTGCACCCTTGCGCAATCAATCACTTGTCTGCAAGCATTCACGCATCGATGAATGGTTGCGGATGGGTGACCATCTGCGCTCAGGCAAAAGGGGTGGGGTATGGCTACGGTGGAGCTCACCGAGGTGGCCGGAACGCAGCGGCCGGTGCCACTGCGTCGGAACTGGCGCTTCCAGCTGCTCTGGGGCGGTGCGGCCTCGGCGATGCTCGGCACCTGCGTGGCGGACACCGCCTACCCGCTCGTGCTGCTGGCGATGACCGGATCGCCGGCCGTCGCCGGAGCCTTCGGCGCGGTCCAGTTCGCGGCCTCGCTGGTCTTCGGGGTGCACGGCGGCGCCGTCGCCGACCGCCGGGACCGCCGCCGGATCCTGATCGCGGCGGACGCCGCTCGCTTCCTGACGGCAGCCAGCGTCGTGACGGCGCTTCTGCTGCACCGGCTCACCGTCGTCCACACCCTGCTGGCCGCCGCCGTGATCGGCGCCACCATGGCGTACGGCGGCCCGGTGCGCATGATCGCCGTCCGGGCGGTGGTGCCCCCGGAGCAGATGCGCCAGGCGCTCGCCCAGGAGGAGCTGCGGGTCAGCGGAGCCAGTCTGATCGGGCCGCCGCTGGCCGGGTTCCTGCTCGGGTTCGGGCGGGCCGTGCCCTTCCTCGGCACCGCCCTGGCCTCACTGCTCTCGCTCTGTGCCGCCGTGGCGGTCCGGTTCGACGGCAAGGCGGAGCCCGCCGAGGGCGGCTCGCACGGCGGCGCGCTCGACGGCTTCCGGCACCTGATGGGCAGTCCGCTGCTGCGTTCGACCCTCGCCGTCACCTTCGCCCTCAACCTGGTCGGCTCGGCGATGCTGCTGCCGGTCATGGTCCTGCTGCGGGACGGTGGCAGCTCCACCGCGTCCATCGGACTGGCCCTCTCCGGGGAGGCCGTGGGCGGGCTGCTGGGTGCCCTGCTGGTGGGCCGTCTGCACCGGCTGCTCGGCCCGGGCAAGCTCCTGCTGGCGGTGGCCTGGGTCTGTGTGCCGCTGTTCCTGGTGCCGCTGCTGCCCGGCGGCCCGGTGACGGTCTTCGTCGCCCTCGCCGCGATGATGCTGGGGATTCCCTCGCTCCGGGTGATGGTCGACGTCCTGATCTTCCAGCGCGTGCCGGACGAGCTGCGCGGCCGGGTGGTCGCCGCCACCATGACGGTCTTCATGCTCGGGGTGCCTGTCGGGATGCTCGGCAGCGGCCTGCTGCTGGACCACGTCCCGCCGGCCGCCGCACTGGGCCTCTTCGCCGCCCTGCTCGCGGCGGGGCTGCTGCCCGCGACCCTCGGCCGCTCGCTCCGGCGCACGGAGTGGCCCGCCTGACCCGGCCGCACGGAGTGGGCCCGCCTGCCCCGGCCGCACGGAGTGGCCGCGTGATCCAGCTGCACCGAGCGCCCCCGCCCGATCTGCCGTTCCTGAGTGGGGACGGCCCGCAGCAGGCAGGAGTGCCCGTCCGTACACGGGGGCGGACGGGCACTCCTGTCGGTGCGTCAGGTCAGCTTCCTGACATGCCGGTGGCCGCTCAGTTGGCTGAAAACAGTCGGCAGGCGGCCCGCGCAGAGATGACAACGGCCCGCCCGGGTGGAGCAGAGAGGGTGTCAGCCTTCCAGGCGGATCGAGGTGCGGGCGGAGACCGGGCCGCCGGACGGGCCGGTGAGGTAGGCCTGGACCAGATAGTTCCCGGGCCCGGCGGTCGTGCCGTCGGTGGAGGCGCACTGCGGCTTGCTGCGGCTGCGGTCCCAGGTGAACGTCTCGGTCAGACCGGTCCCGGCGGTGATCTGCACCCAGGTACTCTGACGCTCCGTCGGACAGTCGCCCGAGGACCAGATCCGCTCGTTGGCGGCGGAGGTCACCACGATGGTCGAGGCCACCCGGCCGAGGTCGACCCGGCAGTTCGAGCCCGAGGCGTTGCGGACGGTGAGCGAGAGGCGCGGCTTGTCCTTGAGCTCGTACGAGTTCTGCGTACCGGCCAGCTCCAGGGTGACCTGCGAGGCGGCGCAGGCCGGGAGGGCCATCACCTCGCTGGTGTTGACGGCCGGAGGGGTGGCCGCCCCGCCGCCTGCGCCGCCCGCCCCGCCGGTCGAGGCACCGGCGCCGGTGGCCGTACCGGACGGGCTTGCGCTGCCGCCCGTACCGCCGCTGGTCAGGCTGACGTCGCCGCCGCTGCTGCCCGAGACGCCGCCCGCTCCGCCCGGACCGCCGGGGCGGCTGGTGATCGCGGAGCCGCTCGGGGACGCACCAGGGGTGATCGACTGGGCAGGGGCGGGCTGCGCGGCGTTGTCCTTGCCCTGCTTCCCGTCACCTCCCTGACCGGAGGTCAGCCAGACGATCAGCGCGAGGACGGCCGCCAGGGCTGCGAGCACGACGATGCGCCGACGCCAGTAGATCGACGCCGGCAGCGGTCCCACGGGTTGACGCAGAGAGGGCACGCGCAAACTCTACGAGACTGTGTGCACCCGTTGATGCATCAACACCGCTCTGGCGTCTCTTCCTTCACATGATCCGCCATTTGGTCCGGATGGGGGAGGGGGTTGCGGGCGCTCCGGCGTGCGGGGAATGTGCCGGGCGCGCGCGGGCGTACCCGAGGAGGTGGCACCCGGACCGCCCACTCCCGCCGCGCCGACACGAGCCCGTGGCGTGGGAGGATCGAAGGGCCATGGATGCCATCTCCGCCGCCCCCGCGCCGCTGCTCCACTCGACCGTCCTCGACTGGTACGAGGCCAACGCCCGTGACCTGCCCTGGCGTACCCCCGAGGCCTCGCCGTGGGCGGTCATGGTGAGCGAGTTCATGCTCCAGCAGACCCCGGTCAAGCGGGTGCTGCCCGCCTACGCCGCGTGGCTGGAGCGCTGGCCCGCCCCCGCGGACCTCGCCGCCGACGCGCCGGGC
The DNA here is from genome assembly GCF_007828955.1 of Kitasatospora atroaurantiaca. Lineage (NCBI taxonomy): Bacteria > Bacillati > Actinomycetota > Actinomycetes > Kitasatosporales > Streptomycetaceae > Kitasatospora > Kitasatospora atroaurantiaca. The sequence goes on along the minus strand of NZ_VIVR01000001.1, from coordinate 3,289,982 downwards.
GAGGCCGTCCGGATGTGGGGCAGGCTCGGCTACCCGCGCCGGGCCCTGCGGCTGCACGCCGCCGCCGTGGCGATCACCGCGCACCACGGCGGCCGTGTGCCGGACGACCACGCGGCCCTGCTCGCCCTCCCCGGCGTCGGCGAGTACACGGCGGCCGCGGTGGCCTCCTTCGCCTTCCGGCAGCGCCATGTGGTGCTGGACACCAATGTCCGCCGGGTCTTCGCCCGGGCCGTGACGGGGGTCGAGTACCCGGCGCAGGCGACCACCGCCGCCGAGCGCCGTACCGCCACCGAGCTGCTGCCTGCGAGCGTCGAGACCGCCGCGACCTGGGCGGTCGGCGTGATGGAGCTGGGCGCGCTGGTCTGCACCGCCCGCAGCCCCGAGTGCGGCGCGTGCCCGCTGGCCCGGCACTGCGCCTGGCGGGTGGCCGGGCGGCCGCCGTACCAGGGCCCGCCGCGGCGCGGGCAGTCGTACGAGGGGACGGACCGTCAGGTGCGGGGCAAGCTGCTGGCTGTCCTGCGGGACGCCCACGGCACGGTGCCGCAGGCGAGCCTGGACGCGGTCTGGCCCGAGCCGGTGCAGCGGGCCAGGGCGTTGGACGGACTGGTCGCGGACGGCCTTGTCGAGCCGGTCGGGCCCGGCGTATACCGCCTGCCCGGATAGCCGCGAGGGCGGTCCACCGAACGAACCGGTGGATCGGTAATCCGGTAAATTGCTCATCCGGTGAACCGCCCGGAAACTCGTTACTTGCGGATCAGCTCGGCGAACTCCTCGAAGCTGATCTGGCCGTCGCTGTTCTCGTCGGCGTACTTGAAGGTCGCGGCGGCGTTCGCATCGCTGACCTTCGGGTTCTGCTGGAGGTACATCTTCAGCTCGTCGGCGGTGATGTAGCCGTCGCCATCGGTGTCGATCTCGTCGAACTGGCTCTGGATCTCGGCATTGCTGCGCATTGTCTGCCCCTTGATCGGCGCGGATTTCTGACGCTCAGAATCATAGAGGTGAATACCGCTGGTTTGTCTACGCCTCTTGAATTACCAATTTCTTCGGAAAATTGGACGGCCCCATTTGCACGATGTAGTGCAATGGGGCCGTCGGTGTTCTTCGTGCCGTCAGAGGGCGGCTGCCTCGACGGACTGCTCGGCCGGCTGGCCGGCGCCGCGCAGGGGGACCTCGCGCATGAAGACGGCGGCGGCGACGGCGATCAGGCTGATCACGGCGCCCCACAGGAACACGGTGTGCATGCCGTTGGAGACGGCGTGGTGGTAGGCGTCCTGCACCGGGGCCGGCAGCTTGCGCAGCGCCTCCGGGCCCATCTGACCGAGGTTGCCGGCGGCCTTGGCGCCGGACTCCTTCATGGTCGAGGTGACCCGGTCGTTGAAGAGCGCACCGAACAGGGCCACACCGAAGGAGCCGCCGATGGTGCGGAACAGGGTGGCGGTGGAGCTGGCCACGCCCATGTCCTTGAGCTCCACGCTGTTCTGAGCGACCAGCATGGTGATCTGCATCAGGAAGCCCATACCGGCGCCGAGCACCACCATGTAGCAGGCCGAGGTGAACCGGCTGGTGTCGGTCGACAGGGTGGAGAGCAGCAGCGAGCCGCCGGCCATCACGGCGGTGCCGATGATCGGGTAGATCCGGTACTTGCCGGTCTTGGTGACGGCCTGGCCGACCACCAGCGACACGACCAGCATCCCGAACATCATCGGCATCAGCAGCAGGCCGGAGTTGGTCGCCGAGGCGCCCTGGACGGTCTGCTGGTAGAGCGGCAGAAAGGTTACGGCGCCGAACATCGCGAAACCGACGATGAAGCCGATCACCGAGACCAGGGTGAAGTTGAGGTTCTTGAAGAGGTCGAGCGGGAGCATCGGCTCCTCGACCCGCTGCTCGACGTAGCAGAAGCCGATCAGCGAGGCGGCGGCGAGCGCGGCCAGGCCGAGGATCTGCTTCGAGCCCCAGGCGTACTCCTGGCCGCCCCAGGTGGTGATCAGGACCAGCGAGGTGATGCCGATGGTCAGCAGGGCGGCGCCGACGTAGTCGATCTTCGCGGTGGAGCGGACCTTCGGCAGCTTCAGGGTGACCACGATGAAGGCGAGCGCGACCAGGCCGAGCGGCAGGTTGATGTAGAAGGTCCAGTGCCAGCTGAGGTGGTCGGTGATGAAACCGCCGACCAGCGGGCCGCCGATGGTGGCCAGCGCCATCACGGCGGCGAACATGCCCTGGTACTTGCCGCGGTCACGCGGCGCCACCAGGGCGCCCATGATGGACATCACGCCGACCATCAGACCGCCGGCGCCGAGGCCCTGGACGGCGCGGAAGGCGATCAGCTGGGTCATCGACTGGGAGAGCCCGGAGAGCGCGGAACCTGCCAGGAAGATCGCGATCGAGGTGAGGAAGGTGCCCTTGCGGCCGTAGAGGTCGCCGAGCTTGCCCCAGATCGGGGTGGAGGCGGCGGTGGCCAGGGTGTAGGCGGTCACCACCCAGGAGAGGTGCTCGGCGCCGCCGAGGTCGCCCACGATGGTCGGCATCGCGGTGCCCACGATCAGGTTGTCGAGCATGGCCAGCAGCATGGCGACCACGAGCCCGATCATCACCAGGCGGATCTCGCGCGGTGACCTCGGGGCGGGGTCGGTCGCCCCCTCGACTGCGGCGGCGGGCTGATCCGCCGCGGCCTCGACCTGCTGTTGTGACATGGTGCGTCTCCCGGAAGCGCGGTGCCGGCCGATGGGTCAGTGGCGTGTTGTGGTGCTACTTACTTGACGACCGGCTAGTTAATCGTTCGGTCGCACGGTAAGTTGTCCGTAAGCCGGGCGTCAAGCCAGTTTCGGTAGTGGCCCCACGGGCAGGGAGAATGCACCCCGAGGTGAGCGCCGGTACCGGAGCTTGCCGCCCAATCGACGCAGGCATGAGGCAGGCCACCAAGCCATGAGTACGACGCAGAGCCCCCGCAGTGACACCCGGGCACGCATCATCGACGTCGCGCTCGAACTCTTCGCCGAGCAGGGGTACGAGAAGACCTCGCTGCGGGAGATCGCCGACCGGCTCGGGGTGACCAAGGCGGCGCTGTACTACCACTTCAAGACCAAGGACGACATCGTCCACGGCATCGTGGACAGCATGGCGGCTCCGATCGACGACACCATCGCCTGGGGCGAGGGGAAGCCGTGGTCGCCGGAGCTGCGGGACGAGCTGGTACGGCGCTTCGCGGCGGGGATGTTCGAGCGGGCGCCGCTGCTGCGGTTCTTCCACGACAACCAGCCGGCTCTGCGTGAGTCGCCGGCCGGGCTGGAGTTCAAGGCGCGGATGATGGCGATGATCCGGCTGGTGCACGGGCCCGACGCGACCTTCCAGGACCGGCTGCGGGCCACCATGGCGCTGTTCTCCGTCAACTGGGCACTGGTCCTGCTCAAGCAGGATGTCGAGGGTGCCGGGCGGGACGGCGGCGACGGCGTCGGGGGTGCCGAGCCGAAGGTGGCGACGCTGGCGGAGGCGATGGACGCCGCGCTGGAGGTTGCGTTGGAGAATGCGAGGCGGATCGAGCCGTCCGCGTGATGCGATGGCAGATATCAAAATCTGTCATCGCATCTCCGTTCGCGAGAACCGCCCGACCGCCCGCTAGAAGTTGGTCACCCCACGCGCCGACAGGTACGCGATCGGGTCCACCACGGCTCCGTACCGGTTGCTGGTCCGGATCTCGAAGTGCAGGTGCGGGCCGTGGGAGTTCCCGGTGTTCCCCGACTTGCCGATCTGCTGCCCCGCCGAGACGGTCTGGCCCGCCCGCACCGAGAGCGACGACATGTGGGCGTACTGCGCGAACTTGCCGTCCGAGAGCCGCAGCACGACCTCGTTGCCGTACGCGCCGTCGTAGGCGGCCGACACCACCTTGGCGTCGCCCACCGCGAACAGCGTCGTTCCGGCGGAGACCGCGAAGTCCACACCCGTGTGATAGCCCGCCGCGTACTCGGGGTTGTGGACGCCGAAGGGGTTGCTGATCCGAGCTCCGGGGGCGGGCGCGTACCAGGACGGGGCCGGAGCAGGTGCCGGCGCCGGAGCGGGCGCAGGGGCAGGGGCAGGCGAGGGAGCCGGAGCGGGTGCGCGCTCGGCCGACCGCGAGGCCGCCTCGGTCTCGGCGGCCGGAGCCGGCGCCGCAGGCGCGGGTGCCGCAGCCTCCGGCGCGGCGCCGGGTGCCAGGTTGCTCGCCACGGCCACCGCGTCCTGCGTGGAGGCCGCCCCCGGCAGCTTGTACGCGCTGGGCTCGGCCACCTGGACCACGCCACCCCGGTAGGCCTCCGAGCCGGCCGAGACGAAGACCGAGCTGCCCGGCATCGCGGGCTGGACGGTCTGCGCCGAGGCACTGCCCGGAATCAGCAGGGCGCCGAAGGCCAGGGTGGTGGCGCCGCTCCAGGCCACCACGGTGCGGCGCTCCTGCAGCCAGGCCACCACGGTGCGGCGCTCCTGCAGCCAGGCCACCACGGTGCGGCGCTCCTGCGACTGGGCCACCAGGGCCCGGCGCTCCTGCAGCCAGGAGGCGGCGGGGCGGATCCGGGCGTCCAGAACGGAGACGGCCGTCGCGGCGAGCTTGCGGCGGGCGGTGTCAAAGGCAGGCATCGGGTGGCAGTACCTCGCGGACGGGGGCAGCGTGGCGCAGAGCCGCGAGGGCCTGCCGAGCTGGGGACCATTCAGATGTAAGCGGTCATCACCGGCGGCCCCAAATGCTGTGACCTACTACGGCGTGTAGTGCCCGAGCCCCCGGACTCGACGCCCGCGGCGCATGGATCTTCCGGCCCGGCCTCGGGGTCAATCCCCTGACCGGTCCCCAGCCCGCCGCCCGGACTTCGCCACCCTGAAGGCCGCGCGCCCGCATCGGCTACTACCGTGCCTCGTACCGGCCCCACCCGCTGTGACAATCACCACCAGGAGTGTCCGACCGGCGGTCCGCTTCCCCGGATTCTCCGAGGGAAATCGTGAGCCGCCTCACACCTGGGCCGACCCGGCATCGGCAGGCATCCTGTCCAGCTCCAGACAGCCGTGCCACTCTGAGCGGCACCATCGAGCAACACCCGGCCAACACCCCGACCAACACCGCCAACCAACACCCTCGTAGCGACGCCTCGAGGAAGCGCCAACAAGCCAAGCAGAGCCACCCCAGCACCCGTCCTGCCCGAGCACCCCTTCCCCGACCCGGAGGAACTCCCCATGACGGCACCGCAGCTCAAGCCCGGCACATCCTGGTCCGAGACGTACGCCCGCTGCGTACGGACCGCCCCCGAAGCCTTCACCCCCGACGGTCTGCTCAACCTGGTGCGCGGCGAGTGGCGCGCCCTCGGCATCGCCGGCGAGCACACCACCCCACTGGACGGCACCCCGATCCCGGGCCCACCCCGGGTCGGCATAGAGGAGGCGCAGAGCGCCGTCGCGTTCGCCATCGCCCAGCACGCGGCCTGGGGGAAGGTCCCGTTGGACGAGCGCAAGGCCAAGGTCGCCGCGGCGGTCGACGGTCTGGCCGAGCAGCGCGACCTGCTGGCCCTGCTGCTGGTCTGGGAGATCGGCAAGCCCTGGCGGCTTGCCTGTGCCGACGTCGACCGCGCGCTGGACGGCGTGCGCTGGTACCTCGACAACATCGACCGTCAACTCGGCGACCGCACCCCGCTCCCGGGCCCGGTCTCCAACATCGCCAGCTGGAACTACCCGATGAGCGTGCAGGTGCACGCGGAGCTGGTCCAGCTGCTGGCCGGCAACGCGGTGGTGGCCAAGACCCCGTCCCAGGGCGGCTTCCACTGCCTCACCCTGGCCCATGCCGTGATGCACCGGGCCGGCCTGCCGGTCACCCTGATCTCCGGCCAGGGCGGCCGGATCGCCGATGCGCTGATCCGGGCCGAGGGCTTGGGCGCGCTCGCCTTCGTCGGCGGACGGGCCAACGGCCGCAAGGCCGCGACCGCGCTCGCCGACCTGAACCGCCGTCACTTCCTGGAGCAGGAGGGTCTGAACACCTGGGGCGTCTGGGACTACAGTGACTGGCCCGCGCTGGCCGCGCACCTGCGCAAGGGCTTCGAGTACGCCAAGCAGCGCTGCACCGCCTACCCGCGCTACGTCGTCCAGCGCTCGCTCTTCCCGGCCTTTCTGGAGACCTACCTCGGTGTGCTCGGCGGCCTGCGCTTCGGTCACCCGCTGGCCGTCGCCGCTCCCGACGACCCGCTGCCGGAGCTCGACTTCGGCCCGGTCATCCACGCGGCCAAGGCGGCCGAGCTCCGGGCCCACTTCGATACGGCCGTCGCCGCCCGGGCCGTCCCGCTGCACCGGGGCAGCCTCGACGACGGAACGTTCCTCCCGGGCCAGTCCCGTGACGCCTACCTGGCCCCCGCGGCTGTCCTCAACCCGCCCGCCAGCTGGGCCCTGCACCACTCGGAGCCGTTCGGCCCGCTCGACTCCATCGTCCTGGTCGACACCGAGTCCGAGCTCCTCGCCGCCATGAACGCCGGCAACGGCTCCCTGGTCGCCTCCCTGGCCACCGACGACCTCGCCTTCGCCGACCGGGTCGCCCCCGACCTCCTCGCCTTCAAGGTCGGTATCAACAAGCCCCGCAGCCGCGGTGACCGTGAGGAGGTCTTCGGTGGGCTGGGCGCCTCCTGGAAGGGGGCGTTCGTCGGCGGCGACCTGCTCGTCCAGGCCGTCACCCACGGCCCGGAGGGCCCGGACGAGAAGCTCTACGGCAACTTCCCGTCCTACTCCCTCTACCCGCCCCGCTGAGGCACGCCCCGCTCGGGTAGGCAGCCGAGCAGCCGCGCCGGGGCGCGGAGAACTGCGCAGAACAGGATGCTGCGGACCGGCATCTTCCGATCTCGCGCAGCTCCCCGCGCCCCGGCGCACCCTCGCACCGGACGTGGAGGCGCGGAGCATCTCACCGCCCGGTACGCCGGGCTGACCTAGGCCAGCGCGGCCATCAGGGCCACCCGGCGGTCCGGGTCGGTGCCGGGGGTGGCTGTCTCCGGCAGCTGTAACGTGCCGAGACGAACTCGTCAAACAAACTCTCGCGGTCCGGCGACATCCGTGTACGGCCCCTTGAATCCATCCCCCGGCGCGGCGCGCGCCCTTCACCCCGTACACGAGACACGGGCCCGGGAATGTTGCGTCGCCGGCCGATCGGGAATGATCGGCGGATGACCCACGCATCCGACGCCGTGCCGACCCCCGACCCGCGCGAGCGCAGGTTCGCCGCCCTACGGCGCTGCGACAGGCTGCTCTCGGGCGTCCGGCCGCAGAACCTCCGCGAGCGGCTGGCCGCGCTGGCCACGGATGCCGAGACGGCGTACGACCTGGACCAGCGCCCCGACATCTACGGCGACGGCGTCGTCCGCGCCCTCGAACAGCGGGTGGCCGAGCTGCTCGGCAAGCCCGACGCCGCCTTCTTCCCGACCGGGACGATGGCCCAGCAGGCGGCCCTGCAGTGCTGGGCCGAGCGCAGCGGCAGCCGTACGGTGGCGATGCACCCGCTGGCCCACCCCGAGGTGCACGAGCGGAAGGCCTACTCGCGGCTGAGCGGGCTGCACGCGGTCTGGCCGACCACCGCCCCGAGGATCCCCACGGCCGAGGAACTCCGCGACAGTGGCGAGCAGTTCGGCACCTTGATGCTCGAACTCCCACTGCGCGAGGCCGGATTCATCCTCCCCTCCTGGGAGGAGCTGGTCGCCGCCACGACCGCGCTCGACGGCACCCACGTCCACCTGGACGGTGCCAGGCTCTGGGAGTCCGTGTACCATCTCGGCCACTCCCTGCCGGAGATCGCCGAGTTGGCGGACTCCGTCTACGTCTCCTTCTACAAGACGCTCGGCGGCATCAGCGGCGCCGCGCTGGCCGGCCCCGAGGACTTCGTCCGGGACGCGAAGTCATGGCGTCACCGCTACGGCGGCCAGCTCTTCCAGCAGTGGCCCGCCGCCCTCTCCGCCCTCGCGGGGCTGGACCGCGAACTCCCGCGCCTGGAGTCGTACGTCGGCCACGCCAAGGTGGTCGCCACGGCCCTCGCCGAAGCCGTCGCCGACACCCCGGGCGCCCGGGTCAACCCCGAGCCCCCGCACACCCACCAGTTCCAACTCTGGCTCCCCCACCCGGCGGAGGCGCTCAACGAAGCGAACGTACGCCTCGCCGAGGAGCAGGGCCTCGGCCTCTTCGGGCCCTGGGGCGGGCGGGACCTCCCCGGCCTCTCGATGACCGAGGTGACCGTCGCCTCCGCCGCGCTCGACTGGACCCCGAAGGAGATCACCGAGGCGATGACGGCCTTCCTCACCTACCTCTGAGAAACGCCGTCGGCCCGGCTCCCCTCGCGGGGAACCGGGCCGACGATCTGTCATGCAGTCAGCTGGTCAGCGACACAAGGTCACTTGGCCGGCGTGACGAGCACCAGGGTCTCGAGCTTGTTGAGGCTCTCGTAGATGACCGAGATGCGGGTGTTGGTGTCGGGCACCTGGACGCTGCTGTACTGGTTCGAGGCGTCCCAGTACTTGCCGGTGTGGTCGTTGAAGGTGCGGACGCCCTTCTCGGACGGCACGTTGGCGGCGACATCGGCCTTGTGGAGGTTCAGGCCGTCGGTGCGCTCGAAGCCGAACGGGGAGTCGTAGCCCTGGAGGCGCGGACGCATCAGGGTGCCGTCGGTCCACTTGATCGGCGTCGGGTGCGAGTCGATCGGCAGGACCAGGCCCTGGCCCGGGTGGTTGGCCACGTTGTTGTCGGTCTGGGACTGGTCCCACAGCCAGATCAGCAGGCCGTTCTGGTTGGCGTAGTGCTCCACCCAGTCGGGCTTGGTGGTGCTGAAGCCGAAGTTGTACGGACCGGTCTTCAGGGTCTGGTCGTACGAGACGTACTGACGGTTCTCGACCAGGTAGTGCTGGGCGTAGTCCTTGGAGAACTTGCCCGTGATGCGCGAGAAGCCGGTGGCCGTCCAGCCGTTGTCACCGTTCTCGGCGCCGTCGGTGAAGACCGGGGTGCCGTTGACGGTGACGACGATGTCGTCGAGGGCGAAGCCCTTGTTGTGCACGCCACCGTCGGTGGTGTTGTGGAACCGGACCTTGACGGCCTTGCCCGCGTAGGCGTCCAGCGGGAAGGACAGGTCGCCCCACTTGTTGCCGGAGCTACCGGTCAGGCTCGCCTTGCCGGAGGGGTCCTTCGGGAGGGCGGTGCCGTTGAAGGTGCCGTCCAGGGCGGTCCAGTTGGCGCCGCCGTCGGTCGAGACCTCGGCGTAGCCGTAGTCGTAGTCCTGCTCGAGGTCGTACCAGCCCTTGGCGGACAGCGTCGCCGAGGTCTTGCCGGTCAGGTCCACGTCGCGGGCCAGCGTGACGTTGAGGTTGTCGGCGCTGCCGCTCCACCACTCGTTGCCACCCGCGAACGGGGTGTTGATCTCGGTGGTGACGGTCTTGTTCGGCAGGTCGACGACCAGGGCCTGCGGGCGCTTGGAGTTGTACTCCACCGGGCCGAGCAGGTGGGCGGAGATCTCGCCGGCCTTGGCCTTGTCGTACTTGAGCCAGCCGAGCTGCAGCTTGCTCCAGACGTCGAAGTCGTTCGGCTTGTCGCCGATCGAGTCCTTGCCCTCGCCGAGCCAGGAGCCGGACGACATCAGGGACCAGAAGCCGACCGAGTTGTCGATGCCCTGGCCGGAGGTGTCGTACAGGTCCGGCAGCCCGAGGTCGTGGCCGAACTCGTGCGCGAAGACGCCGAGGCCGCCGTTCTCCGGCTGCATCGTGTAGTCGCCGATCCAGATGCCGGTGTCGCCGACCGGGGTGCCACCGAGCTTGTTGGTGGACGGGCCGGTCTGGCCGGCGCCGGAGCCGTAGACGTACGAGCGGTGGGCCCACAGGGCGTCGGTGCCCTGCTTGCCGCCGCCGGCCGACTGGTCCTCACCGGCGTGCACGATCTGGAAGTGGTCGATGTAACCGTCGGGCTCGTTGAAGTCGCCGTCGTGGTCGTAGTCGTACCGGTCGTACTTGTCGTACTGGGCGATGGTGTCCTTGATCTGAGCGTCCGTCTGGCCCTTGGCCTTCTGGTCGGCGACCCAGGCGTTGATGCCGTCGCGGATCAGGTCCTGCGCGTTGTTGCAGACGTGCTGGCCGCAGTAGTCCGAGCCGTAACGGGCCTCGTTCCACGGCACCTTCACCCAGTCGGTGACCTGGCCCTCGAGCGAGTAGCGGCCCGAGGACTGCTTCTCGTAGAAGGTCTTCATGGAGTCCTGCGTGCTGCTGAAGTACAGGTCCTGGAAGTGCTTCTGGTTGTAGTCCGCCTGCCAGGCGGTGGAGTTGTTCTTGGCGCGGTCCGGCTGCGCGATCTGGTTGTGCTGCGGGCCGGGGGTGCCGCCGTACTTGACCTTGCCGTCGGCGGTCTTGGTGGTGCTGTCCACCTGGTCGCTGAAGTCGACCAGGATGGTGAAGATCTTGTCCGTGCGCTCGCGGGCGAGCTCGACGTACTTGTCACGGCCGAGCTTGATGCTGGTGCTGCTGCCGTGCTTCTCGATCTTGGCGGTGCCCGCCAGGAGCTGCTCGGTCGCGGCCTTCTGCTCGGCCTCGACCTTCTCGGTCAGCGGGCCCGGGAGGTTGTGGTCAACCTTCGTGCTCTGAATCGCGTCCGCAGGGTCGTTCGTGGGCGTGGCCGGTGCGGCGGTCGCCGTGCCCGGCAGCATGCCCGCGCCGAGGGCGGCGATAACCGCCACGGCTGCGGTGGCCGCAGAGGCCCTCGTGGATATCTTCAACGTTGTGACGTCCTCCCCATACCGGCACAGCTGTTGGCCCTGCCGGTGAACCAATGAAAGACAGGTGGACGACATTTGATCCAAGAGTGGGTAAAAAAGAAAGACCTTGACCATGACATGGCGACGACGCTATCCTCCCGCGCCACTGATCAACTGACGATCAGTCACGCCTCCGGTGCGGTCCGGTAGGCAGGGCCTGCATCGCACTCGAACCATGATGTGAACCCCCCGAACGGCGGGGATTGCCGTGCGGTATGTCACAAGATTTGTTACCGATTGTGGAGTGGTCTTCTCAACAGACATTCAACAGACATTAAACAGAAAAGGCCGCGGCCCCGACGGAATGTCGGGGCCGCGGCCTTTCGTGCGGGTTGTGCTACTTCGTCAGATCCGGACCGGTCGAGGCGACGGCCGCCGGAGTGTCCGCCACCGGCGACTTCTCCTCGCCGCGGAAGGTGAACTTGGCTTCCTTGCCCTCGCCCTCCACGCCGACGACCACGATGTGGCCGGCCCGCAGCTCGCCGAAGAGGATCTTCTCGGAGAGGTGGTCCTCGATCTCGCGCTGGATGGTGCGGCGCAGCGGACGGGCACCGAGCAGCGGGTCGTAGCCGCGCTTGGCGAGCAGCTTCTTGGCCTCGATGCTGAGCTCCAGGCCCATGTCGCGGTCCTTGAGGCGGCTGTCCACCTTGTCGATCATCAGGTCGACGATCTGGATGATGTCTTCCTCGGACAGCTGGTGGAAGACCACGATGTCGTCGACACGGTTCAGGAACTCGGGGCGGAAGTGCTGCTTGAGCTCCTCGCCGACCTTCGCCTTCATCCGCTCGTACCCGGTGGCCGTGTCACCCGTGGCCGCGAAGCCCAGGTTGAAGCCCTTGGAGATGTCCCGGGTGCCGAGGTTGGTCGTCATGATGATGACGGTGTTCTTGAAGTCCACGACCCGGCCCTGGGAGTCGGTCAGGCGACCGTCCTCCAGGATCTGCAGCAGCGAGTTGAAGATGTCTGGGTGGGCCTTCTCGACCTCGTCGAACAGGACGACCGAGAACGGCTTGCGGCGCACCTTCTCGGTGAGCTGGCCGCCCTCCTCGTACCCGACGTAGCCGGGGGGCGAGCCGAAGAGCCGCGAGACGGTGTGCTTCTCGCTGAACTCCGACATGTCGAGGGAGATCAGGGCGTCCTCGTCGCCGAACAGGAACTCGGCGAGCGTCTTGGACAGCTCGGTCTTACCGACACCGGACGGGCCGGCGAAGATGAACGAGCCACCGGGGCGCTTCGGGTCCTTGAGGCCCGCACGCGTACGCCGGATGGCCTGGGAGAGCGCCTTGATGGCGTCCTTCTGGCCGATGACGCGCTTGTGCAGCTCGTCCTCCATGCGCAGCAGGCGGGAGGACTCCTCCTCGGTGAGCTTGAAGACCGGGATGCCGGTGGCCGTCGCCAGAACCTCGGCGATCAGCTCCTCGTCCACCTCGGCGACGACATCCATGTCGCCGGCCTTCCACTCCTTCTCCCGCTTGGCCTTGGCCTGCAGAAGCTGCTTCTCGTCGTCTCGCAGGGACGCGGCCTTCTCGAAGTCCTGCGCGTCGATCGCGCTCTCCTTCTCGCGGCGGACGTCGGCGATCTTCTCGTCGAACTCGCGCAGGTCCGGCGGCGCGGTCATCCGGCGGATGCGCATCCGGGAACCGGCCTCGTCGATCAGGTCGATCGCCTTGTCCGGCAGGAAGCGGTCCGAGATGTACCGGTCGGCCAGGGTGGCGGCGGCGACCAGGGCGGCGTCCGTGATGGAGACGCGGTGGTGCGCCTCGTAGCGGTCGCGCAGGCCCTTGAGGATCTCGATGGTGTGCGGCAGCGACGGCTCCGCGACCTGGATCGGCTGGAAGCGGCGCTCCAGCGCGGCGTCCTTCTCCAGGTGCTTGCGGTACTCGTCGAGAGTCGTCGCACCGATGGTCTGCAGCTCGCCACGGGCCAGCATCGGCTTGAGGATGCTGGCGGCGTCGATGGCGCCCTCGGCGGCGCCCGCGCCGACCAGGGTGTGCAGCTCGTCGATGAACAGGATGATGTCGCCGCGGGTGCGGATCTCCTTGAGCACCTTCTTCAGGCGCTCCTCGAAGTCACCGCGGTAGCGGGAGCCGGCAACCAGCGCGCCCAGGTCGAGGGTGTAGAGCTGCTTGTCCTTCAGCGTCTCCGGGACCTCGCCCTTGACGATCGCCTGGGCCAGGCCCTCGACGACCGCGGTCTTGCCGACGCCGGGCTCACCGATCAGCACGGGGTTGTTCTTGGTGCGGCGGGACAGCACCTGCATGACCCGCTCGATCTCCTTCTCGCGCCCGATGACCGGGTCGAGCTTGGCCTCGCGGGCGGCCTGGGTGAGGTTCCGGCCGAACTGGTCGAGGACCAGCGAGGTCGACGGGGTGCCCTCGGCGGGCCCGCCGGCCGTGGCCGACTCCTTGCCACCGCCCTGGTAACCGGAGAGCAGCTGGATGACCTGCTGGCGCACCCGGTTCAGGTCGGCGCCCAGCTTCACCAGGACCTGGGCGGCGACGCCCTCGCCCTCGCGGATCAGGCCGAGCAGGATGTGCTCGGTGCCGATGTAGTTGTGGCCGAGCTGAAGGGCCTCGCGGAGCGACAGCTCCAGCACCTTCTTCGCCCGGGGGGTGAAGGGAATGTGACCGGACGGGGCCTGCTGGCCCTGGCCGATGATCTCCTCGACCTGCTGGCGGACCGCCTCGAGCGAAATCCCGAGGCTCTCCAGGGCCTTAGCGGCGACACCCTCACCCTCGTGGATCAGGCCCAGGAGGATGTGCTCGGTGCCGATGTAGTTGTGGTTGAGCATCCGGGCTTCTTCCTGAGCCAGGACGACAACCCGCCGCGCGCGGTCGGTGAACCTCTCGAACATCGTTTATCGCTCCTCAGAGCGGTCGGGCAGTTCGGGGACTGTCCCCGCCCTGTCCTTCCGCATGCTAGTCCCGCTCAGCGGCGCGGCCCACGGATCCCACTCGTGTGGGGAATCATGCTGCGCGACCAGCCGACACCAATCCCAACCTGATGCTGGGAGACGGTGTTCCCACAGCTGGGCCTGATGCACCCGATACCGCTACGCCATCGGCGAACAAGGCTCGCCGGGGACGGAGCAGCTGGTCTCGCAGATCTCTCCGGCCGGAGCCCTGGGACCCCGTCCACCTGCATTCATACCCGGTATTCCGATGAGTTTCGCGCAGTTTCCCGGGTGGCGGTGTTCGCCTGGCGAGAAGTCTGCTGACGGACCGCCCGACAGCACCCACCGAGGTGACGGTGGCTCAGCTGCCTCCGGCCGGGTGCGGCCGTTCAGGTGGCGGTCGCGTTACCGCTTCGCTCATACAGCGTTGCACAACCCATGACAGCTGCGCTGCCCGTGCCGCCTGCCGAGTTGTCCGATCCGACGCCGGCGCTGCTGGGCTCGGACCGGGTGGAGGTACGGCGGCCGGTCGCTCTGGCCGCCCTGGGGCGGCTGGACCGGCTGCGGCGGCCGTACGGCCCGGTGGTCGCCAGCGGCGGCCTGGCCGCCTTCCTGCTCGCCCCCGGGACGGCCGATGCCGTCCCCGATCTGCTGCACTGGCTCGGCTGGGGGGCCGAGCTGGAGCTGGGCCTCACGGCCAGGCCCGCCGGTGCCCCCCGGGTGCCACGGCCGCGGGGCGCGGAGGAGGTCCCTCCGCGCCCCGAGAACCGATGCGATGTGCCGCCGGCCGTCTGGCTGCGGCCCGGGGCGAACGGCCCGGGTCTGGACCTGCGCTCACCCGACCTGCTCCGGCTGCTCGACTGCCTGGCGGACGCCTGCGCCCGCGACCTGATGGGCCTGGCACCGGCCGCCTGAGCCGCAGGACGGCTCTGGTCCGGCGGTCCGGATCAGGCCGCGTTGGCCCGCTCGTACGCCTCACGGACATTGCTCGGGACGCGGCCGCGGTCGTTGACCTCGAAACCGTTCTCCTTGGCCCACGCGCGGATCTTCGCGGTGTCCGGCGCACCGGCGGCCGGGCGGCCCGCGCTACGGCCGCTGCTGCGGCGCGCGCTGGTGAGCCGGCCACTCTGCTTGCGGCCCTTCTCGACGTACGGGGCCAGCAGGCCGCGCAGCTTGTCCGCGTTGGCGCTCTTCAGGTCGATCTCGTAGGCAACGCCGTCGAGAGCGAACGTCACCGTCTCGTCCGCCGAACCGCCGTCGAGATCGTCTTCAAGAATGACCTGCACCCTCTGTGCCACGGGCTTCCCTTTCCGCGTAAACGACCCATTGCCTAAGGGAAAGGAAACCGCCTTTTCCCGGAAAACACAAACCCTTGCCCGCTCCGGGCCTCCGCAAGGCACCCCGGGAGGTACCGCTCAGAGGTGCAGCAGCATCCGAGAGTTGCCCAGGGTGTTGGGCTTCACCCGCTCGAGGTCGAGGAACTCCGCCACACCTTCGTCGTACGAACGCAGAAGTTCCTCATAGACATCCGTAGCGATCGCCGCCGGGTCTGTCGTACCATCGTCGGTTTCGTAGAGTTCGCCGATCTCGACGAAACCGTGTTTCGCGAAGAAGGCCACCTCGAACGTCAAGCAGAAAATCCGACGTACGCCCAGCCAGCGTGCGGTCTGCAGCAGCTTCTCCAGCAACAGGTGCCCGATGCCCTTGCCCAGGCAGGACGGGTCCACGGCGAGGGTGCGCACCTCGGCCAGGTCCTCCCACATCACGTGCAGTGCGCCGCAGGCGACGACCAGGCCGGTGTCGTCGCGTTCGGCCACCCAGAACTCCTGCACGGATTCGAACAACGTGACGGTGGGCTTGTCGAGCAGAATGCCGTCGCGAGAGTAGCCGTCGATGAGCCGCCGTACTGCGCGCACGTCCGTGGTCCGCGCCCGGCGGATGGTGACCTCCATGGCGGGACGTTATCGTGCCGGCGGGCCCGCAGTCTCCTCGGTATCCGGATCGGTATCGGGATCCGGATCGGGATCCGGATCGGGTTCCGTCGGGAAGAGGGCGGCGACCCTTAGCGCATCGCGCAGTGCCTCCCGCTGCTCCGGTGACATCAGGCCGAAGAAGTGCACCAGGGCGGCCGCAGGATTGTCACTCGTCCCCCACGCATCGTTCATCAGTGCCGCGGTGTATGCCTCACGGGACGAGACCGGCTCATATCGATACGCCCGGCCGACCTGCTCGCGGCGCAGCCAGCCCTTTCTGAAGAGCTTGTCGAGCACCGTCATGACAGTGGTGTACGCGATATCGCGTTCCGACTGCAGATCCTGCAGAACCTCGCGAACGGTGACCGGGCGGTTCCACTGCCAGACCCTGGTCATGATGTCGTTCTCGAGTTCTCCGAGTTGCCGCACCATAGTCCGGCCAGGATAGGGACTGTTTCGGACAAAATTTGCTTATTCGGAGCAAACCGGCGCGCCGCCACCCGGGAAGGGTGACGGCGCGCCGGTGGGGTGCTGCTATTCGGCTGTGGCGGTCCGGGCCATCGCCTCCGCGGCGGCGTCCTCCTTGGCCTTCTGGGCGCCGCCCTGGCTGCGGATGATGGCCCGCACCAGGAACCCGAAGCCGATCGCCATGACCAGCGGGGGCACGATCGCTGAGATGTAGTCCATCAGGTCACTCCTCGGTGTCTGCGGTCTCGGCGTCGGCCTTGGGGGCCTTGGCCTCAGGCTTCACGAGCGGGAAGAGCACCGTCTCGCGGATGTTCTTGCCGGTGAGCAGCATGATCAGGCGGTCCACGCCGAGCCCGAGGCCACCGGTCGGCGGCATCGCGTACTCGAGGGCCCGCAGGAAGTCCTCGTCCAGCTGCATCGCCTCGACGTCGCCGCCGGCGGCCAGCAGGGACTGCGCGGTGAGGCGGGCGCGCTGCTCGACCGGGTCGATCAGCTCGGAGTACGCGGTGCCGATCTCGGTACCGAAGATCACCAGGTCCCACTTCTCAGCCACGCCCGGGATCGAGCGGTGCCGGCGGGTCAGCGGGGAGACCTCGGTCGGGTAGTCCTTGATGAAGGTCGGCTTGATCGCGTGGTGCTCGAGCAGCCGCTCGATCATCTCCAGGACGATCTGGCCGTGGCCCCACTCCTTCTCCCACGGCACACCGGCGTCGTCGGCGAGCTTGCGCAGCTCCTCGACGCCGGTCTCCGGGGTCACCTCGACACCGAGGTGCTGGGAGATGCCGGGGTAGACGGAGACCTCGGCCCACGGCTCGGCCAGGTCGATCTCGTGTTCCTGGCCGTCCGGGCCGATGCCGCGGACCACGGTGGTGCCGAGGGCGTCCATGGCGGCGTTGATGATGATCGCGCGGATCAGCTCGGCCTGGGTGTCGTAGTCGCCGTAAGCCTCGTACGACTCCAGGGCCGTGAACTCCGGGTTGTGGGTCGCGTCGGCGCCCTCGTTGCGGAAGTTCCGGTTGATCTCGAAGACCTTCTCGGCGCCGCCGACCACCAGGCGCTTGAGGTAGAGCTCGGTGGCGATGCGCAGGTAGAGGTCGATGTCGTACGCGTTGATGTGCGTCAGGAACGGACGCGCGTTGGCGCCGCCGTGGATCGGCTGCAGCATCGGGGTCTCGACCTCGAGGTAGCCGCGGTCCTCGTAGGTGCGGCGGATCGAGCGGACCACCTTGGTGCGCAGCTGGAGCATCTCGCGCGCCTCGGGGTTCACGATCAGGTCCACGTACCGCTGGCGGACCCGGGCCTCCGGGTCGGTCAGGCCCTTGTGCTTGTCCGGCAGCGGGCGAAGGCACTTGGCGGTGAGCTCCCAGCGGTCCACCATCACGCTCAGCTCGCCGCGGCGGGAGGTGATCACCTCGCCCTCGACGCCGACCTGGTCGCCCAGGTCGATGTCCGCCTTCCAGGCCGCCAGCCGCTCCTCGCCCAGCTTGTCCAGGGAGAACATCACCTGGAGGTCGCCCGAGCCGTCGCGCAGGGTGGCGAAGCAGAGCTTGCCACCGGTACGGGCCAGGACGACCCGGCCGGTCACGCCGACGCGCTCGCCGGTCGCGGTGTCCGGCTCCAGGTCGGGGTGCTTGGCCCGCAGGTCGGCGATGGTGGTGGTACGGGGGAAGCCGACCGGGTACGGGTCGATGCCGGCCGCCCGGAGCCGGTCCAGCTTCTCGCGCCGGACGCGCATCTGCTCGGGAAGGTCGTCGGTCGCGGGGACGGTGCTCTGATCGCTCACCCCACAAGGGTAGCCATCGCCGACACGTACCCCTGCGTGGGGCGCCCCGGTGCCGGAGCGGGGTCGGCCGGGATCGGCCGGCCCCGCAGGAGCAGTTCGGTCAACGGGCCTCGGCCGGTGCTCAGCCGGTGCCGGTGGCGAGCTCGATGTCGTCCTCGTCGGGGTGCGGGGGCTCGGGGTGCTGCTGGGGCTTGGGGCGCCGGCCGAAGAGTTCGGCGGGGGTCGGCATCCGGCGGGGCTGGGGGCGGTCTGCCGGGGTGGGGGCCTTGGGGGTGGGGGCGCCGGCGGGGTTGCTCATCGGGATCCGTCCTCCAACTGGGGTGAGGCCAACCGGGGTGCTGGCCGTGCTGGGTGGTGCGGCGGGGCTGGGTACGGCCGTGAGGTGGCGCTGGCCCGTGCTCAGGGCGAGCCGCTCGCGGACGTCCGCCTCGGCGAGCGCGTGGCAGCGGCCGGCCAGCCGGGATCGGCGGGTGCGCTCGCCGGAACCGCAGGGGAGGCGGGCCAGGGCGCGCAGCGCGGTGAGGTCCTCCGGGCAGGGGAGGTAGCCGTCGGCGACGGCCTCCTCCAAGCGTTCCAGGTAGCCGGAGACACTGCCCGGCAGAGCGGCCCGGTAGCGGGCCAGGTCGGCGAGGAGGAAGGAGCGCAGTCTGCCGCCCTCCTGCACCGCCTCGTCGACGGCCTCGGCGAGCCGCAGCGCCTCCTGCACGTCCTCGGCCCACAGGTCACCGGCGGGCGTCGGGTACGGCGATTGGACCGGGTTGAGCGCTTGGGCGAGGGCACGGCGCAGCACGCGGACTTCGTCGGCGCTGAACGCCATGCCGCCGCGCGATCCGTGTGGCGTAGGCATGTGGTGACACTACGTGGCCAACGTCCGATTTGTGGCGATTGGCGACGCGTTTGTGCCGATTGGCGGATGGTGCGTTGATCCGATCGGTGAGCGGTGCACTCAGGGCAACCACAAGGGGCGCGGGGCTCTGTTGATCAGCTGCGTGCGCGCGCAACCGTGCACGTACGTCGTGCCTTGGTCGCGCAGTTCCCCGCGCCCCGGTGGGCTGCCCGAGTGCGTAGGGCTCACGTGGCGGGCTTGTTGCGCTCGTAGACGAGGCGGAGGCCGATCAGGGTGAGCCAGGGCTCGTGGACGTCGATGGTGGTGGCCTCACCGAGGACGAGGGGGGCCAGGCCGCCGGTGGCGATCACCTGGACGTCGTCGGGGTCCTTGGAGAGCTCCTTGGCCATCCGGTTGACCAGGCCGTCCACCTGACCGGCGAAGCCGTACAGGATGCCGGACTGCATGCCCTCGACGGTGTTCTTGCCGATCACGTTGCGCGGGCGGGCCAGCTCGATCTTGCGCAGCTGGGCGCCGCGGACACCGAGCGCCTCCACCGAGATCTCGATGCCCGGGGCGATCGCGCCGCCGACGTAGTCGCCACGCTCGTTGATCGCGTCGAAGGTGGTCGCGGTGCCGAAGTCGACCACGATGCACGGTCCGCCGTAGAGGTGGTTCGCCGCCAGCGCGTTGACGATCCGGTCGGCGCCGACCTCCTTGGGGTTGTCCATCAGGACGTGCACCCCGGTCTTCACCCCCGGCTCCACGATCACCGCGGGGACGTCGCCGTAGTAACGACGCGTCACCTCGCGGAGCTCGTGGAGCACGGCGGGTACGGAGGAGCAGATCGCCAGCCCCTCGACCCGGTCCTCGGCCGAGACGACCGGGTGAGAGCCCATCAGCCCGTGCATCAGCACCGCCAGCTCGTCCGCCGTGCGGCGCGGGTCGGTCGAGATCCGCCAGTGCTCGACGATCTCCTCACCGTCGAACAGGCCGAGCGTGGTCTGGGTGTTGCCGACGTCGATGGTGAGGAGCATGGGGTGCTTTCTAAGAGGATGGGGGTCAGGAACGGAGGTCCAGGCCGATGTCCAGGATCGGCGAGGAGTGCGTCAGGGCCCCGACGGCGAGGTAGTCGACACCAGTCTCGGCGACCTCACGCGCGGTGGCCAGAGTCAGGCCGCCGGAAGCCTCCAGCTTGGCCTTGCCCGCCACCAGCTCGACGGCCTCCTTGAGCTGAGCCACCGTGAAGTTGTCCAGCAGGATCAGGTCCGCGCCGGCCTCCAGGACGGGCGGGATCTGCTCCAGGGTGTCGACCTCGACCTCGACCGGCAGCTCCGGGTACGCGGCCTTGACGGCCCGGAAGGCCTCGGCCACGCCGCCCGCGGCGACCACGTGGTTGTCCTTGACGAGAGCCGCGTCCGAGAGCGCCATCCGGTGGTTCGCCCCGCCGCCCGCGCGGACGGCGAACTTCTCCAGCGCCCGCAGGCCCGGGGTGGTCTTACGCGTGTCGCGCACGACCGCCTTCGTGCCCTGCAGGGCGTCCGCCCACTCGCGCGTCGCGGTGGCGATACCCGAGAGATGGCAGAGCAGGTTGAGCGCGCTGCGCTCGGCGGTCAGCAGGTCGCGGGTACGGCTGCGCACCGAGAGCAGCACCTGGCCGGCCTCGACCCGGTCGCCGTCCTCCGCGTGCCGCTCGACCTCGAACTCCTCCTCGCAGACCAGCGAGACCACGGCCTCGGCGATCCGCAGACCCGCGACCACGCCGGCCTGACGGGCCGTGAAGTCGGCGGTGGCGACGGCGTCCGCCGGGACGGTCGCCACCGAGGTGACGTCCTCGCCGCCGGCCAGGTCCTCGGCCAGCGCCAGGGTGGCGATGTCCTCGACCTCGACCGGGTCCAGGCCGGCCTCCTCCAGCAGCTCGGCCAGCGCCGGGTCGAGCCCGGTCTCGTACGCCTCGCCGTCGCCGCAGGCGCAGCCGTCGCCGCAGCCCGCGGAGGCCAGCGGAAGTTCGTCGTGGGTCATCGGGATGCTCCTTCAGGGATGGCCAACCACAGGGGCGCGGGGAACTGCGCGAAACGGAAGGCAACGGTGGTCAGCCGGACTGGGCGGGCAAGGTGCACCTCGCGCCCTTCCGGTGGGATGGTGCAACGTGCTCGCTGCGCGAAGGTGCGGCCTGGAAGCCTTCCGATTCGCGCAGCTCCCCGCGCCCCTGAGGGTGTCACCGGGCCTCCAGGGTGCCGTCCGGGGACAGGCGGGTGGTCAGGTGGCGCTGCCAGTGCGCGTCGTCCCGCTCGGGGAAGTCCTCGCGCCAGTGGCAGCCCCGGGTCTCCTCCCGCTGCGCGGCCGCGGCGACCAGCGCGGTGGCGACCAGGTGCAGGTTGGCGGCCTCCCAGGTCTCCACCCGGGGGTCGGCCGGCTTCTCCTCGGCGACGTGCGCGAAGGCGTCCTCGGCGAGCTGCGCCAGCCCGGCCGCAGCGGCCGCCATCGAGGCGGCCGAGCGCAGCACGCCCGCACCGGTGCTCATCATCCGCTGGATCTCGGCCCGCGCCTCGGGAGCGAGCAGCGGGACGCTGCGGGCCGCCCGGGCACCCGCGACGTCCACCGCGCGCTCGGGCAGCCCGCCCTCGGCGTGGCGGTCGGTCAGGTCCGCGGCGATCCGCTCGGCGAAGACCAGCCCCTCCAGGAGGGAGTTGGACGCGAGCCGGTTGGCCCCGTGCACGCCGGTGCAGGCGACCTCGCCGCAGGCGTACAGGCCCGGGACGGTGGTGCGGCCCTGCAGGTCGGTGCGGATGCCGCCGGAGGCGTAGTGCGCGGCGGGGGCGACCGGGATCAGCTCGGTGACCGGGTCGATCCCGTGCGAGCGGCAGGAGGCCAGGATGGTGGGGAAACGCTCCTCCCACATCTCGGCACCGAAGTGCCGCCCGTCCAGGTACATGTGCTCGGCGCCCTGCTCCTGCATCCGCCGGGTGATCGCCTTGGCGACGATGTCGCGCGGCGCCAGCTCGGCGAGCTCGTGCTGACCGACCATGAAGCGGGTCTCGTCGGCGTCGACCAGGTAGGCGCCCTCACCGCGGACGGCCTCCGACACCAGCGGCTGCTGGCCCTCGGCCTCCGGGCCCAGCCAGAGCACGGTCGGGTGGAACTGGACGAACTCCAGGTCGGTGACCTCGGCGCCCGCGCGCAGTGCCAGTGCGACACCGTCGCCGGTGGAGACGGCCGGGTTGGTGGTGGCGGAGAAGACCTGGCCCATGCCGCCGGTGGCCAGCACCACGGCGCGGGCCCGGATCGCGCCGACACCGTCGCGCTGGCCCTCGCCCATCACGTGCAGGGTCAGGCCGGCCGCGTGGCCCTCGGCGTCGGTGAGCAGGTCGAGGACGAGCGCGTGCTCGATCAGCTCCAGGCCCGGGTCGCTGCGTACGGCCGCGACCAGGGCTCGCGATATCTCGGCACCGGTCGCGTCGCCGCCCGCGTGCGCGATCCGGCGGCGGTGGTGGCCGCCCTCGCGGGTCAGCAGGATCTCGCCGTCGGCGTCCAGGTCGAAGGCCGCGCCGACGCTGATCAGGTTCCGTACGGCCGACGGGCCCTCGGTGACCAGGGTGCGCACCGCATCCTCGTCGCAGAGCCCGGCGCCCGCGACCAGGGTGTCGTCCAGGTGCTGCTCGGGGGTGTCCCCCTCGCCCAGGGCGGCGGCGATGCCACCCTGGGCCCAACGGGTGGAGCCGTCGTCCAGCATCGCCTTGGTGACCACCATGGCCCGCAGGCCGGCCTTGCGGACGTTGAGCGCGACGGTGAGCCCGGCGACCCCGGAGCCGACCACGACGACGTCGGTGGTCGTGGTCCAGCCGGGGGCCGGGGCGGTGAGGCGATGAGAGACGGGCATCGTGTTCAGTGGCTCCTTCAGCGCGCGGCGGTGGTGGCTGCGCCGTGCACGCCACCGTACGCCTGGTCGCCGCGCACCAGTCCGGTGCCCTCCTGGGCCTCGGCAGCGTCCGTGCCGAGACCGGTGATCTTGTTCTCCGCGTCCACGAAGACGACCTTGGGGACGTAGCCCTTGGCCTCCGCGGTCTCCATCTGCCCGTAGGCGATCAGGATCACCAGGTCGCCGGGGTGGACCAGGCGGGCGGCGGCGCCGTTGATGCCGATCACGCCCGTGCCACGCGGGCCCGCGATGGTGTACGTCTCCAGGCGGGCGCCGTTGTTGATGTCGACTATGTGGACCAGCTCGCCCGGGAGCAGGTCGGCGGCGTCGAGCAGGTCCTCGTCCACCGTCACGGAGCCGACGTAGTGCAGGTCGGCCTGGGTGACGGTGGCGCGGTGGATCTTGGACTTGAGCATGGTGCGGAGCATGGGGTCACGCCTCCAGATGTGAGTGCATGCCTAGAAGTACGGCTACCGAACGATGATGCGGACGTTGTCGATCAGGCGGGTCGACCCCACCTTGGCGGCAACGGCCAGCACAGCCTCGCCCTGGAAGTCGTCGGCGGCTTCGGTGAAGTCCTCCGGGTCGATCAGGGCGAGGTAGTCAAGGGTGACACCTTCAGTGGTGTCCAGGACGGCCGAGGCCGCCTCGCGGACGGCCTTCGGGCCCTGGGCGGCCACGTCGCGGCCGGCGAAGAGGGCCTTGGACAGGGCGAGGGCCTGCGCGCGCTCCTCGGCGGAGAGGTAGCGGTTGCGGGAGGAGAGCGCCAGGCCGTCCTCCTCGCGGAGGGTCGGGACGCCGATCACCTCCACGTCGAAGTCCAGGTCCGCGACCATCCGCTGGATGACGGCGAGCTGCTGGGCGTCCTTCTCGCCGAAGAAGGCGAAGTCCGGGTCCGTGATGTGCAGCAGCTTGGCGACGACCGTGAGCACGCCGTCGAAGTGCCCGGGACGCGAGGCGCCCTCGAAGCGCTCGCCCATCGGGCCCGCGGTGATCCGCACCTGCGGGGCGCCGTTGGGGTACACCTCCTCGGGCAGCGGGGCGAAGACCACGTCCGCGCCGTTCTCCTCGGCGAGGCGGACGTCGGCGGCCAGGGTGCGCGGGTAGCGGTCGAGGTCCTCGCCCTCGCCGAACTGCAGCGGGTTCACGAAGACCGTCACGGCGACCCGGCCGTCCGCGCCGACCTGCTTGCGGGCGGCCCGGATCAGTGCGGCGTGGCCTTCGTGCAGCGCGCCCATGGTCATCACGACCGCGTTGTCGACCGGCTGCTCGTCCGGCCAGAAGGCCGGCTCGAAGTCGGCGATGGTGTGGGTCAGCACAGTCTTCCGGGCCTTCGCCGGCTGCTTGCCGCGTGCCATCAGTTGCTCTCCTCGTTGAGTACGTCCAGCAGCGCCGCCGCCGACTCTTCCTTGAGCGATCCGTTCCGGACCGCCCGCTGCGCCGTGGCCCGGGCCATCGCGCGGTACGCCTGCCCGATGTCCGGGGACACCGTACTGAGCTGCCTCAGGTGCCGGCTCACCGTCCCCGTGTCGCCGCGGGCGACCGGGCCGGTGAGCGCAGCGTCGCCGGAGCGCAGGCTGTTGTCCAGGGCGGCGCCGAGCAGCGGCCCGAGCAGGCGGCCCGGCTCGGCGACACCGGCCGTACGCAGCAGCTCCAGGGCCTGTGCGACCAGCGTGACCAGGTGGTTCGCGCCGTGCGCCAGGGCCGTGTGGTAGAGCGGGCGGACCTCCTCGGGCACCCACTCCGGCTCGCCGCCCATCTCCACCACCAGCGCCTCGGCGACCGGCCGCAGCTCCTCGGGGGCCGTGACGCCGAACGGGCAGCCGGCCAGCCGGGCCAGGTCGACGGAGGTGCCGGTGAAGGTCATCGCGGGGTGCAGCGCGAGCGGCAGCGCGCCGGCCCGGGTGACGGGTTCGAGGACCGCCACCCCGTGCGCGCCCGAGGTGTGCACGATGATCTGGCCCGGGCGGACGGCTCCGGTCGTGGCCAGCCCGGCGACCAGGTCGGCCAGCGCGTCGTCGGGGACGGTGAGGAGGACGAGATCGGCGGCCGCCAGCACCTGCGGCGGGCTCACCAGCTTCACCCCGGGAAGCAGCGCCTCGGCCCGGCGCTGCGAGGCGGTGGACACTCCCGACGCCGCCACCACCCGGTGGCCCGCCAGCTGGAGTGCGGCGCCGAGGGCGGGGCCCACCCGGCCGGTGCCGACCACACCGACGGTCAGCCGGGCGGGGCGGTTGCCGGGGTCGGAAGGATCGCCGAAGGGGTCGGCCAGGGCACCGAAGTCTGCGTGGTCGGACGTACTCATGCCCACGCCTCGCTCCGCTCGGCGCGTGCTTCGCACAACGCGCACCTCTTGATGGTTCGCTCGCTCCGCTCGCTCACGCGCTCGGCCTTCGTCCTAACTTCCGTTCCAGTCCTCTGCGGGTACCAGACGTACCGAGCCATTCTACGACCGGCCGGCAGGGCCCTCGGATGTCTCGCGCGTCACTCGCCGCATGCTCGGCACGGAGCATGATCTCCGCCAAAGTTTCACTACCCGGCGGTCACTTCCGGGATTCGGCGCAGGTAGCTTTCTCCAGTCCGCCACTCGGCGGGTTCGGCATCCCCGAGGGAGATCATGCGCAAGCGCCTCGGCACTCCCACGATCCGCACCCGGATCACCACCCTCGTCCTCATCCCGATCGTGGCGCTGGTGGCCCTCTGGGGCTTCGCGGTCGTCTCGATGACCGGTGATCTGCGGGCGCTGATCCGGCTGGAAGGCGTCTACCAGTACTTCGGCACCCCGGTGGACACCGCCCTCGGACAGATCCAGATCGAGCGCCGGATGGCCTCCGAGTACCTCGGGTCAGGCTGGGACCAGAACCTGCTCGCCGAGTTCACCACGCAGCAGCACGCGACCGACGAAGCCGTCCGGGCGATGCACGCGGCGGCGGTGAACCCGGACCACCGCGGTGAGCTCTCCGGTGAGCAGCGCAGCCGGCTCGACCGGATGGTCAAGGCCGCCGACGGGCTGGCCGCGCTGCGCAGGGGCGTGGTCACCCGGCAGATCCCCTGGGACGAGGCGGTCACCGGTTACACGGCGATCGTCGAGCCGGGCTTCGAGGTGCAGTCCGCGCTGACCGCTCTGCAGGCCGGACAGCTGGCCCGCGAGGCGCAGGTCGTCATCGAGCTGGTCCGGGTCCGCGAGTACGTCTCGCGCGAGGACGCCATGGGCTCGGGCGCGCGGGCGGCCGGGGGGTTCTCCCCGGCGCAGGCGCGGGCCTTCGCCGCCACCGTGGAGGACCGGCGGGTCTTCCAGCGGACCTACGTGCCCGCCCTGCCCGCCGACTCCCGGGCGGCCTTCGACGCCTTCGCCCAGGACTCCCGGTACACCGCGCTGGTCGACGCCGAGGACAAGACGCTGGCCGACGGCGGCCGCAGCATCTCGCGGGAGTCCTGGCGAGGCACCATGGACCCGGCCGTCCACCGCTACATGGAGCTCTGCAGCCAGGCGGCCCTCAACTCCGCCGCCCGCGGCCGCGCCTACGCGACCGACGAGCTGACCCGGGCCGCGCTGGTCGGCGGTGCGGGCCTGGTCGCCGTGGTCTTCTCGATCTGGTACTCGATCCGCACCGGGCGCCGGATCACCCAGCGCCTGCTCCGGCTGCGGGCCTCCGCCAACCTCCTGGCGGGCAGCCGGCTCCCCAGCGTGATGCGGCGGCTCAGCGCGGGCGAGGTGGTCGACGTCGAGGCCGAGGCACCGCCGCTGACCTTCGGTGCGGACGAGATCGGGGACGTCGGCCGGGCGTTCAACGACGCGCGCCGGGCGGCGGTCGAGGCGGCCGTGGAACAGGCGAGGCTGCGTCGGGGGATCTCCGGGGTGTTCCTCAACATCGCCCGCCGCAGCCAGTCCTTGGTCCACCGCCAGCTCAAGCTGCTGGACGCCATGGAGCGGCGGGTCACCGACCCCGACGAGCTGGCGGACCTGTTCCGCGTCGACCATCTGACCACCCGGATGAGGCGCCACGCGGAAGGCCTGATCATCCTCTCCGGCGCGGCGCCCGGGCGGATGTGGCGCAAGCCGGTGCCGCTGGTGGACGTGATCGGCTCGGCTGTCGGCGGGGTCGAGGACTACCAGCGGGTCGTCATCCCGCCGATGCCGAAGGTCGCCGTGGTCGGAGCGGTCGTGGCCGACCTGGTGCACCTGGTGGCGGAGCTGGTGGAGAACGCGACCGTGTTCTCGCCGCCGCAGACCAAGGTCGGCATGAGGGTGGGCGAGGCGGCCGGCGGCTGCGTACTGGAGATCGACGACCGGGGTCTCGGCATGGACCCTGACGAGCTGGCGGCCGCCAACCTCTCGCTGGCCGAGCCGCGGGACTTCGACCCCGCGCAGACCGAGCGCCTCGGCCTCTTCGTGGTCGGCCGGCTGGCCCGGCGGCACGGGATCGAGGTGACGCTCTGCCGCTCGCCGTACGGGGGCACCACGGCCGTGGTGTTCCTCCCGGGCGCCGTCCTGGCGGAGGAGGAGCTTCCCCCGGAGCCCGAGGAGCTTCCGGTGGCCGCGCAGAGCCCCACGGTGCAGAGCCTTACGGTGGTGCCGAGCTCGGAGGCAGGGACCGGGACCGCCGTCCTGCCGATGCGCAGACGGCAGCCGGCACCCGACCCGGACCCCGCCGCCGCGCCGGCCGCGCCGACCGGCCTGCCCACCCGGGTACGCCAGGCCTCCCTCGCCCCGCAGCTGCGGGCGGCACCCGGCCGAGCCGCGGGCGAAGGCGAAGGCGAGGCCGAGGAGGTCTCGCCCGAGCAGCTGGGCGCCATCTTCGGGGCCTTCCAGCGGGGCCTGGACCGTGGCCGCAGCGAAGCTCCGACGGACGATCAGAAGGGCGAGCAAGAATGACGGCTACGGACATGAGCGAGGCCGAGCCGGCCGGCGGTCTCGACTGGCTGCTGGACGACCTGGTCGACCGCACCGAGCACCTGCGGCAGGCCGTGCTGCTCTCCTCGGACGGCCTGGCCACCGCGGCCTCCGCCGGCCTCGGCACCGACGACATCGACCATCTGGCCGCACTCTGCTCCGGCTTCCACAGCCTCGCCAAGGGCGTCGGCAGCCACTTCGGGGCCGGCGGCGTCCGGCAGACGATGGTGATGCTGGAGGACGCCTTCCTCTTTGTCACCCCGGCCGGCGAGGGCAGCTGCCTGGCGGTGCTCTGCGATGTGCAGGCCGATGTCGGGCAGGTCGCGTACGAGATGTCGATGCTGGTCAAGCGGGTCGGCCGGCGCCTGTCCACGCCGGTGCGAGCCGAGCTCAGGCCGGCCCATGGCTGATGACGAGGGCAGCGGGGCGCAGCTGCACTGGTACGACGACGACGCGGGCCCGATGGTCCGCCCGTTCACCGTGACCAGGGGCCGCACCCGCCCCGCCACCGGCCAGGACTTCGACCTGCTGGCCGAGGTACGGGCCGTACCGGGGGCCGAGCCGGCCGTCCCGCTGGACCACGCCCGCAGCTCGCTGCTGGACCAGGTACGGCGTGGCCCGCGCCCGCTCGCCGAGCTGGCGGCCGACGCCGACCTGCCGGTCGGTGCGCTCCGGGTGCTGCTGGGCGACCTGCTGGACGACGGCCTGGTGCAGGTCGCCGCGCCCGCGACCCGGGCCGGACGCCCGGACGTCCGGCTGCTGCACGAGGTCATCCAGGGGCTGCGCCGCCTCTGAGCGCTCCGCTCGGACAGGCAGCCGATCAGCCACAACAGGGGCGCGGGGAACCGCGCGAGGCGGGAGGGCACAGGCCGTTGCCTTCCGATCTCGCGCAGTTCCCCGCGCCCCTGGGGTACCCGGTCCTGATCGATAACCCAGCTGCTACTCGTTCGCGCCTGCGCGGACCAGGCCGGCCTCGTAGGCGAGGACCACCGCCTGGACGCGGTCCCGGAGGTTGAGCTTGGCGAGGATGCGGCCGACGTGGGTCTTCACGGTGGCCTCGGACAGGGTCAGCTTGGCGGCGATCTCGCCGTTGGAGAGGCCCTGGGCGACGAGCAGGAAGACCTCGCGTTCGCGCTCCGTCAGCGGGCCCAGGACGGGGGAGCCGGGGGAGGACCGCGGGGTGGGGAGCACCTCGGCGAAGCGGTCGATCATGCGGCGGGTGGTGGTCGGCGCGACCACCGCGTCACCCGCGTGGACGGCGCGGATCGCGGCCACCAGCTCGGTCGGCGGGACGTCCTTGAGCAGGAAGCCGCTGGCCCCCGCCTTGAGCGCGGCGAAGGCGTACTCGTCAAGGTCGAAGGTGGTCAGGATCAGCACGTGCGGGGCTCCGGGCAGGGGGGTGCCGTCCCCGGCGAGGCAGATCCGGCGGGTGGCCTGGACGCCGTCCAGGCGGGGCATCCGGACGTCCATCAGGATCACGTCGACGGAGGTCTCCTCGAGGACCGCCAGAGCCTGCTGGCCGTCGCCCGCCTCGGCGGCGATCTCGATGTCGCCCTGGGACTGCAGGATCATCCGGAAGCCCGTGCGCAGCAGCTCCTGGTCGTCGACGAGCATCACCCGGATAGTCAACGCAACTCCCTTATTTGGCCGTCTTGAGGGGCAGTACCGCGCGGATCCGGAAGCCGCCGCCGGGCCGGGGCCCGATGTCGAGGCTGCCGCTGACCATGCCGACCCGCTCCCGCATGCCGATCAGACCATGTCCGAGCCCGTCCGTTCCACCGGCCGTCAGCTGCTCGTCGGTCGTGCCGCGGCCGTCGTCGTCGATCAGGACCTCCAGCTCGCGCTCCCGGAAGTCCACCTCGACCTTGGCCCTGACGTCGGGCCCGCCGTGCTTGCGGACGTTGGTCAGCGCCTCCTGGACGATCCGGTAGACCGTCAGCTCCACGCCGCGCGGGAGCTCCCGCGGGTCGCCCGAGGTGGTGAACTCCACCGGCAGCCCCGCCGTGCGGACCTGCTCCAGCAGCTCGGGCAGTTCCTCCACGCCCGGCTGCGGCACGTACTCGTCGGCGGTGTCCGCGGTGCGCAGCACCCCGAGCAGGCGGCGCATCTCGACCAGCGCCTGCCGGCCCGTGGAGGCGATCGTGCCCAGCGCCTCCTTGGCCTGCTGCGGTGAGTTGTCCAGCACGTACGCGGCGCCGTCGGCCTGGACGATCATCACCGAGACGTTGTGCGCCACCACGTCGTGCAGTTCGCGGGCGATGCGTGCCCGCTCGGCGGCGACCGCCACCTTCGCCTGGGCATCCCGCTCACGCTCCAGCCGGGCGGCGCGGTCCTCCAGCTCGATCAGGTACGCCCGGCGGACCCGGGTCAGCCGGCCCCAGGCCCAGCAGAGCACGAAGGGCGTCGACATCAGGGCGGTGATGAAGAGGATCTGCGGCCAGCTGCGGTCGGCTCCCTCCGCGGTGTTGAACCGCCAGACGGTGAGCGGGCCCGCCGCCAGCCCGGCGCCGAGTGCCACCCGGGAGACCCACGGCGAGCCGAAGGCGGCGCCGGTGTAGGCGAAGACCAGGTACCCGATGCTGGACGGGCCCGGATCGATGGCCAGGGCCACCTGGCCGAGTCCGAGGAGCACCGCGGCGGTCACCGTGATGTCCGGGTTGCGGCGCCGGAAGACCATCAGCACGGCGACGGCCAGCGCGATGGCGACGAACTCGAGGCTGCTCCCCGACATGTCGGCGGCGGACAGCAGGGAGAGGGCGAGCACTACCAGCGCCCATGCGGAGTCGACCACCATGGGGTGTCGGCGGAGCCAGGCGTTGAGTCGATGCACGCCTCAAGCCTAGGCAGTCACTGACCGCACTCAGGTCCGCCGGGAGAGCGATCCCTCCTACTCCGCAGGGTGGAGACGACCCCCGCCACAGGTAACGTCCCCTTCATGACCTGGATGCGCTGGCGGCCCGCCATGGAGGAGGCCCTGTACGGGGCGGACGGCGGCTTCTACCGCAGGTCGGAGGGCCCGGCCGGGCATTTCCGGACCTCCGTGCACGCCT
This sequence comes from Kitasatospora atroaurantiaca, assembly GCF_007828955.1. NCBI lineage: Bacteria > Bacillati > Actinomycetota > Actinomycetes > Kitasatosporales > Streptomycetaceae > Kitasatospora > Kitasatospora atroaurantiaca. Next base: position 3,259,411 of record NZ_VIVR01000001.1, on the reverse strand, counting down.
CGCCGGGGTACGCCCGGGCGGTGGCCCGGCTGCTCGGGGACGTGGACGAGGCGCTCGGCCGCCCGGCGGAGCTCGCCCTGGTGGACATGGGCGCCGGACGCGGGGAACTGCTGACGGGGGTGCTGCACGCGGCCGGCCCCGAGCTGGCCGGGCGGCTGCGCCCGTACGCGGTCGAGATCGCGGAGCGCCCCGCCGGTCTGCCCGAGGCCGTGGTGTGGACGGACCGGATGCCGCAGGGGGTGTCGGGGCTGCTCTTCGCCAACGAGTGGCTGGACAACGTGCCGCTGGACGTCGCCGAGGTGGACGACCATGGGGTGCTCCGGTACGTCGAGGTCGCGCCGGACGGTGAGGAGCGGCTCGGCGACGCGCTGGACGCCGAGGACGCGGCCTGGTCGGCCCGCTGGTGGCCGGCCGACGAGCCGGGCGCACGGGTCGAGCTGGGCTCGCCCCGGGACGCGGCCTGGGCGGCGGCCGTCGGCGGGCTGGAGCGCGGCCTCGCGGTGGCGGTGGACTACGCGCACGTCCGGGAGAGCCGCCCCCTCTTCGGCACGCTGACCGGCTTCCGTCAGGGACGCGAGGTGCGGCCGGTGCCCGACGGGTCCTGCGACGTGACAGCGCACGTGGCACTGGACGCCGCGGCCGCGCCCGCGCTCCACAGCCTGTGGACAACCCAGCGCGAGGCCCTGCGTGCGCTCGGCGTGAGCGGTGCCCGGCCACCGCTCGCACTCGCCTCGACCGACCCGGCCGGGTACCTGCGCGCCCTGGGCGGGGCCGGGGAGTCGGCCGAGCTCACCGACCCGGCGGGGCTCGGTGGCTTCGGGTGGCTGGTGCAGACCGTCCGCATGCCGGTACCGCAGAGCCTGGAGGGGTTGGCGGGATGGCAGACTCTGGTGCCATGAGGGAGACCACGGTCGGCATCGGCGCAGGTGCAGAGAATCTGGCGAGCGAGCTGGGCACCAGCGACATGGTGCTCAACATCGGCCCGCAGCACCCGTCCACCCACGGCGTGCTGCGCCTGAAGCTGGTGCTGGACGGCGAGCGCATCGTGGCCGCCGAGCCGGTGATCGGGTACATGCACCGGGGTGCCGAGAAGCTCTTCGAGGCCCGGGACTACCGGCAGATCATCATGCTGGCCAACCGGCACGACTGGCTCTCCGCCTTCTCCAACGAGCTGGGCGTCGTCCTCGCCGTCGAGCGGATGCTCGGCATGGAGGTCCCCGAGCGGGCGGTGTGGATCCGCACCATGCTGGCCGAGCTGAACCGGGTGCTCAACCACCTGATGTTCCTCGGCTCGTACCCGCTGGAGCTCGGCGGCATCACCCCGATCTTCCACGCCTTCTCCAGCCGCGAGGACCTCCAGCACGTCATGGAGGAGGCCTCCGGCGGCCGGATGCACTACATGTTCAACCGGGTCGGCGGCCTGAAGGAGGACCTGCCGGCCGGGTGGCTCGGCCGGGTCCGCACGGCTGTCGCGACCGTCCGCTCGCAGCTGCCGGTCTTCGAGAACCTCGTCCTCGGCAACGAGATCTTCCGGGCCCGTACGGCGGGCGTCGGCGTGCTGTCGGCCGAGCAGGTCCACGCGTACGGGGTCAGCGGCCCGATCGCCCGCGCCAGCGGCGTCGACCTCGACCTGCGGCGGGACGAGCCGTACCTCGCGTACGGCGAGCTGCGGGACGTGCTGACGGTGGTGACGCGGGAGGAGGGCGACTGCCTGGCCCGCTTCGAGTGCCTGCTCGAACAGACCGTCAACTCGCTCGACCTGGCCGACGCGTGCCTCGACCGGCTGGCCACCCTCGCGCCGGGGCCGGTCAACCTCCGGCTGCCGAAGGTGCTCAAGGCGCCCGAGGGGACCACGTACGCGTGGACCGAGAACCCGCTCGGGATCAACGGCTACTACCTGGTGTCGCGCGGGGAGAAGACGCCCTGGCGGCTCAAGCTGCGGTCGGCGTCCTTCAACAACATCCAGGCGCTCACCGAGCTGCTGCCCGGGACGCTGGTCGCGGACATGGTGGCGATCCTGGGCTCGATGTTCTTCGTCGTCGGCGACATCGACAAGTAAGCCCACCTCCGACAGACAGGGCACCCCGACAGACAGGGGCAACCTGAAGGGGCGCGGGTCTCTGCTTGATCAACTGCGTGCGCGCGCAACCGTGCACGTACGTAGTGCCCTGGTCGCGCAGTTCCCCGCGCCCCTGTGGGGTTTGCCCTGTCTACCGGGTTTCCCCTACTTCTTGGGGTCCGCCGGGTGGGGAGCGAAGCGGCGGTCGCCCTTCGAGGCGATCCGCTGCTCGCAGAGCTCCACCAGCGCCGCGTAGCCCGCCTCACCCATCAGCTCGGTGAGCTCCGGCCGGTAGCTGACGTACACCGGGTCGGGACCGTCGTGCGCCTCGGGGCTGCCGGTGCACCACCAGTGCAGGTCGTGGCCGCCCGGGCCCCAGCCCCGGCGGTCGTACTCGCCGATGGTGACCTGCAGGTAGCGGGTGTCGTCCGGGCGGTCGATCCAGTCGTACGTGCGGCGGACGGGCAGCTGCCAGCAGACGTCCGGCTTGGTCTCCAGCGGCTCCTTGCCCTCCTTGAGGGCCAGCGTGTGCAGGGCGCAGCCCTCGCCGCCCGGGAAGCCGGGGCGGTTGAGGAAGATGCAGGCGCCGTCGACACGGCGGGTCTGGCGGTCGCCGTCCTCGTCGAACATGGTGATGCCGCCGTCGAGCTTGATCCGGCCCTTGGCGTCGGTGCCGTGCTCGAACAGCTCCCAGTTCTCGGGCGTGAGCCGGGCCGCGTGCCCGGCCACCCGCTGCTCGTCGTCCTCGTCCGAGTAGTGGGCGCCCAGGGTGCAGCAGCCGTCGGACTCGCCGCGCCCCGGCCGGATGCCGTGGCAGCCCTTGCCGAAGATGCAGTTCCAGCGCGAGGTGAGCCAGGTCAGGTCGCAGCGGAAGACCTGCTCGTCGTCGGCGGGATCGGCGAACTCCACCCAGGCCCGCGGGAAGTCGAGCGGGACCTCGGGCACCCGGGTCGGCATCGCGAGGTCGATGACCGTCGAGGAGGCCTTGGCCTTCTTGCCGCTCTTGGAGGTCTTGTCGGTGGTCTTGGGGGTCTTGGTGCTCTTCGGGGTCTCTGCTGCCACTCAGCAAGGGTATGGCCTCGGGAGTGCGTCCATCGGCTCGTGATGGTGGCATTTGCGGCGATTCGTCGCCGATCGGCGGTGACCGGGCGTCGCAGGTCGTGAAGTTGACGTGAGAAACCCCCACGGGCCCTGCGGAGGCTTCGCGGTCGGGGCCTAGGATGGCGGCCGTTGGGCGCGTACGGAGCCTTCGGCGGCCGTACGGGGACGGGGGAGTGGGCGGATGGCGACGGGCGCTGCGGGCGAGTTCCGGATCAAGCCGTGGGAAGTACACGGTGAGGGACGGGAGTTCGAGAACATCTCCAACGATTTCGCGCGGGCCGCGCTGGCGTTGGAACACGGGCTGGCCGGGCTGGGCACCCCCTGGGGCAAGGACGAGCCGGGAGCCGGCTTCGGCAGCGCGTACGGCGAGGCCCAGACCGACATCATGGCCGGGCTGAACGGTCTCGCGGACCGGCTCGGCGGTATCGGCGCCGGGCTGCACACCATGGCCGACCAGGCGAGCCGCACCGAGGACGACGTCCGAGCGGACTTCACCGGCGGTAAGGCCGGCGCCGGCGGAACCGGACCGGGCTCGATGGCGGTCTGAGACCACAGAGGGCACCACCACCGGCCCGACGCCGTACCGGCGGTCGGGCCCGGCGCAATGGCGCACGGCGTTGACATGGCGCATGGCGCTGACATCCGTAGAGCCCGAAGGGGGGACCGCGTGTCCCGGAATTTGCCCGAGGAACTGGTCCCGGTCATGGCGAAGGTGGGCCACCACTGGCCCGAGGCCGACGAGGACGGGCTGCGGAGAGCAGCGGGCGTCTGGCGGGAGTTCGGCGGTGAGGCGGAGCGCCTGAGCCGGCGCGGCGGGGACTCCGCGCAGCGGGTCACCGGGGAGAACTCCGGCCGTGCGGTGGACGCCTTCGCCGAGCACTGGCGCGGCTTCGCGGGTGGTGGCCGGGGTGCGCTGGACGATGCGCAGACCGCTGCCGAGCTGATCGCCAAGGCCTTCGAGTCGGCCGCCACGGCCACCGACAGCTGCAAGTCCGCGATCATCTCCGTGCTGACCGAGCTGGCCGAGGAGATCAAGGCGGACGAGGCCGCCAAGGCCAAGGCCGGTGCGGGCGGCGGTGTCCTCGGGGCCGTCGTGAAGGTGGTGACCACCGTCGTCGCCGACGTCGAGGAGCTGGTGGCCGTCACCGTCGCGAAGGCGCGCGTCGGTGAGCTGCTGGAGGAGCTCGGCCGCGAGATGAAGCACGGCCTGGAGGCTGCGCTCAAGGAACCGGCCGTCACCACGCTGGAGCGGATCGCGCAGGCCGACGGGCACGGCCACCGCAGTGGGTCGGGCGATCTCCGGATGATGAGTGCGGGCGCGCACGGTCAGCTGACCGGCGCCCTGGCGGGGTCCGCCGCCGGTGGAGCCGCGGTCGGCGGTGTCCGGGCGCTCTCCGCCAAGGTCGGGCCCGACGGCCGGGTGGTGACGGATGCCTCGGGTCAGCCGGTGCTGTTCGACCAGAACGGCAAGAAGGTGACCGGCGTCGAGGGCGTCACCGTCGAGACGGACGGCCAGGGCAAGCCCGTGGTCGGCGCCGACGGCAAGGTCGCGGTGCTCGGTGCGGACGGCAAGCCCGTGGTCGGCCTCGCCCTCGGCCTCGACGGCAAGCCGATGACGGACAACGACGGCAAGCCGGTCGTGGTCGGCGCCGACGGCAAGCTCGGCGAGAGCGGGCTGTCGGTGGCCGTGGGCAAGGACGGCAAGCCGATGGTCGGGACCGACGGCCGCCCGGTCGTGGTCGACGCCGACGGCAAGCCCGTCGTGGGAGCGGACGGCCGGGTCGCGAAGCTCGGTACGGACGGCAGGCTGGTCGTGGACGCCCAGGGCCACCCGGTGGTGGTCGGGGTCGACGGCAAGGAGATGGCGCCGACCGGGCACGACCAGCAGGCGGTGAAGCTGGGCCCGGACGGACGGCCGGTGGTCGACGTCAACCTCAAGTCAGGAACCGGTGTGCTGCCAGGAGTTGGCGGTGCGTCGGCCGACGGCCCGGGTGGCCTCGGCCTCGGCGTGCAGGCCGGGCCCGGCGGAGCCGGCGTGCAGGTGACCGGCGGGCCGCAGGCCGACGTGCGGGTGGATGACGGACGCGGCCACGACGATGCCCCGATGCGGGGGCACGACCGGTCCGGCTCCGGGTCCGGCTACGGGCACCAGCGGCAGCAGCCGGTCGAGTACGACGAGCCGGGCGGCTTCGACAGCGATCCCGTCGACCTTCCGCGCCCCTCACGTGGCGGGCCGGCCGCGGTGCACACCGACTCGGTGGCGGTGGACCTGCCGCCGGTCACGGCGACGGGTGGCTCCGGCGGCGGCGGTGGTGGCTTCGGCGGCGGTTTCGGTGACGCGCCGTCGGCTCCGGCCGGTGGCGGTGGCTCGCGACCGTTCGACCCGCCGATATCCGGCGGTTCGGTGGGTACTCCTGGTGGCGGCTACGGGCCGGTCAGCGGCGCCCCGGTGGGTGCCGGTCCGGTGGGTACCGGTCCGGTCGGCGGCGGTTCCGGCGCCGGCGTGCCCGGCAGCCCGATCGGTGCCGGCGGTGCGGCCGGTGGCAGTGCGCCGGTCGCCCCGGGCCCCGTCGCAGGTCAGACCGGCGTGCCCGGTGCCGGCGGAACCGCGGGCATGCCCGGTACGCCCGGTGCAGGCGGCGTCGGTGGCCCCGGTGGCGCGAACCCGCCGGCAGCGGGCGGCCAGGGCGGTGCGGCCGTCGTCGGCATCGTGCCCGGCCAGGAGGCCAGGGCAGGGGCGGGCGCGGCCCGTCCGCCGGTCGGCTCGCCGCTTCCCGGAGCGGGCGCAGGCGTGGGAGCAGGCGCGGGCGCCGGGCAGGGCGGCCCGGCCCCCTTCCGGATGTTCTCGGAGACCGTGATCGATCCGCGCCGCCGCCCGGACGGCATGATCCACCCGGAGGCCGGCGGCTGGGCGGCCGTCCCCCCGGCGGAGGCCGGCGCAGCGGTCCTGATCATCCACACCGCCGGCCGGTCCGGCGGTGTCGAGCCGGCCTCCGAGCCGGTCCACGTCCGGACGATCGCCGACAGCCGCCCGTACGGCGTCCCCGGCGGGCTCGGCCCGGTCGACCCCGCCCATCAGGCCGAGGCCGAGCGAAGGGCCCCCCGTACACCGGAGGGTGCCTTCGCGCTGCACCCGGACCCGCGCGGCGGTGACTGGACCGAGGCGCTGAACGGCGGCGGCTACCGCGAGCCCGGCCGTGCCAACAACTGCCTCGACGTCGCGCTGTCCGGCATCGACACCTTCGCCGGCCACCCCACCTGTGCCGCTCCCCGCCTGCCCGACGGCCCGGCCGGCGAGCGCGGCGGGCGGGACCGCGCCGAGCGCGAACTGGGCACCCAGTTCCACGACCTGGGCGACGGCGGCGATGCGCTGGCCCAGCTGGCGGAGACGCTGCTGCGCTCGGGGCCGGGTGCCCAGGCGGTGCTGCTCACGCTGGACGAGTTCGGCCGTTCGCACAGCTGGAACGCCGTCAGCCACGGCGAGGCCGTCACCTACCTCGACCACCAGACGGGCCGTCAGTCCACCGTCCCGCTCCACGATGCGGCCCACGGGCTGTGGGCCATCGCGGTGGACGCCGAGTCCCGCCCGCTGGACCTGTCGGACATCCAGCTGACGGTGCCAGTGCCGAAGGCGGAGCCGGCCCAAGCGGTCGAAGCGGTCGAACGCCAGAGGCCGGCCGCGCCGCAGGAGCCGGCCCCGCCGCGCTCCCGGCTGACCATCCACCGAACCGCCGCAGGCACCAGCGCCAGGAGCAACCACCGATGACCACCCTCGCGCAGGCGGTCGACGCCGCCCACCGCTGGATCAACGGCGACCTGCCGCAGGAGAGTTCGCGCAAGGTCCAGTCGTACGAGTTCGACCTTGGCTGGGTGCTCTGGCCCGAGCCGCCCCCCGTCCATGTGAACCCGCTGACCGGGGTGCGGCGCGCGCCCGAGGAGATCGGCGCGGCCTGCGCGGTGGTCGACCGGGCGACCGGCGAGCTCACGGTGTGGCCGTCCGTGCCGGTGCCCGAGGTGGTCCGGCTCTACCGCGACAAGCTGGGCGCGGGCCTGTACGACCCCGCCCTGCCGCCCGTCACCGGGCCGGGGACCCGCGCCGAGCTGACGTACCGGGACGAGCTCGGCGAGCCGCAGACGCTCGTCCTGCACTCGCTCACCGGCCGGCCGCACCCGGCGCTGCGGGCCTGGGAGCAGCTCCAGCAGCAGGGTGTCCGGGCCGAGGACGTCCTCGCCGTGCACACCGACCTGCGGCTCGGCATGCTCCCCGGCGGCTACCTGGCGCAGGCCGTCGCCGGCCGGCTGCCCGAGGCGCGGATCACCCACGAGCTGGTGTACGGGCCGCGCTTCGACGGCCGCGCGGAGGCCGTCCGCACCCTGGTCGCCCAGCTGCCGGCCGCCACTCCCGACGGCCGTCCGGCAGCGCCCAGGCCGAACCGCGTGCCCTTCCCGCTCGCCGTACCGCCCGCCCAGCCGGAGGCGGCGCCGGAGCTGGCCGCCCGGCTGGCGGCGCAGTTCGGCCCGGAGGGCGTCCGCCGCTTCGAGGCCGCCCACGTGAGCGCCGCCGACCTGCCCGAGGCGGTGGCCCGCCCGCTCCTCGAGGTCGGCCTGCCCACCGCTGTCGAGGGCTTCTTCACCCTGCACCACCCGGTCTCGGACGGCGTGGTGGACGGCAGCCCGGCCGACCCCGTCCTGCCGGACGTCGCCGCCCACCTGGCCGCGCTCGGCCGGGGCACCCTGGCCACGGCGGCCGCCCGCCAGGGCCTGCTCGGCCAGCTGATGATCGGTACCGACGGCTGGGCCCTGCTCACCGTCGACACCGCCCAGGGCCGGATCCGCGCCGTCGACCCCGACTACGCCACCGCCCGCTACTGCAACGCCGACCTCACCGCCTTCACCCGCTCCCTCGCCCTGCTCGCGGACCGGCTGCCCCGCCTGCGCGACCTGCACCCGTACGCCGCCGGCCCGGCGGTCGCGGAACTGCAGTGGGGGCTGGCGGCGCTGGACCGGACGGCCTTCGGCGACCCGGAGAACTGGTGGGCCGTCATCATCGAGCAGCTCTGGCACGGCCTGCTGTGACCGGCGGCGCGCCAGGCCGTCGCGTGGGTGCCTAGGCTGGATTCGAGGGCCCGAGTGCCGGGGGCTGCCCAGCCGTCCGCGATGGCTGTCCGCGCTGGTCGCGGCGGAGCCCGCTACGTCGCGGGCTCCGCACCGGCGGACGTACCCGCCGAGTCCCTCGACCTGCTGCGCCACCTGCCGGCCGACTACGACCGACAGGTGCGGGACCTGCCACCCGCACCGCCGAAGAAGGAGAGGGACGAGCCCCGGCCGGCGCCGACGACCGGTGACTGATCGTCATGAGGGCCCGGGGGGAGCGACAGGTCAGCCGGGTCCGCACAACAGTCCAGGTGGCGGGGCCGGATCGCGTAGCGTGGAGGGCTATGCGACTCGGTGTGCTCGACGTAGGTTCCAACACCGTCCACTTCCTCGTGGTGGACGCCCATCCCGGTGCTGCGCCCTTGCCGGCGTACTCCCACAAGGCCGAGCTGCGGCTCGCCGAGCTGCTCGACGACGACGGAGCGATCACCCGGAGCGGGGTCGACAAGCTGGTCGGCATGGTGGCCTCCTCGATAAGGGTCGCCGAGGACAAGGGCGTGGTCGACCTGCTGCCCTTCGCCACCTCCGCCGTCCGTGAGGCCGCCAACGGCGAGGCCGTGCTCCGCCGGGTCGCCGAGGAGACCGGTATCGAACTGCGGGTGCTCTCCGGCCAGGACGAGGCCCGGCTCACCTTCCTCGCGGTGCGCCGCTGGTTCGGCTGGTCGTCCGGGCGGCTGCTGAACCTGGACATCGGCGGCGGCTCGCTGGAGATCGGGTGCGGCCTGGACGAGCAGCCCGACGTCGCCTGTTCGCTGCCGCTGGGCGCCGGCCGGCTGACCGCCAGGCTGCCCGGGGACGTCGCGGACCCCGACGACCTGAGGGAACTGCGACGGCACATCAGGGCCGAGATCGCCCAGGTGGCCGGTGAGTTCGCCCGGATGGGGACGCCGGACCATGCGGTGGCCACCTCGAAGACCTTCAAGCAGCTCGCCCGGATGACCGGCGCCGCCCCGGCCGACGCCGGCCCGCTGGTGCCCAGACGGCTCACCAGGTCCGGACTCTCCGCCTGGGTCCCCCGGCTCAGCACAATGTCGGTCGCCGAGCGCGCCCAGATCCCCGGCGTCTCGGAGGGCCGGGCCAAGCAGCTGCTCGCCGGCGCGCTGGTGGCGGACGCGGCGATGGACCTCTTCGGCCTGGACGAGCTCGACATCTGCCCCTGGGCGCTGCGCGAGGGCATCATCCTGCGCCGCCTGGACGCGATGGACAGCCCGGCCGACCGGAGGGCCGCGCTCACCGGGTGAGCACGCCCACACCCGGCCGAGGCGCGGTCCCATTCCGCCGTCCGGCCGCATACGCTGTGTCCCGTGGCGGATCCAGCGGACGAGGACGCAACGCAGGCAGGCCGCGCTGCCGGTACCGGTGCCGGGCAGTCGCGGCCGGCCAAGCCGCGCCGGGCCCGGGCGAGTGCCGCAGCGAAGCAGGCCACCGAGAAGAAGCAGACCACCGGGGAGAAGCAGGGCACGGGGGAGAAGCAGGTCACCGAGCGGACGGGTGACAGGCAGAGCCTGGGGGAACGGGCCGCCGGAGCCGCCTCCCGGACGGCCAGGACGGTGAAGTCCGCGAAGGCGGTGAAGACCGCGAAGGTCGCCCAGGCGGTGCAGGCCGTCAAGGCGACCAAGCAGGCCAGGGCCACCAAAAGGTCCGGGAGCGGCAAGTCCGCCCCGCTGCTGCGCACCACCGACCGGCTGGTGCTGCCCCCGCACCCCGAGCTGCACGTCCCCGACACCAAGGTCGTGCTCTCCACCGCCTCGGTCTACCCGGAGACCACCGCCACCGCTTTCGAGCTGGCGGCCAAGCTCGGCTACGACGGCGTGGAGGTGATGGTCTGGAACGACCCGATCAGCCAGGACATCGAGGCCCTGCGCCGCCTCTCCGATGCCCACCGGGTGCCGATCCTCGCCGTCCACGCGCCCTGCCTGCTGATCACCCAGCGGGTGTGGACCACCGACCCGTGGACCAAGCTGGTCCGGGCCCGCGCCGCCGCGGAGAAGCTGGGCGCCGACACCGTGGTGGTGCACCCGCCGTTCCGCTGGCAGCGCCAGTACGCCCGGGAGTTCGTCGAGGGCATCGGCCGGATGGCGGGCGAGACGGACGTCCGCTTCGCCGTCGAGAACATGTACCCCTGGCGCTACCGCGACCGCGAGGTCCTCGCGTACGCCCCCGGCTGGGACGTCACCGACGAGGAGTACCGGCACTTCACCATCGACCTCTCGCACGTCGCGACCTCGCGGATCGACGCCTTCGGCATGGCCGACCGGATGGGCGACCGCCTGGCCCACATCCACCTCGCCGACGGCACCGGCTCCGGCAAGGACGAGCACCTCATCCCCGGCCGCGGGAACCAGCCCTGCGCGGAGCTGCTGGAACGCCTGGCCCGTACGGGCTTCGCGGGGCACGTGGTGCTGGAGGTCAACACCCGCCGCGCCACATCCTCCGCCGAACGCGAGGCCGACCTGGCCGAGGCCCTCGCCTTCACCCGCCTGCACCTGGCGACCCCCTCCCGCGTCCGCTGAGGCCCCACCCGGGGGCGTGAGGGTGACCGCCCAGGGCAACCACAGCAGGGGCGCGGGGAACTGCGCGATCAACCGTGCACCTTCGTCGTGCCCTGGTCGCGCGCGCAGTTGATCAAGCAGAGCCCCGCGCCCCTGGGGGGACCCAATTGCGTAAGGTTCCCGCCGCGTAGGCTGGGCGGTATGACGGAGTATCAGCCGCAGGACCACGCCGGCTCGTTCGGTTCGGTCGCCGCCGAGTACGACGCGGGCCGTCCCTCGTACCCCGACCAGCTGTTCGACGAGCTGGAGCGGCTGTCCGGCCGGCCACTGAAGGGCGCGGACGTGCTGGACGTCGGCGCGGGAACCGGCATCGCCACCCGCCTGCTGGCTGCCCGCGGCGCCCGGGTCACCGCCGTCGAGCCCAGCCCCGGCATGGCCGCCCGGCTGCACGCCGTCAGCCCCGAGATCCCGCTGGTCAAGGCCACCGGCGACGCGCTCCCCTTCCACGACCGCACCGCCGACCTGATCACCTACGCCCAGGCCTTCCACTGGACCGACCCCGACCGCTCGATCCCCGAGGCGATCCGGGTACTGCGCCCCGGCGGCTCGCTCGCTCTGTGGTGGAACGTCAAGGACCGCGAGACCGCCTGGGTGCAGGCCCAGGAGGACCGCTTCGTCGCCGCGCTGCCCTCGTACCACCACTACGGCGCCGCCAACACGGTCACCGAGCCGCTCGCCCCGTACGGGCTGCGCCTGGGGACCGCCGTGCTGCGCTGGGAGCGCCGGATCCCGGTCGAGACCGTGATCACCGACCTGAGGTCGAAGTCGTACTTCGCCGTGCTGCCGCCGGAGCAGCGGGAGCCCGTGCTGGCCGCCGAGCGCGCCGCGCTGCTCGCGGAGTTCCCGGACGGCGAGGTCGTCGAGCCGTACGTGCTGGACCTGACCGTGGCCACGGTCGAGGGCTGACCCCGGGGTGACCGCATCGCGGACGATGTGTCCGGCGGCTGGACGGGAGGCGTAGGCTCAAAACCTACGGCGGCCCTGCACCCTCCCACCAGCAGCGGTCGCGAGCAGCCTCCGAAGGAGTGGAGCACAGTGCCCGAGCTGAAGTCCCGTACGGTCACCCACGGTCGCAACATGGCAGGCGCCCGGGCGCTTCTCCGGGCGGCCGGCGTAGCCCGCGAGGACTTCGGCAAGCCGATCATCGCGGTGGCCAACTCCTTCACCGAGTTCGTGCCGGGTCACACCCACCTCCAGCCGGTCGGCCGGATCGTCTCCGAGGCGATCAAGGAGGCCGGCGGCATCCCGCGCGAGTTCAACACCATCGCGGTGGACGACGGCATCGCCATGGGCCACCACGGCATGCTCTACTCGCTGCCCTCGCGCGACCTCATCGCCGACTCGGTCGAGTACATGGTCAGCGCGCACTGCGCGGACGCGCTGATCTGCATCTCCAACTGCGACAAGATCACCCCCGGCATGCTGATGGCCGCACTGCGCCTCAACATCCCGACGGTCTTCGTCTCCGGCGGCCCGATGGAGGCCGGCCAGGCCGTCCTGGTCGACGGCACGGTCCGCAAGCTCGACCTGGTCAACGCGATCTCCGATGCCGTCAACGAGAACGTCTCCGACGAGGACATCGCGATCATCGAGGAGAACGCCTGCCCCACCTGCGGGTCGTGTTCGGGCATGTTCACCGCGAACTCGATGAACTGCCTGACCGAGGCGATCGGCCTCTCGCTGCCCGGCAACGGTTCCACCCTGGCCACCCACACCGCCCGCAAGGCGCTGTACGAGGACGCCGGCCGGACGATCGTCGAGATCACCAAGCGCCACTACCACCAGGACGACTACTCCGTCCTGCCGCGCAACATCGCCACCCGCGCGGCCTTCGAGAACGCCATGGCGCTGGACATCGCGATGGGCGGCTCCACCAACACGATCCTGCACCTGCTCGCCGCCGCCCAGGAGGCCGAGCTGGACTTCGACATGCGGGACATCGACGCGATCTCGCGCCGCGTCCCCTGCCTGTCGAAGGTCGCGCCCAACGGCTCGTACTACATGGAGGACGTCCACCGGGCCGGTGGCATCCCCGCCATCCTCGGCGAGCTGTACCGCGGCGGGCTGCTCAACGAGGACGTGCACACCGTGCACTCCAACTCGCTGGCCGAGTGGCTGAAGACCTGGGACGTCCGGGGCGGCTCCCCGTCCCCGACGGCCGTCGAGCTGTTCCACGCCGCCCCCGGCTGCGTGCGCTCCGCCACCGCCTTCTCGCAGTCCGAGCGCTGGGACAGCCTGGACACCGACGCCGCCAAGGGCTGCATCCGCAGCGTCGAGCACGCCTACTCCGTCGAGGGCGGGCTCGCCGTGCTGTACGGCAACCTCGCCGAGGACGGCTGCATCGTGAAGACGGCCGGCGTGGACGAGTCCATCTGGACGTTCAGCGGCCCGGCCGTGGTGCTGGAGTCCCAGGAGGACGCGGTCGACGCGATCCTGACCAAGCGGGTCAAGGAGGGCGACGTCGTCGTCATCCGCTACGAGGGCCCCAAGGGCGGCCCCGGCATGCAGGAGATGCTCTACCCGACCTCCTTCCTCAAGGGGCGTGGCCTGGGCAAGGCCTGCGCCCTGATCACCGACGGCCGCTTCTCCGGCGGTACGTCCGGGCTCTCGATCGGCCACGCCTCCCCGGAGGCCGCGTCGGGCGGCACGATCGCGCTGGTCGAGGACGGCGACATCATCGCCATCGACATCCCGGGCCGCTCGGTCGAGCTGAAGGTCTCCTTCGAGGAGCTGCACGAGCGCCGGCTGAGGCTGGAGGCCGACGGCGGCTACCGGCCGAAGAGCCGGGACCGTCAGGTCAGCGCCGCGCTGAAGGCCTACGCGGCGATGGCCACCTCTGCCGACAAGGGCGCCGTCCGGGACGTCAGCAAGCTCGGCTGACGCACACTGGACGTGGAGGGAGTCGCCCCGGCGAGGGGGCGGCTCCCTCTGTGCTGGTCGCCCGCTCGCCTCCGGGGCAGTTGTTCGCCCGCTCGCCTCCGGGCGCTTGCTCGGGGCGGTGGTTCGCCCACTCGGGGTGGGAGGGGGAGTCGGGTCATAATCGGACCCGTGACCGAGCAGAGCACCACCCCCCAGCCCAAACCCGCCGGAGCCCCCGAGCCGGAGGCCGTTCGCTGGTTCGGCACCAGCTGGGTCGGTCGCGGTGCCGACTACTGGTTGCGGCGCGTCCTGGTCCCGATCGGCGCCCTGCTGACCGCCGTCGCCGGTGCTTTCGTCCTGCGCTTCGCCGTCGCCGGCGTGGGGATGTCGGACGCGGGCGGCTTCGTCAACGGCCTGCTGATCGCCGCCATCGCGATCTGCTCCTGCCTGGCCGCCCTGCGTACCTGGAAGCTGCTGAGCGAGGGCAAGGACGCCCTGACCGGCTGGATGGCCGAGGACAGGTCGCTCGGCGCGGTCTGGCTGATCGGCAGCGTCGGCGCGGTCATCGCGTACTTCTTCCGCAGCCTGACCGAGGCCCCCGGCGAGGCCGTCGAGCGGGCCCGCTACGAGCAGGCCGTCCAGCAGTACGCACGCCGCCAGGCCGGCCGCAGCGGCCGCCCCGGCCCGAAGCCGGGGAAGGCCGCCAAGCGGAAGGGCTGAGCTCAGCTGCGGGAGATCGTCCCGCAACCGGAGTGCTTCTCGAGCGGCTTGTTGTAGTCGTACGGGTCGGTCGTCGTCCCGTCGCTCGGCCTGCCCGTGCCTGATCCGGGGAGCGGGAAGTCCGTTTCGAGGAAGCCGCTGCCCATCTCGCAGACGTTGTTGCCGAAGTCGCTGTGTCCCTCGCCGAAGCTCAGCTTCCGAGGGTTCACGTCGTAGCGCGCCGGGTTGTCGAAGCGGAAGTCCTGGACCCGGCGAACGATCTCGCGTTCGACCAGGGTGTCCTTTCCGGCGGACCAGGAGACCGGTTTGGCGCCGCCCGAGCCGCCGCCGGCCGGTGCGGTGCCGCGCGGGCTCGCGCCGGGGGACTTGCCGGCATCCGGTCCGGGGCGCAGGGCGTAGACGAAGGTGACGTCGGTGTGCACCACCATGCCCTTCTCGCCGTTCTCCTCGAAGGTCACGGTGCTGTGCACCTTCACCGTGTCGGTGACCGGGATCGCGAGTCGGGGGTTGAACCGGCTGAGGTAGTTGGTCGGGTCGTGGTCCTTCGAGGGCGCCGCCAGCGCCTTCTCGACGTACTGCCGGCTGTTCACGTTCAGGAGATCCAGGGCAGCCTGCGGTGTGCCGCCGGCCACGGTCCTCGGGTCCACGTTCGCCAGTACCAGGAAGTCCTTGACCGCCTTCAGCTGCGCGGCGACCTCGTCCTTGTCGAACACGCCCACGGCCCTGGCCTCGGGCAGGGTGATGCCCTCCGCGCCGTCGGACCAGGTGAGCGCGGGGGAGCCGTCCCAGGGGTGGTCCTGCGTGGGTGTGCCCGGGGCGGCGGACGGCGGCGCGGCGGACGGTGAGGCGCTCCCGGGAGTCCGGACGGGCTGAGCGAGCGACGTCTTCCCGTCGTCGCCCAGCCGGAGGCCGAGCAGGGCGAGGCCGCAGACGCAGGCCACGATCAGCCAGGTCTGCCACCCCCGGCCGATCCGGGCGAGGAAGCCGCGCCGCTTGCGCGGCGGCGTCGGCAGCTCCGGCCAGGTCGGCTCCGGAGGCTCGCGCTTCCACTTGGCGGCGAGCATACGAGCGCGGCCGGACTGCTCCTTGACGGTGGCGGCCCGGACGAACTCCTCGTCCAGGACCAGCCCCGCGAACGGGTCGTCCTGCGGCCCGTCCGAGGGGCGAGGTTCTGGATCTTCGGCTATCGGCACGCGGTCAGTATGCAGACGCGCGGCGACAACCTTTCTACCGGGTTGGCGAGTTGCCCGCACACGGTGATCGTTCTGTGTCGATAGTGGTCGAAAGCGCCTGTTTCGCGTGGTCGGGGTCAGTAGGCGCGGGTCAGCCGCTGTGCCTGGCGCGCTTCACCGAGCCGACCACCCCGGCGACGATCAGCAGCACTCCGGCCGGCAGCAGCGAGGTGAAGAGCGCGCCGAACAAGCCCCAGCTGCCCAGCAGGGTCAGCGCCAGCGTGTTCAGCACCAGCAGCGCGCCCGCCGCCGGCAGGACCGACTGCCAGGGGTGCTCGTCGGCCCAGCGGCGCAGCCGCCGGTCGCCGGTGTCCTGCCGGATCCGTCCGCCGACGGTGCCCACCAGGAAGAAGAAGAACAGTGCCAGGCCCACCGGCCCCGCCAGGATGTCCATCGACCAGTGCCCGGTGACGACGTCCACCGCGAGCGCGGCACCGCCCACCACCGTGCCGACGGCCGCAGCCGTCCGCCAGGGCCCGAGCGTCGCCGAGGCGACGGCGAGCTGCCGGTTGTCCTTTCGCGACAAATCTCCGTGTCCCATGCCTCCACGGTGCTCCGCCGCGAGCCCGGAAGCCATAGGGAACAACCCCGAGTTTCCCCGTAGGGGCTCACCGGCACCGGGTCGTCACCCGGTGGGCGGTGAGCCCGCCGTCAGCGCCGGTACTCGACCGAGAGGGTGGCGTTCGCTCCGCGCTGCAGGAAGAGGTAGGCGGTGGAGGTGAGCGCCTGGTCGAAGGAGAGCCGCAGCTGGACGGTCCCGCCGGGGGTGATCGCGGCCAGGCCGGCGGGGGAGAGGTCGGTGGAGGTCTGGCTGCCCGAGGAGAACCGTCCGATCGTGGCCACCTCGGCGGCCGTCACGGCGGCGGACCAGTCGTCGGTGCCCGTCGTGCCGGCGGCGCCGAAGCAGCCGGTACGGGCGTCGACCACCAGTCGGCTGCCGCTGAACGGGTCCCCGCTGCCGCTGCCGTACGCGACGGTCAGCCGGGCCCCGGTGATGACGGCTCCCGCCGGGATGCCGGAGGTGTCGAAGGAGAGCAGGGCCCGGTTCTGCTTGCCGTCGGTGCCCCGGCCGACGGCCAGGCCGAGCGAGCCGGACAGGGTGCCGACGGCGGGTGAACTCCCGTCGGCGGCGGCCTTCACATAGCCGTCGAGGGTGGTGTCGTCGGCGAGGGTGGCGGTCGAGGGGCCCGTGGTGGGGGTGGGGGAGGGGCTGGGGGTGGAGCTGCCGTCCAGGCCCCAGAACCTGCCGATCCAGTACGAGGCACAGATGTTGACGTCCAGCACGTACGCGCCCGCCGTCCCGCACTGCGTCGAGCCCGTGCCCGGGTCGACCGGCTGTCCGTGGCCCATCCCGGTGATCGAGTAGGTCTCCACCCGCGCCTGCCCGCCGGCGTCCGTGTACACCTGGTGGGGGTAGCCGCCGACGGTGTCACTGGTGGTGGGCGTCTGGCCGATGCCGTTGGCGTTCGTCCACTGCTCCATCAGCTCGGTGAGGTTGCTCGGCTTCACCAGGGAGTCCGAACTGCCGTGCCAGATCGAGACCTTGGGGTGGCCGCCGGTCCACGAGGGGTAGGCGCCGCGCACCAGGTCGCCCCACTGCTGCGGGGTGAGGTTCTTGCCGTTGGTCATGCAGTCCACGGAGGCCTCGACCTGGGTGGTGGCGCAGTGGTACGGCAGCCCGGCGACCACGCCGCCGCCCGCGAAGACGTCCGGGTAGTCGGCGAGCAGGGCCGCCGTCATCGCACCACCCGCCGACAGGCCGGTGACGTACACCCGGGTCGCGTCGCTGCCGTAGTCGGCCTTCATCCGGTCGACCATCTGGCGCACCGAGAGCGCCTCGCCCTGGTCACGGGAGAAGTCACCCGCCTGGAACCAGTTGAAGCAGCTGCTGGAGTTGTTCGCCGACTGCTGCTGCGGCAGCACCAGGGCGAAGCCCCACTGGTCGGCCCACTTCGTCCAGCCGGTCTCGTCGTCGTAGGCGGACGCCGACTGGGTGCACCCGTGCAGGGCCACCACCAGGGGCCGGCCGCTCGGCAGGCCGTCGGGGACGTAGCGGTACATCTGCAGGTTGCCGGGGTTGGTCCCGAAGCCGGTGACCTGCGTCAGGGTGGCGGCGTGCGCCCGGCCGGGGCCCAGCGTCAGCAGGCCGGCCAGGACGGCGAGCAGCGTCAACGCGGCCCACCAGGTTCTCTCGATCCGTCCGGTTCTCATGGTGCGGCTCCTTCGTGGGGGTGCCGCGAAGGTACGAGCGCCCGGTCCGGCCGGGGACGGTACCGACGGACACCGGCCGCCGGGCCGGGTGTCTGCCATGCACATTGCCGTCGCCCGACCACAGCGTGGACGTCCCCGCCCCGCCGCCCGCCCCGGTGCGAGGATGGCCCCAGCAGCGTACGAAGGAGCGGCCATGAGCAGCAGCAGCGCACACGGACAGAAGATCGCCTTCCTCGGCACCGGCAAGATCGGGGAGGCCCTGCTCTCCGGCCTGCTGCGCGCGGGCAAGGACCCGGCCGACGTCATGGTCACCGCCCGCCGCCCGGAGCGCGCGGAGGAGCTCGTGACCCGGTACGGCGTCGCCGTGGTGACCAACGCCGAGGCCGCCAAGCTCGCCGACACCCTGATCCTGGCCGTGAAGCCGCAGGACATGGGCTCGCTGCTGGACGAACTCGCCCCGCACGTCAGCCCCGACCGGCTGGTCATCTCGGCCGCCGCCGGTATCCCGACCGCCTGGTTCGAGGCCCGCCTCGCCGCCGGTACGCCAGTGGTCCGGGTGATGCCCAACACGCCCGTCCTGGTGGACGAGGGCATGAGCGTGATCTCCGGCGGCTCGCACGCCGAGGAGAAGCACCTGGAGCGGGCGGAGGAGATCTTCCGCTCGGTGGGCAAGGCGCTGCGCCTGCCGGAGTCCCAGCAGGACGCGGCCACCGCGCTCTCCGGCTCGGGCCCGGCGTACTTCTACTTCCTGGTCGAGGCGATGACGGACGCCGGAATCCTGCTGGGCCTGCCCCGGCACGTGGCGCACGACCTGATCGTCCAGTCGGCGATCGGCGCCTCGATCATGCTGCGCGACTCCGGCGAGCACCCGGTCAAGCTGCGCGAGGCCGTCACCTCTCCGGCGGGAACCACCATCGCGGCCATCCGCGAGCTGGAGAACCACGGGGTCCGCGCGGCGCTGCTCGGCGCGCTGGAGGCGGCCCGCGACCGCTCCCGCGAGCTCGCCTCCGGCGGCAAGTAACGTGTGCAACTGGGCACCCCAGGGGCGCGGGGAACTGCGCGAGGGGGACCTGCGGACGTGCACGGTTGATCGCGCACGCAGTTGATCGAGCAGAGACTCGCGCCCCTGCTCGGGTTGCCCTCGCAAGTAGGCTCAACCAAATGACGTACGACCTGGTGATCTTCGACAATGACGGTGTGCTCGTGGACAGCGAGCCGATCTCCAACCGGGTGCTGGCCGAGTACCTCACCGAACTCGGCTACCCGACCACCGTCGAGGACTCCTACCGGGACTACATGGGCTGCGCCGCGCACACCGTGCACGACGTGATCGGCGAGCGGTACGGCGCTCGGCTGCCCGAAGGCTTCGACGAGCTCTTCCACGGCCGGGTCTTCGCCGCCTTCGAGCGCGAGCTCACCGCCGTCCGCGGGGCCGAGCAGGTGCTGAAGACCCTTCAGCAGCGCGGCGTCCCGTACTGTCTGGCCTCCTCCGCCCACCACTCCTGGATCCGTACCGCCCTCGACCTCACCGGCCTGCGCGGGTACTTCGCCGAGCAGCGGATCTTCAGCGCCCAGGACGTCGGCGTCGGCAAGCCCGCCCCCGACCTCTTCCTGCACGCCGCCGCCACGCTGGGCGCCGAGCCCGCCCGCTGCCTGGTGGTCGAGGACAGCCGCAACGGCGTCCTGGCCGCCCGCGCCGCCGCGATGGACGTGTACGGCTACGCCGCCCTCACCGCCCCCGCCAGGCTCACCGACGCCGGCGCGACCGGCCTGCTCACCGAGCTCCCCGAGGTGCTCGCGCTGCCGGCGCTCTGAGACCGGCTGAGAACAGTTCGGTCGCACCCCTCCCGCAAAGCCGCCCGAGCACCTACGCTCTCGCCAACATCCGCTTACCGGTGAGTAGCGAGGTCGTTCATGCAGCAGGAGATCACGGCACGCCTGCGGCAGGCCCGCGCGGCCCTGGCGGTCAGCTTCCTGCTGCAGGGCATCACCTTCGCGCTGCTGGTCACCTGCATCCCCGAGATCCAGAAGCAGTACGGGCTCAGCGACTCCCTGCTGCCGGTCTTCCTCGCCGCCGTGCCGATCCTGGCCGGCGTCGGTTCGATCGGCTCCGAGCAGCTGGTCAAGCGCACCAGCGCCCGCGCCGTCCTGCGGGTCGTCCAGCCCGCCGTCTGCCTCACCCTCGCCGGGGTCGGCCTCGGCGACGCGCTGTGGCAACTCGGGCTCGCCCTAGGGGCGTTCGGCCTGCTGGTGGGCGCTCTGGACGCCAGTATGAACATGCTGGGCGTCGGTCTCCAGCACCGTTACGGCCGCAGCATCATGCTGGGCTTCCACGCCGCGTTCAGCCTCGGCGGCATCGTCGGCGCCGCGATCGCGGGGATCGGGGCACACTACGACCTCGGCCTGACCACCCTCTTCGGCGGCGCCGCGGGCGTCCTCATCCCGCTCGCGCTGCTGGCCGGCACCCGCTTCGCCGGCCGCGCCGAACTCGGCGACGCCGTACGGGAGGCCGCCGAGGCGGCAGCCCGCTCGATCCCCTGGAAGCCGCTGCTGCCGCTCTGCCTGGCGATGGCCGTCGCCTACATCGCGGACGCCTCCGTCTCCAACTACAGCGTCAAGTACCTCACCGACGGCCTGCACAGCCCCGAGGACGTCGCCAAGCTCTCCTACCTCGGCTACATGGTCGCCATGCTGCTCGGCCGCACCCTCGGCGACCGGGGTGTGCAGCGCTGGGGCGCCGTCCCGGTGGTGCGGACCGGCGCGGCCGTGGCGGCGCTCGGCTTCGCCATCGCCGCCGCCGCGCCCGCGCCGTGGGCCGGGATCGCCGG
The DNA here is from genome assembly GCF_007828955.1 of Kitasatospora atroaurantiaca. Lineage (NCBI taxonomy): Bacteria > Bacillati > Actinomycetota > Actinomycetes > Kitasatosporales > Streptomycetaceae > Kitasatospora > Kitasatospora atroaurantiaca. The sequence goes on along the minus strand of NZ_VIVR01000001.1, from coordinate 3,238,695 downwards.
CTTCACCGTGCTGGGCCTGGGGATCTGCGCGATCATCCCGCAGGTCTTCGCGGCCGGCGGCCGGCTCTTCCCGCAGGACTCCGACGCAGCCGTGGCCCGGCTCAATCTCTTCAACTACGTCGGGTTCCTGGTCGGCTCCCCGCTGGTCGGCGCCGTGGCGGACGCCAGTTCCTACCGCCTCGCGCTGCTCGCGCCCATGCTGCTGGTGCTGGGGATCCTGCCCCTCGGCGCCCACTTCGCCCCCGCACCCACCGCCGCCGCCCGGCCACTGCGCGAGAGCGCCCCCGCCGAGACGTCCTGACCCGGCCGGGTGTGCCCCTGCGCCGGGCGAGGGTCACCCAGCCACTACCGTTGGACCATGTCCGAAGCCGAGCGTGACGCCCCCCGCGGCCTGCACCTCTACTGGGACGAGGGCGTCACCGCGTACGACTTCGGCCCCGACCACCCGATGGACCCGACCCGGCTGGCGCTCACCATGCGGCTGGTGGAGGCCTTCGAGCTCACCACCGCGCCCGGCGTGACCGTCCGCGCCGCACGGCCCGCCGGAGACTCCACGCTGCGCCTGGTGCACACCGCCGAGTACGTCGAGGCGGTCAAGCGCGTCGCGGCCGACCCGACCCACGTCGACCGGCGGCACGGCCTCGGTACCGAGGACAACTGGGCCTTCGCTGCCCAGCACACCGCCTCCGCCCTGATCGCCGGTCAGTCCGTGGCCGCCGCCGAGGCGGTCTGGCGCGGCGAGGCCGGACACGCCGTCAACTTCGCCGGCGGCCTGCACCACGCGATGCCCGACCGGGCCTCGGGCTTCTGCATCTACAACGACGCCGCCCTCGCCGTCGCCCGCCTGCTGGAGCTCGGTGCCGAGCGGGTCGCGTACGTCGACATGGACGTCCACCACGGCGACGGGGTGCAGCAGGCCTTCTGGAACGACCCAAGGGTGCTCACCGTCTCGATCCACGAGCACCCGGCCACCCTCTTCCCGCAGACCGGCTGGTCCACCGAGACCGGCGGCCCCGACGCCCCCGGTTCGGCGGCCAACCTCCCGCTGCCCGCCGGTACCGGCGACGCCGGCTGGCTTCGTGCCTTCCACGCCTTCGTCCCCGAGCTGCTCGGTGCGTTCCGCCCCCAGGTGGTGGTCAGCCAGCACGGTGCGGACACCCACCTCGACGACCCGCTGGCCCACCTCGCCGTCACCCTGGACGCCCAGCGCATGGTGGCCGAGGCCGTGCACGACCTGGCGCACCACTACGCCGACGGCCGCTGGGTCGCCCTCGGCGGTGGCGGCTACGCCGTGATCGACGTCGTCCCGAGAGCCTGGACGCACCTGGTCGGCATCGCCGCCGGGCGGCCCGTCGACCCGGCCGCCGAGACGCCCGAGGTGTGGCGCGGCGAGGTCTTCCGCCTGACCGGGCAGGAAGGGCCGCTGCTGATGACCGACGGTGCCAAGCCCGACTGGCGGGACTTCCACGACCACGGCTACGACCCCGAGGACCGCCTCGACCAGGCCGTCCTGGCCGCCCGTCGTGCGGTCTTCCCGCACCACGGGCTCATTCCGTGAACCGGGCGGAGCTCCGCGCCCACCTGATCCGCCATCGGCTGGCCGGCCCGGACATCCCGACACCGCGTCAGAAGAACCTCCGCAGCTACCGTCTCTTCGGCCAGGGCGACCCGGGCGCGCTGATGGGACTGGACCCCGAGCGCCGCTGGGGCCCCGGCGCGGTGCTCGACCTGATGGCCGAGCGGTGCGGCGTCCACCCCGACTTCTCCTACGGCCAGGGGCCGGACACCATCGACCCCGAGCGCACCCTGGACGGCCTGGACCGGCTCGCCGCCCTGGTCCGCCGCACCGCCCGCCGCCGGGGCACCGTGCTGGCCGGCACCGGGCACCCGACCAAGCTCACCGGCTTCCACGCGGCGCTCGCCCGGGCGCTCGAAGCAGCCGGCTGCACCCTGCGCACCCCCGCGCGGGGTACGCGCTTCCGTGAGCCCACCCCCGACGGGACCCGGACCTGCACCCTCGACTACGTCCGCTCGGTGGCCGTCGTCCGGGCTCTTGACGCACCGCCGTCGCGGGCGGGCAGAATCAGCTCCGAGACCCTGCTGCACACCCACTCGGCACAGCCCGTACGGCTGGCGCTGGCCGCCCTCACCGAGGCCGGCGAACCGCTGCCCGACCTGGTGCTGGGCGACCACGGCTGGCTCTGCGGGGCCGGCCGGCTCGGCATCCCGGCGGGCGGCTTCGCGGACTCCAACGACCCGGCGCCGTTCGTCGGCGAGGCCGAGGGCACGGTCGAGGTGGTCGTACCGGTGGACGACGGTGCGCGGCCGGAGTGCTACAGGGCGCTGAGTGACTACGTACTGCAACGGGCGGATCTCGCACCGTACAAGGACTGAGCTTCCCCCTCTTCCCACTGGTACCACCCTTAACTACTCTGGGGATACACGTGTGCCGGTGGAGTCACCGGAGGGGAAGCCGGTGCCTTGCACACGGGTAAGGGTCGGGTGAGGTCATGAGTTCCGGCGAACGCCCCCTGCAGGAGGTCGTCTTCCTGACCGTGGCGGAGGTTGCCTCGGTCATGCGGGTGTCCAAGATGACGGTGTACCGGCTGGTGCACAGTGGAGAGCTTCCGGCCATCCGGGTCGGCCGCTCCTTCCGGGTCCCCGAACAGGCGGTGCACGAGTACCTGAAGGACTCCTACGTGCGCCTCGAGAGCGCGTAGGACCGACCAGTGGTGCGGGCCCACAGCCGGTGGGCCCGGCACCCGTTTGCCACAGATTTCCCGCACGTTCCGGGCACGATTACTGCGCTGGCCGTGCGGAAGGTAGGCTAGGCGCTCCGTCAGTCGTATGGACTCCGTCTCTCACGGGCGAGAGTCTTAGTGAGCGAGGGTTGTTCCGTGGGCTCTGTCATCAAGAAGCGTCGCAAGCGTATGGCCAAGAAGAAGCACCGCAAGCTTCTGAAGCGCACTCGCGTTCAGCGTCGCAACAAGAAGTAACACCCACGGTCGCGCCCTGCGCGCCAGGTGTGCGCACTGCCCGTCCCGGTGGATATTGCCGGGGCGGGCAGTGGCGTTTGCGTCGTGGAAACAGGCGCGCGGTACGGTGCAGGCAGGGCTTCAGCTCGATCTTCGGCCGAGGAGGGCGCAGGGCAGTGGGCAAGGTCGTGCTCGTCACCGGCGTGGCACGCCATCTCGGTGCCCGCTTCGCCGCGGCGGTCAGCCGCCGTCCCGACGTCGACCTGGTGGTCGGCGTGGACGTGCGGGCGCCGCGCGGGAACGTTCATCCTGATTTCCGCTTCGTCCAGGTCGACCTGCGCCGCCCGGCCATCGCCCGGGTGATGGCCGAGCACGACGTCGACACGGTGGTGCACCTCAACGTCAGCGCCTCGGGCCCCGGCGGCCGTGCCGCGGTCAAGGAGACCAACGTCATCGGCACCATGCAGTTGCTCGGTGCCTGCCAGAAGGCCCCCGGCCTGCGCCGCCTGGTGGTGAAGTCGACCACCGGCGTGTACGGCTCCGCGCCGCGCGACCCGGCCGTCTTCGGCGAGCGGATGCAGCCCAAGGACCTGCCCCGGGGCGGCTTCGCCAAGGACGCCGCCGAGGTCGAGGGGTACGTCCGCGGCTTCGCCCGGCGCCGGCCCGACGTCGCGGTCACCGTGCTGCGCTTCGCCAACATCCTCGGCCCGGCCGGGGACACCCCGCTCAGCGACTACTTCGCGCTGCCGGTGCTGCCGACCGTGCTCGGGCACGACCCGCGCCTGCAGTTCATCCACGAGGACGACGCCGTGGAGGTGCTCCGGCTGGCGGCGCTCGAACCCCGGCGCGGCACCACCAACACCGGGACGTTCAACGTCGCGGGCGAGGGCGTGCTGCTGCTCTCCCAGTGCGCCCGCCGGCTCGGCCGCCCGACCGTACCCCTGCTGCTCCCCGCGCTCAGCCTGGTCGCCGGCCTGGTCCGGCAGACCCGGGTGGCCGACATCTCGCCCGAGCAGATCCGGCTGCTCACCCACGGCCGGGTGGTCGACACCACGCAGCTGCGCGAAACCTTCGGGTACACGCCGAAGTTCAGCACCCCGGAGGCCTTCGCCGACTTCGCGGCCGTCCAGTCGACCGGGCTGCTGCCGCCCGAGCGGCTGACCGCCGTCACGGACCGGCTGGCGGCGCTGCTGGGCCCCGAGCCGTCAGACCCGCCCCGCCCGTCCCACCCGTCCCACCCGTCCAACTCGTCGAGGAGCTGAGGCTGCGATGACTGCCGCGAGAGAGTACGCACCCGGCGAGGCGAGGGTCATCCCGATCGAGTCCGCGCCGAGCTGGCACGGCAGCGGGGAGCAGGGGCACCTGGCGGACCGGATCGCCGAGGCCGTCGGCGGGGCACTGGCGGGCCCGCTCGGCTCGGCGGCCACCAGGGCCTTCGGCAAGGGCTGGGAGGGCCGTGCCGCCAACGGCCTGGCCTTCCTGCGCCGTCGGATCACCGGCGACTACGAGGTGGACGAGTTCGGCTTCGACCGGGAGCTCACCGAGGAGGTCTTCCTCTCGCTGCTGCGCCCGCTGGCGGAGAAGTACTTCCGGGTCGAGGTACGCGGTGTCGAGAACATCCCGGCCGAGGGCGGGGCGCTGATCGTCGCCAACCACTCGGGGACGATCCCGCTGGACGCCCTGATGACCCAGGTCGCCATCCACGACCACCACCCGCAGCAGCGGCACCTGCGGATGCTCGCCGCCGACCTGGTCTTCGTCATGCCGGTGGCGGGCGAGCTGGCCCGTAAGGCCGGGCACACCCTGGCCTGCAACGAGGATGCCCAGGCGCTGCTGGAACGCGGCGAGGTGGTCGGGGTCTGGCCGGAGGGCTTCAAGGGGATCGGCAAGCCCTTCTCCGAGCGGTACAAGCTGCAGCGCTTCGGGCGGGGCGGGTTCGTCGCCTCGGCCCTGCGTGCTCAGGTGCCGATCGTTCCCTGCTCGATCGTCGGGGCCGAGGAGACCTACCCGATGATCGGGAACGCCAAGACGCTGGCCCGGCTGCTCGGCCTGCCGTACGTGCCGATCACGCCGACCTTCCCGTGGCTCGGGCCGCTCGGGGCGGTGCCGCTGCCGACCAAGTGGACCATCCAGTTCGGCGAGCCGATCGCGACCGACAGCCACCCGCCGGAGGCGGCGGACGACCCGATGCTGGTCTTCAACCTGACCGACCAGGTGCGCGAGACCATCCAGCACACCCTCTACAAGCTTCTGGTGCAACGGCGTTCGGTCTTCTTCTAGCAGGCCCCCCGAGATGCGGAAGTGGCTGTGAGCACTGTGCTCACAGCCACTTCCGCGTCATCTCAGCCCAGCGTGATCTCCGGCAGCAGGCCGGGGATCAGCGGCGGGATGGTGATGCCCTGACCGTCCGGCGTACCTTGCGCCGGGGCGGACGGGGCGGCCGAGTCACCGGACTTGGGGCTCTGGCCGGCCGCCGGGCTGCTGGAAGCCCCGCTGCCGGTCAGTCCGTTGGTGAGTCCGTTGACCAGGCTGCCGACACCGGCGGCGGCACCGCCCGGCGCCGGACCGCCGTGGGCCGTACCACCGGAGGAGCCGCGCGAGTTCGGCGTGTCCGCCGAGCCCTGCGCCTCGCCCTGGGCCGGGCTGCTGGTCGAGCCGGGGGCCTGCTGGCCGCCGCCCGCCCCACCGTGACCGGGACCGCCGCCCTTGCCGGGCTGCTGCTCCAGGTGCAGGGGCGCGACGTCCTCGCTTATGTCGCTGAAGAGTTCGTCGACCCTGCTGGCCTGGGTGGTCAGCTGCCCGGGCAGCTTGCCGTGCAGGGCGGCCCAGCGCTCGTCCTCACCGTCGGCGAAGCCGGCCAGCTTGCGCATCGGCGCGAGCGAACCGTTGCTGCGGTAGACCGAGCGGAGCAAGTCCCGCCCCCGGATGGCCTCGGCGTGCATGTCGTCCAGCGCCCGGCGGACCTGCTCGACGGTGCCCGCACTGAGCCCGGACGGCGAACCGGCCCGCCCGAGCAGGTCCTGCGCCTCCTCCAGCCGGGTCGAGGCCTGGTCGAGGAGCAGTGCGCCGCGCTCGGTGTCGGAGCCCGCCCAGTCCAGCTGGAGACCCTCCAGGCCGCGCTTCATCCCGTAAAGCGCGTCCCCGGGAAGGGCGTTGGTGCTCGCCGCGGCGGCGCCCGCGAAGCTCCCGACGGCGACCCCGGCGACCAGCCCGCCGATCGCGAGCCGGCGACCCCAGCGGCTGCGCTGGGCCGCCCCGGCCGCTCGATGCCTGCGCTGCTGCGGCACCCGCGCCGCCGGTCCACCGGCCCAGGCCTGCTCGAACGCGGCCATCAGCTGGGCGCGTTGGACCGTCCTGACCTCGGTGCTCAGCTCGGGCTCGGGCAGCGCGCCGAGCGCTCCCGCCATGGTGAGCAGCTCGGCCATCGCGGTGGAACCGCCGTGGTGGCTGCTGCCGGGTCTGCTCTCTGCCTGGTGGGCCTCCAGCGCCTCGGCGAAGGCCTTCGCCCGCCGGTGCTCCAGCACGTTTGCCGTCACGGGCCACACCTCCCTTCGTCGTTGTCGACTCCCCGGCCTGCCGGACGGTTGCCTCGGCGGGCCAAAACCACACCATCGGGTGACAGGTCCTGGTCCTGCTTGACCGCGAGCCCGGTGGGGGTTTGCACGCTGGCCAACGAGCGGTGCCGGGAGTCGGTTACGCACGACTGATCATGTGACCGCCCATTCACCCGCACGTGTCGGCGGGGAACGGACGGTGACGGCCTGTCGGATATCGCCCCGGAGGTACCCGCGTTCACCGCGCGTCGGGGGGCAGCAGGCGGGCGAGGGTGCGCACCGCGCGGTACTGGAGCGTCTTGATGGCGCCCTCGTTCTTGCCCATGATGCGGGCCGTCTCGGCGACCGAGAGGCCCTGCAGGAAGCGCAGCGTGACGCACTCCTGCTGCTGCGGGTTGAGCCGCCGGACGGCGTCCAGCAGGGCGGCGTTGGAGAGCGACTCCAGCACCGAGTCCTCCGGGCTGCGCTCGCACTCGTTGGAGTCGAGCATCTCGCCGGTGGTGACCTCCAGCCGGAAGCGGCTGGACTTGAAGTGGTCGGCGACCAGGTTGCGGGCGATGGTCACCAGCCAGGCGCCGAAGTCCCGGCCCTGCCAGGTGAAGGTGCCGATCCGGCGCAGCGCGCGCAGGAAGGTCTCACTGGTCAGGTCCTCGGCGGTGGCCCGGCTGCCGACCCGGTAGTAGATGTACCGGTAGACGGTGTCGGAGTAGTGGTCGTACAGCCGCCCGAAGGCCTCGCTCTCGCCGTTCTGGGCCCGCTCGACCAGCTCCATGATCGGGTTGTGCTCGGTCTCGAAGCCCGGGCTGGGAGCGGTTCTGGTACGGCTGCGGGTGCCGCCGCCGACCGCGGCGCGGCTGCGGGTGCCCGGACCGCTGGTCGTGGTGGAGCGCAGGGCGGTGCCGGGGTGGGGCGTCCCGCCGCCGGCCAGGGCGGGCCCGGCCAGGGCCGGTTGGGGCACGTACAGCTCGAACTCGCGGATCGCGGTCCACAGGCGGTCGAGGCGCGTACCGGGGCGCAGGATGGCGGGCGACGGGCGGGAGGTGGCAGGCGCGTCGTTCCGGACGGGTGGGTACACGGGACTCCCAGAGGCAGAACTGTGGACGGATCACCTCCGCCTGCGCGGAGAGCACACTTCCTGACCCCCCGTCACAGGGGACGTGTGGGTGGCGTGCATCCAGGAGAGAATAACGCTTTGTGCAATGACAGCTACACCCTGTTGTCGAAGTGGTCGTTTGAGATCCGCTTGGGGTGCATATTCAGCTGGAACTGACCGGACGTGGCGTCATCCGCCCGGCTCAATGTGATCGCTTGTGCGCACCCTGTGACCAATTCGGCGGCCTGTAGCGCCGTTTCCCTGCCTCGGGCCCCGGCAACCCCAGACTTTCTCAAGTAGTCGAACGATCGGATCCGGTCAGGGCCGAACCCGAACGGAGGCGTCGTCGGGCGTGCCTGATTTTCGCCCGTAAGCGTGAGTCGCCGAGGGGGGTTTCAGGCGTGCTGCTGACCGGAGCGGCGCCGGATGGCCACCGCGGCGGCGGTCGCCCCCGCCAGCACGCCGAGCCCGGCGGCGGCCGGGATCCCGATCCTGGCCGCCTTCCGGCCGGTCCGGAAGTCCCGTACCCGCCAGCCCATCGCCCGGGCGTGGCGGCGCAGCGCGGCGTCCGGATTGACCACGTACGGGTGGCCGACCAGCGTGAGCATCGGGATGTCGTTCGCGGAGTCGCTGAACGCCGCGCAGCGGCTCAGGTCGAGCTGCTCGCGGCGGGCCAGCGCCCGTACCGCCGCGGCCTTGGCCTCGCCGTGCAGCAGGCCGCCCACCAGCCGGCCGGTGTAGGCGCCGTCGACCGCCTCGGCGACGGTGCCGAGGGCGCCCGTCATGCCGAGCCGGCGGGCGATGATCCGGGCCACCTCCTGCGGGGCGGCGGTGACCAGCCAGACCCGCTGGCCGGCGTCCAGGTGCATCTGCACCAGCGCGCGGGTGCCGGGCCAGATCTTCTCGGTGATGACCTCCTCGAAGATCTCCTCGCAGATCTGCTCCAGGTCGGCGGTCCGCTTCCCGGCCACCAGGCCGAGTGCGGTGTCCTGGGCGTCGGCCATGTGCGCCGGGTCCTCGGCGCCGTACAGCCGGAACCAGGCCTGCTGCCAGGCGAAGCGGGCGACGTCGCGCCGGCTGAAGAACCTGCGCCGGTACAGGCCGATGCCGAGGTAGAAGATCGCCGCGCCGCGCAGGATGGTGTTGTCGCAGTCGAAGAACGCGGCGGCCTGCGGGTCGCCCGGGGTCGGGGTGTGGTCCTCGGCGGGGGCCTTGGGGCGGCCGGGCTTCTTCGGGGGCTCGCTGAGCAGGAGGTCGGCCTCCGCCGCGTCGGCGGCGGCCTCGCCCGCCAGGGCGGTCCGCTCGGTGGGGGATCCCTTTGCCTGGTTGAGCCTTCGCAGCGCGGCCATGCACCGAGCATAGTCAGCGCCGGGGCGTCTCTCCGTGACCGCGGTGTGCAGGCACAGTTAACAGCCCGCATCGGCGGAGTTATCCCGGCCGAGGAGCGTCGGCATCGGATCGGGAGCGCGCCGAGGCGAGTGGGCGGTGGAGGTCGGAGCACAATGGGCGGGTGAGCCCACTGCTGCGACGTGACGACAAGAAGAAGAGCCCCGCCGACCGGACGGTCACGCTGGTGGGCAAGCCCGGCTGTCATCTGTGCGACGAGGCCCGCGAGGTGATCGTCCGGGTGGCCGGTGAACTCGGGGCGTCGTTCGAGGAGAGGGACATCACCCAGGACGAGGAGCTGTACCGCAAGTACTGGGAGCAGATCCCGGTGACCCTCATCGACGGGCGGCAGCACGACTTCTGGCGGGTCGACGAGCGCCGCCTCCGCGCCGCCCTCGGTGCCTGAGACCAACGCCACACCCCCGCCGATCGGCGGGGGTTGGACGCCAAATCGTTGTCCGAAAAATGAAGATCGTCTTATGTTCTGCTCGATTCGTCGGCTTACGATCTAACGGTTTTGTGTCCGTCGGGGGCCGAAGACGGAGGAGAGCCGCCATGCTTCCGACGAGGAGCGGCTACGCCGTGGTCGACGTCGAGGCCACCGGCCGGAGCCCCTGGCGCCACCGCGTGGTCGAGGTGGCCGTGGTGCTGCTCGACGGCCGACTGCGGGCCGAGGGCGAGTTCTCCACCCTGATCGACCCCGTCGGCCCGGTCGGCCCGACCCACGTCCACCGGATCTCCCAGGACGACGTGGTCGGCGCCCCCCGCTTCCGCGAGGTCGCACCCCACCTGCTGGAGCTGCTGGCCGGCCGGATCCTGGTCGGCCACCACGTGACCTGCGACCAGGCCTTCCTGGAGCGCGAGTTCGCCCGGATCGGCGTACCGCTGCCCCCCGTACCCCTGCTCTGCACCATGCGCCTGGCCCGCGACCACCTCCCCGAGGCCGGCGGGTACGGCCTGGCGGCCTGCGTGGAGGCGGCCGGCCTCGGCTGGTACCCCGCGCACACCGCGCTCGGCGACGCCCGGGCCGCCGCCGACCTGCTGCGTCACTGTGTCCACGCCCGCGGCCTGTCCGGCCCGCCCGCCGACTGGGCCGAATCGCTGCCCGAGGCGGCCGGGGTGCCCTGGCCGCGACTCGGCGAGGCGATGTCGCGCCGACAGGCGGGTCCGCCTCCGCTGATCCGCCGCGAGGCACCCTTCGGCCCGTGGCCACTGGGCACCGAGCCCCCGGGTGTCATGCTGACCGCATGGGGCGGTGAGTGATGCGCATCACTGTGCGGGGACAAATCGGACACCATCTTTGTGCACACGTTCACAAACGCATAGCCTGGCTGCCAAAGCCCAGCTTCACCCACAGGAGCACCGTGGCAATCGGCCGATCCACCCAGAGCACTTCGCAGACGCCCGACGCAGGCGCCGCGCGCCGACCCTCGCGTGCCCGGGGCATCCCGGAGGCGACGGTCGCCCGTCTTCCGCTGTACCTGCGCGCGCTGACCGCGCTCTCCGAGCGCTCGGTGCCGACGGTCTCCTCCGAGGAGCTGGCCGCCGCCGCGGGGGTCAACTCCGCGAAGCTGCGCAAGGACTTCTCGTACCTCGGTTCGTACGGGACCCGAGGCGTCGGCTACGACGTCGAGTACCTCGTCTACCAGATCTCCCGCGAGCTCGGCCTGACCCAGGACTGGCCGGTCGTCATCGTCGGGATCGGTAACCTCGGCCACGCCCTCGCCAACTACGGCGGCTTCGCCTCCCGCGGCTTCCGGGTGGCGGCCCTGCTGGACGCCGACCCGGCCGTGGTCGGCAGCAGCGCGGCCGGGCTGCCGGTCCGGCACATGGACGAGCTGGAGGCGATCGTGGAGAGCCAGCAGGTCTCCATCGGCGTCATCACCACCCCGCCCGGCGCCGCCCAGCAGGTCTGCGACCGGCTGGTCGAGGCCGGCGTCACCAGCATCCTCAACTTCGCCCCCACCGTGCTGACCGTCCCGGACGGCGTGGACGTGCGCAAGGTCGACCTCTCCATAGAGCTCCAGATCCTCGCCTTCCACGAGCAGCGCAAGGCCGGCGAGGAGCCCGACCGCGGCGACTCCGTGCTAGACCGCGCCCCGGGCCCGGTGCGCGCCGCCGCCGCGAAGCTCCGCCGCGCCGCGGGCGGCACCGCCAAGGCCGAACCGGCCAAGGGCGGCAAGCCCGCCAAGGGCACCGAAGGAGATCTGTCAGCGGTGATGCCCGCGTGAGCAGAGACCGGATCCGTATGCACAAGGGGCGGGCATGAGTCTTCTCGTCGTTGGGCTGAGCCACCGCACCGCCCCCGTCGGCGTGCTGGAGCGCGCTGCGCTGACCGGTGACGTCCCCACCAGGCTGCTGCACGACGCCGCGGCCACGGCGACCGTCGCCGAGGCGGCGCTCGTCAACACCTGCAACCGCATCGAGCTGTACGCGGACGTGGACAAGTTCCACGCGGGCGTCGCCGAGCTCTCCCTGCTGCTCGCCCACCACAGCGGCGTGGACCTGGAGGAGCTCACCTCCCACCTGTACGTCCACTACGAGGACCGGGCCGTCCACCACCTCTTCTCGGTGGCCTGCGGCCTGGACTCGATGGTGGTCGGCGAGGGCCAGATCCTCGGCCAGCTGCGCGACGCGCTGGCCCGCGCCCAGGAGGAGCACACCGCCGGGCGCGGCCTGAACGAGCTGTTCCAGCAGGCCCTGCGGGTCGGCAAGCGGGCGCACAGCGAGACCGGCATCGACAAGGCCGGGCAGTCGCTGGTCACCTTCGGCCTGGAGCAGATCGCCGCGGGCGCGGGCGAGATCGCGGGCAAGCGGGCCCTGGTGGTCGGCGCCGGCTCGATGAGCTCGCTCGCCGCGGCGACCCTGGTCCGGGCCGGTATCGGCGAACTGTTGATCGCCAACCGCACCCCCGAGCGGGCCGAGCGGCTGGCGGCCAACCTGGGCGCCCGTACGGTCGACTTCGCCAAGGTCCCCGAGACCCTGGCCGACGTCGACCTGGTGATCTCCTGTACCGGCGCGGCCGGTGTGGTGATCAGCGCCGAGGACATCGCGGCGGCCGTGGCCGTGCGTACCGGCGAGCGAGCCCAGAATTGGGCAGAGACTCCGCTGGCCTTCCTCGACCTGGCCATGCCGCGGGACGTCGACCACGACGTGCACGAGCTGCCCGGGGCCCTGCTGGTCGACCTGGAGAGCCTCTCCCACGCCCACGCCGCCACCCCGGGGGCCGGGGACGTGGACGCGGTGACCGGGATCGTCGCCGAGGAGGTCGCCGCCTTCGGCGCGGCCCAGCGCGCCGCCCGGATCGCCCCCACCGTGGTCGCCCTGCGCGCCATGGCCTCCGAGGTCGTGCTGAGCGAACTCGGACGCCTGAACACGCGGCTGCCCGATCTGGACGAGCGCACCCGCGCCGAGGTCTCGCAGACCGTCAAGCGGGTCGTCGACAAGCTCCTGCACGCCCCCACCGTGCGGGTCAAGCAGCTGGCGGCCGAGCCCGGCGGCGCCTCGTACGCCGACGCGCTCCGCGAACTGTTCGACCTGGACCCGGCGGCAGTGCAGGCTGTCTCCGGTACTCCGATCGGGGCACAGGCCAAGCCCTCCGCCGGAGCGCCCAGATGAACCATCAGTCAGCCCACCAGCACGACCGGGACGATCACCTCATGAATGGTCAAGAGTCAGCGGTACCGCTGCGACTCGGCACCCGCCGCAGCGCCCTCGCCATGGCCCAGTCGGGCATGGTCGCCCGCGAGGTCACCCGGGTCACCGGGCGCCCCGTCGAGCTGGTGGAGATCACCACCTACGGCGACACCTCGCGCGAGGCGCTCGCCCAGATCGGCGGCACCGGGGTCTTCGTCTCCGCGCTGCGCGACGCGCTGCTCGAGGGCCGGATCGACCTCGCCGTGCACTCCCTGAAGGACCTCCCCACCGCGGCCCCCGAGGGACTGCTGCTGGCGGCCGTCCCCGAGCGCGAGGACGCCCGGGACGCCCTGGTGGCCCGCGACGGGCTCGCCCTGGACGAGCTGGTGGAGAAGCTGGCCGGGCACCCCGCCCGGATCGGCACCGGCTCTCCGCGCCGGATGGCCCAGCTGAACGCCTGGGCGAGCGCCCGCGGCGCGGCCCTGGAGACCGTCCCGATCCGCGGCAACGTCGACACCCGGATCGGGTACGTCGCGGCCGGTGAGCTGGACGCCGTGGTGCTGGCCACCGCCGGCCTCAACCGCCTCGGCCGCAGCACCGAGATCACCCAGCACCTCGACCCCGAGCTGATGGTGCCGGCCCCCGGCCAGGGCGCCCTCGCCATCGAGTGCGTGGACGCCGCCCTCGCCGCCGCCCTCGGCGCGCTCGACCACGCCCCCACCCGGGCCGCCGTGGTCGCCGAGCGTGCCCTGCTGGCGGCCCTGGAGGCCGGCTGCTCCGCCCCCGTCGCCGCGCTGGCGACCTGGGTGAGCCCGAAGGAACTGCAGCTGGAGGGCGTGGTCGGCACCGTCGACGGCGCCACCCTGCTGAGAATGACCGCCAACGGTCCGCTCGTCCTCGACGAGACGGCCGAGCGGCAGGCGACGGCCCTCGGCCACGCCCTCGCCGCCCGGCTCCTCGAAGCGGGAGCGGCCAATCTGATGGGGGAGCGAGCCTGATGAGCCCCAACGCCGCTACCAGCTTGTCCAGCAGCCCGGCCACCCCGGCCGGCCGCTGCACCTTCCTGGGCGCAGGCCCCGGGGACCCCGGACTGCTCACCCTGCGCGCGGTCGACGTGCTGGCCTCCGCCGACATCCTGATCGCCGACCCGCTGACCGCCGCCGCCGTGCGCAGTCACTGCCCGGCGGGCGTGCGGGTGCACAACCCGGCCGAGGAGACCGACCTCGACGTGGCCAAGCTGGTCGCCGAGGCGGTCCGGGCCGGCAAGCACGTGGTCCGCACCGTCGACGGTGACCCGGGCCTGGACGGCTGCGCCGCCGAGGAGATGCTCTGCTGTGCCCGCGCCGAGATCGCCTTCGAGGTGATCCCGGGTGTCGCGCAGTCGGTCGGCGTCCCCGCGTACGCCGGTGTCCCGCTGCGCGGCAGCCAGGGCGCCGACGTCCGCTTCGTGGACGGCGCCGCGCTGCTGGCCGGCGGCCTGGTCGACCTCGGCGCCCCCGAGACCACCCTGGTGGTCCGGACGACGCTGGGCCAGCTGCCCGCCACCGCCAACGCGCTGGTCGCGCACGGCCGCAAGCCCGACGCCGCGCTCTGCGCGACGCTCTCCGGCACCACGACCCGCCAGCGGACCTTCACCGCCACGCTGGCGACCATCGCCGCCGACCTGAAGGCGGCCCGCGTGCTGCCCTCGCCGGTCTCGGCCCCGGTGGACCCTGCCACCTCGGTCATAGCCGTCGTCGGCGAGCAGGTCGCCCACCGCTCCTCGCACTCCTGGTTCGAGACCAAGCCGCTGTTCGGCTGGAACGTCCTGGTGCCGCGTACCAAGGAGCAGGCCACCGGCCTCTCCGAGCAGCTGCGCTCGTACGGCGCGGTGCCGCAGGAGGTGCCCACCATCGCGGTGGAGCCGCCGCGCACCCCGCAGCAGATGGAGCGCGCCATCAAGGGCCTGGTGACGGGCCGCTACGAGTGGATCGCCTTCACCTCGGTCAACGCGGTGCGTGCTGTCCGCGAGAAGTTCGAGGAGTACGGGCTCGACGCCCGCGCCTTCGCCGGCATCAAGGTCGCGGCGGTCGGCGAGACCACCGCCCAGGCGCTGGTCGACTTCGGCGTGAAGCCCGACCTGGTGCCCTCCGGTGAGCAGTCCGCCGCCGGTCTGCTGGAGGACTGGCCGCCGTACGACCCGGTCTTCGACCCGATCGACCGGGTGCTGCTGCCCCGTGCCGACATCGCCACCGAGACCCTGGTGGCCGGCCTGGTCGAGCTCGGCTGGGAGGTGGACGACGTGACGGCGTACCGCACCGTCCGCGCCTCGCCGCCGCCGGCCGAGACCCGCGAGGCGATCAAGGGCGGCGGGTTCGACGCGGTGCTCTTCACCTCGTCCTCGACCGTGCGGAACCTGGTCGGTATCGCCGGTAAGCCGCACAACGTCACGATCATCGCCTGTATCGGTCCGGCCACCGCCAAGACCGCCGAGGAGCACGGACTTCGGGTGGACGTGATGGCCCCGGCGCCGTCGGCCGCCGCGCTGGCCCAGGCCCTGGCAGACTTCGGTGCGGGGCGTCGGGACGCGGCCGTCGCGGCGGGTGAGCCGGTCTACCGGCCCAGCGAACGCCGCCCCGGCTCCCGCCGCAAGGCCCGCTGAGGGGCTTCCCCCAGGGGCGCGGGGCTCACCAACGCAACTGGGTACCTTCAGGGGCGCGGGGAACTGCGCGACCAGGGCACAACGAAGGTGCACGGTTGATCGCGCAGTTCCCCGCGCCCCTGCTGTGGTCGACCATGTGCGTACGGGTGCCCGCGCCCCCGTTGTGGTTACCCGGTTGCGTACAGTTCCCCCATTCGTCCGGAGAGAGAAGCCATGTCCGCTGAATTCCCGTACGTACGCCCGCGCCGCCTGCGCTCGACCCCGGCGATGCGTCGGCTGGTCGCGGAGACCCGGCTGCACCCGGCCGAGCTGATCCTGCCCGCCTTCGTCCGCGAGGGCATCGCCGAGCCGCGCCCGATCGCCTCGATGCCGGGCATCGTCCAGCACACCAGGGACACCCTGCGGAAGGCCGCCGTGGAGGCCGCCGAGGCGGGCCTGGGCGGCATCATGCTGTTCGGCGTCCCCGAGGTCCAGGACGCCGTCGGCAGCGAGGGCACCAACCCGGACGGCATCCTGCAGAAGGCGATCCGGGACGTGGTCTCGGAGGTCGGCGACGCGCTCGTGGTGATGTCCGACCTCTGTCTGGACGAGTACACCGACCACGGCCACTGCGGCGTCCTCGCCGAGGACGGCAGTGTGGACAACGACGCCACCCTGGAGCGGTACAAGGAGATGGCCGTCGTCCAGGCCGACGCGGGCGTCCACCTGGTCGGCCCGTCCGGGATGATGGACGGTCAGATCGGCGTGATCCGCCGCGCGCTGGACGAGGCGGGCCACCAGGAGACCGGCATCCTCGCCTACACCGCCAAGTACGCCTCGGCCTTCTACGGCCCGTTCCGCGAGGCCGTCGGCTCCTCGCTCAAGGGCGACCGCAAGACGTACCAGCAGGACCCGGCCAACGCCCGTGAGTCGCTGCGCGAGCTGCAGCAGGACGTCGCCGAGGGCGCCGACCTGGTGATGGTGAAGCCGGCCATGGCGTACCTGGACATCCTGCGCCAGATCGCCGACGCCTCGCCGGTACCGGTGGCCGCGTACCAGGTCTCCGGCGAGTACTCGATGATCGAGGCCGCTGCCGCCAACGGCTGGGTGGACCGCGAGCGGATCATCCTGGAGACGCTCACCTCGATCCGCCGGGCCGGTGCCGAGCAGATCCTGACCTACTGGGCCGTCGAGGCGGCCAGGATGCTGCGATAGCAGCTCCCCGTACGACCGAGGCCGGGCCCCGTGATCGGGACCCGGCCTCGGCTGCTGTCCGACCCGGCGTCAGTCGATGTGGACGATGCCCTCGGCGCCGCCGCCGGTGGCGGTGCTGGTCGCCCAGCCCCACTGGTGCCCGGCCACGAAGATGTGGTCGGTGACGGCCCAGCCGTGCTGCTCACCGGCGACGAACGGCTCTTCCGCCGTCGCGATGAAGTGGCCGCCGCCGCCGGCGTCGACGTGTGCGTACGCCGGCGCCGAGACACCGGCGATGGCCAGTGCGCCGACCGTGGTCAGCAAGGCCTTGCCCAGCATGCTCTTCATGAATCTGTCCTCTCTGGTGCAGTAGACCGTCGGCGCCCTGCGGACAGTGCCGACGGACTGCGTGATAGGGCGGGAAATACACGTGATCACACCGGTGCTGCTCGCGGTACGCAGTACGCGCCGCACTGACGGCCTGTCACCCGAACGCACCGCAGCCGAACGGGATCCGCCGCCGCGAGCGGTCTGTGCGGCAGGCAGACGAAAACCGCCGGGCCCAGGAGGAGAAGCTCCCCCCGGACCCGGCGGCCGGACGCTGCGGGTTGATCAGCCGATCAGGTGGCTGACGCCGCCGTCGCCGCTGCCCAGGGTGTTCTGGCCCACGACGCAGGTCTGCTCCGGGTTGGTGTTGAGGGCGTTGACCTCGACCGGAACCGCGACACCGATGACGGCCACCGCGATGTTGTGGACCTCCGGCAGGCAGAGGTTCGGGTTGTCCAGGGTGTGGAAGTTCGGGCTGTGGTTGCCGGCGGTGCCGGTCGCGTTGGTGCCACCGTTGCCCTGAACGGAGCTGGCCTGCCCGTCCTGGTCGGCGATCGCCATGGCGGGGGCGGCGGTCATGGCCAGACCGGCAGCGGCGACACCGAACGCGGCAAGAGCCTTCTTGATCATTTTTCTGTTCCTTTTCGGATCTGATGGGAGTGGAGCGGGGAAAGCCGGTGGTACTGACTGAACTGGCGGTTCAGGGTGATTCGGATGGTTCAGATGGGCCTTGGGGGCCGCGGTGCGGCTGGTCAGCCGACCAGGTGGGACACGCCGCCGTCACCGCTGCCGAGGGTGCCCTGGCCGACCACGCAGGTCTGCTTCGGCGTGTTGTTCAGGGCGTCCACCTCGACCGGGACCGCGACACCGAGCACGCCGACGCCGATGTTGTGGATCTCCGGGAGGCAGATGTTCGGGTTGTCGAGGAAGTGGAAGTTCGGGCTGTGGTTGCCCCAGGTGCCCGTGGCGTTGGTGCCGCCGTTGCCCTGGATGGAACCCGCCTGCCCGTCCTGGTTGCCGATGGCGACGGCGGGGGTGGACGCCGCGGCCATGGCGGCGGCAACCAGGCCGAAGGTCGCGAAAGTCTTCTTGAGCATGGGGGAGATACCTCTCTGAAATGCTGGGATTCGCCGTCTCGGCGGTCTCGACTGTGTTCGTTCAACGCGTTCAACGAGAAGACCAGGTCTGCGGTTGCTAGCCCGTCAGGGGGGATTCCGTGGCATCCGATCCTGCCGCCGTCGTGGCTGCGACATTTAGATCAAAGAATGACGGCGCGGAAAGTTACGCGGATTCTTCGAGAACGGGTGACGGATCATCACGGGGTCGGCGATCCGGTGGGATTATTAGGCCATACTGGTTAACTGGCGCTATCCGGCCATGCGTGGGTCGTTGAGACAGAGTGTTTTCTGCTGCACAGCAGCTCTCCGTCAAAAGCTCACAGACAGATCGGTGATTAGCATGAAGCTCTCCAAGCGGGCCGGCGCGTTGCTGCTGGCGGTCGGCGCCGGTGTCGTCACGGCCCAGGGCGCCGCCGCGGCAGCTCCGATGACTCCGGGTCAGGTGGCGGCGATCGAGGACGAGTTGGCCACCAAGGAGGTGCCGTTCACGATCCCGCTCGGGGCGGCGACCGACCCGCTTCCGCTGCTTCCGGCGGGCGGCAAGATCTCCGGCGGGGTGCCCACCTCGCTGCTGATGCCGCCGGTCCCGGAGGGCAAGGCCGATCACCAGCTGATCCCGGACCGGATCGTCCCGTCGATCCCCACCGGCAAGGTCGGCCCCGCTCTGCAGGCCTCCGTCCCGCTGCCGACCGCGGACCGCAGCACCGAGCTCGGCGACCTGCTGGTGGATGCCCCCGCCGCTCCGCTGAACGCCGGCGGCCCCGGCCTCACGCTGGGCCAGCCGGTCACCTGGGTCGAGGGCAGCAGCGGCCAACTCGCGGACGGTGCCCTCGGGTTCGGTGAGATCGACCCGCAGCTGATCACCGCGCCGGTGCAGGCGATCCCCGGCGCCAAGGCCAGCCTGGGCGGTGACGACAAGCGCATCTCGGTCACCGACTCGCTGAAGAGCCTGACGGCCACCACCACCGGCACCGTCACGGGCGTTCTGGACCAGACCCAGGCCTGACCCCTCGGCAGGTACGGCCGAACGACCCGGCGAGGTCATCAGAAAGGGCCCGGTGCCACCCCCTCGGGGGAGACGCCGGGCCCTTCCGTACGTCCGGTGCGCCGGCCGTTCAGCCGGGCAGCACCCCGAGCAGCGGGCCGACGTGCGGCAGGTCCTTCACCCCGCCGCCGTTGCTCAGCGGAGCGGTCAGCATGCCGGTGGTCACCGGCTTCAGGCCGTTGTCCGGCTCGACCGCGACGCCGTTGTTCAGCACATCCGCCGAGGACTGGGCAAACGGGTCCAGCCGGAGGGTCTTCACGGGCGTCACGGAGTACCCGAGCGCGCCCGTCACGCCGCCCAGTGCCGGGCCGACGTCGGTGGACTGCAGGTGGGTCGACGGCTGCGGCAGCGAGGTGTCGCCCGTGCCGGACTCGGCGGAGGCGGCCGGTGCGGTGGCGCCCAGCAGCATCGCCGCGCCCAGCGCGGTCAGCAGGCCGGCTCCGCTCGTCTTTCGAAGCATGGGGTACCAACCCTTCAGTGAGAGGTGCTCATTCAGTCGTACCGATGCGAACTGCCCCCCGGCCGAGGGGCCGAGGGGCAGTTCGCGCAAGGCAGAGGTGCCGATCAGCGGGTGATCAGGGGCAGTCCTCTTCGTGCTCGTGCTCCTTGGGGATGTCCACGTTGGCGCAGGAGTTGCCGAACGCCGGGTTCAGCAGGCCGATCACGTTGACGCTGTTGCCACAGACGTTCACCGGGACGTGCACGGGGACCTGGATCAGGTTGCCGGACAGCACACCGGGGGAGTTGGTGGCGACGCCCTCGGCCTCGGCGCCGGCACTGGCGACACCGGCACCGGCCAGCACCAGGCCGGCCGCGGCGGCGGAGATGACGGCGGCCTTCTTCACGTTCTGCATGGGGGTTGATCTCCTAGATCACACACGGGGAGGGTGCGCCGCACCCTGTTTGCGCGGGGTGCGGCGCAGGCACAACCGAGTCAGCTTTCGCTGATTCAGCCGATGTTGGCGCAGTGGTTGCCGAACGCCGGGTTGAGCAGGCCGATCACGTTGACGGTGTTGCCGCAGACGTTGATCGGGACGTGCACGGGAACCTGGATCAGGTTGCCGGAGAGCACGCCGGGCGAGTTGGCCGCGACGCCCTCGGCCTCGGCGCTCGCGCCGGCGACACCGGCCGAGCCCAGCACCAGACCGGCGGCGGCGAGAGAGAGGACAGCAGCCTTCTTGAAGTTGCGCATATGGTTCTTCCTCCGTTTTCTGCCCGACTTTGGATGGTCGGGAGCCGGGCGAATCAGAATCATCGCCCGATGGTTTTGGGATGCACCGTGATTGTCACTCACGCGGCCCAAGAGCTGCGTGTCGCCCGTGGCTTGGGCGGTGCCTGGCCGCTTTTTTCACGCGCCCGCCACCATTTCTCTCACGGCCGAGAATTGGTCGCATTGCGGCGCGTCCAGGAGAGTGTCCGCAAGAACGGAAGTTCGAAACGGAGTTGGACTCTCCTGGGAGTCATGGGCTGAGCCGGCCTGCCGAATTGCTCCGGCGGGCCCGTCGGAATCAGACGTTGGCGCAGGAGTTGCCGAACGCCGGGTTCAGCGCGCCGATCACGTTGACGGTGTTGCCGCAGACGTTGACCGGAATGTGCACCGGAACCTGGATCAGGTTTCCCGACGCAACACCGGGGGAGCCGGCGGCAACGCCCTCGGCCGACGCGCCATGGGCGTGGTGGGCAGAGGCGGTGGCGGCGCCGCCGAGCAGCAGGGCCGCGGCAGCCGCGGAGCCGAACGCGCCGTAGGCGAGCTTGCGCATGGTGCGGTCTCATTTCTTGCGTGCTAGCGAGGACGTGGGTGGAGCTCGTTTCGCCAGTAAGAACGACCAAGCACGCGGAGGGAAACGGGCGGCTTCGGTGATCACCCGAATGCCGTGATTGGTGCAAGTGGGTGAATGTGGAAGGCCGGGCGCAACTGGTCGAGGCAGGGCTCGTTGGGGATGACGCACGCCCGTGCGCTTCCATGCTGAGCCTCTCGCTGCTGCGGCAATTGGAAGATCTGATTAACGAGGAGACTCATATGAGCATCAAGAAGGCCGCCGCCGTCGGCGCCGCCGTTGTCGGCATTGTTGCGGCTGGTGCGGGCACCGCCGCGGCGAGCGCCGAGGCCGAGGGCGTCGCGGCCGGCTCCCCCGGTGTGCTGTCGGGCAACGCTGTCCAGGTTCCGGTGCACATCCCGGTCAACCTCTGCGGCAACACCGTCAACGTGATCGCCGCGCTGAACCCGGCGTTCGGCAACTCCTGCGCGAACGTCGGCTGACTCGGGCCACTGGCGCCTGACTGACGCTCCGAGGCTCAGCGGGTCCTCCGGTCGATTCCGTAGCACCGAGCCGCCGCTCTCCGTCTCCCCTCCTGAGACGTCGGGCGGCGGCTCTGCTGTGTCCAGAACTCCCTTGCGCCGGCGTTGTCATGACCCTTGTTGAGTTACTTGTCAGTACCTAACATATGAGGCCGACTCACCTTTTACCGTCCGACGCGCACCCCCAGGCGCCCGGCCGGTGATGTGCACGCTCCATGCTCCGCGCCGCCCGGCGCACGCCGAGTGGCCCCCCACCCTCTCAAGGAGTCATGCGTGACCAGGTCACATCTGTCAGGCGCGCGCCGATATCGCCCCGGCGCCCTGCTGGCCACAGCCGGGTTGATAGCCACCTTCGCCCTCGCCGGGGCACCGAACGCCGTCGCGGACACCTCCGCCGCCACCGCCAGGCCCGCCGCCATCGTCGCCCTCGGCGACAGCGCCATCTCCGGCGAGGGCGCGGGCTCCGACACCAACGACGCGTACGTCCCCGGCACCGACACCCCCACCAACTACTGTCACCGGCACGACAAGTCGGAGATCTTCGTCACCGGCCTCGGCGGCGTCACCCCGATCGACCTCGCCTGCTCCGGCGCCCAGACCGGCGACCTGGTCAGCGACCCCGAACTGGCGAAGATCACCGGCTCGGGCAGCGGCGACTTCGGCGAGGAGAAGCAGGACGTCCAACTCGCCCGGACGGCCGCCCAGTACGACGTCAAGATGGTCGTCGTCACGATCGGCGCCAACGACGACTTCGACTTCAGCGGCATCATGCTGAGCTGCCTCGCCCAGTACTTCCCGATCCCGAAGTCGCAGGGCTGCCGCGACACCATCGGCAGCGACGCCATCCGGCAGCGGGCGGTGCGCGTCATCCCCAAGGTGGTCGCCGCGCTGACCAACGTCCGCAACACCATGCGCTCGGCGGGGTACGCGGACTCCTCGTACCAGCTGGTCTTCCAGTCCTACTTCACGCCGATCACCCCCGACATCCGCCGCAACGACTACGCCGGCAAGATCGCGGACGGCTGCCCGGCCTTCCCCGAGGACCTGGCCTGGGGCCACAACTGGGTGGTGCCGCAGCTGAGTGACGCGCTGCGGCAGGCCGCCTCCCAGGTGCCCGGCGTGCGGTACCTGGACCAGCGGCGGGTCAGCTACGGCCACGAGGTCTGCGCGGAGTGGACCAGTTCGCCGTACGAGTACACCAACGGCGACGTGATCGACCTCTCGGAGAAGACCCGCAACGGCTGCGACCACGAGATCGGCATCCCGGGCGTCTGCATGAACATGGTCCGCCAGTCGTACCACCTGCGGGTCGCCGGCTACGCGGGCGAGGCGCGCTGCCTGGCCCAGTTCTACCAGCAGCCCTCCCAGAAGGAGGCGTTCTGCACGCTCAGCCAGCAGAACACCACCTCGATCGAGCCGCTGACCCCTGGTCAGCCCTTGCCGGACAAGCCCGAGGACGGCGCCTGGTACCAGCTCACCAACGCCTCCAACGGCCAGGTCCTCGACCTCGCGGGCGGCGGCACCTACGGCGACAGCACCAACGGCCGTAACGCCATCACCTACCGGGCGACCGGCGGGCTCAACCAGTCCTTCGTCCTGGAGATCAAGTCGGGCGGCAGTTACGAGCTCGACTTCAGCGGCAACCGCAACATGTGCCTGGACGCCACCGGAGCCTCCACCGCCCCCGGGACGCGGCTGGAGCAGTGGGGCTGCAACGGCGGCGGGAACCAGCACTGGATCTTCAAGCCGGCCGGCAACGGCACCTACAAGCTGGCCGACTCCCAGGACCAGACCAAGGTGGCCACCGCCTCCAGCCACCTGGACGGCCAGGGGAACCCGCTGGTCGAGCTGGCCGAGGACACCGGCGCGGCCAACCAGCTCTGGCAGCTGAGCAAGCTCGGCATCGTCTACCTGCACGGCTGACCGGTCCGCAGGGCCGCCGAAAAGACGTGCGCGGGGCCCGCCCACTGGGGCGGGCGGGCCCCGCGCACTCCACTGCTCAGGCCACGGCCGGACCGCTGCGGTCGGCGCCGATCCGCTCCGCCAGGTCGTCGGGCAGCGCGTACGGCCGCTCCGCGGGCAGCAGCCCCGGATCCCGCTCCCGGCGGACGCGGTCGGCGAGGCCGGTCACGTCCTCGATGGCGGTGATCCACTCGTCGAGGTAGCGCCGAACGGCCTCGCCGCGCAGACCGACCTGCAGCGAGCGCCAGGGCAGCGGCTGCAGCGCGAGGTTGCGCTCCGGGTCCCACTGGACACGGACGGGGTGCTGCCGGACCTCGCTCCGCCAGTGGTCACGCGAGCGGTGCATCCGCGAGTCGTACGCGCTCAGCGCGGAGTTGGCGAGCGCCCACTCGAAGCCCTCGCGCCGGATGGTGATCGCGAGCACGCGTTCCTGCCCGGCGCTCCGGGCCCAGTCGCTGCGGTGCATCATCCACAGGAACGAGGGCTTGATCCACGTCATCCGCTCCCGCTTGAACGCCTCGGGGAAGCGCCCGGTCGCGGCCGCCGGCTCGGCGATCTCGGGTGAGAAGGCCTGGTAGACCGTGATCGAGTCATCGGTGTGGGCGGCGCGGATCTGGCGGCTGGGCGTGGGCATGCCCCGATCCTGCCCTACCGGGTGCCCCGGGCTCATGTCCTTTTCCTGCGCCGCGCCCCGGCTCAGCCGGCCTCGAGCAGGGCGAACTCCTCCGTGGTCAACGTCAGTTCGGCGGCCGCCGCACCCCGGCCCTCGACCGAGAGCGGCGACGCGCCCAGTCCGACGGCGCTGACCTCGCCGGTGCCGATTCGGCGACTGCGCATGTTGCGTAACCTCACCTTCCCATGGCCGAGAACGCGTCGGAGACGACGCCCGGAAGCCAGTCGGACACCCCGCCGGCCGCCGACGTGACCGAACGCCTGGGATACCGCCTCAAGCGCACCGCCGCGGCACTGCGCAGCGCGATGGACAGGGCACTGCGCGAGTACGGCCTGACGGTGCCGCAGTACGCCTGCCTCGAACTCCTCGACCAGCGCCCCGGCCTGTCCAACGCCGAGCTGGCCCGCGGCACCTTCGTCACGCGGCAGTCCATGAACGTCGTCCTTCGCGGACTGCAGGACGCCGGCCTGATCACCCGGCCGGCCACCACCGACCACGGTCGCGCCCTGCCCGCCCACCTCTCCGAGGAGGGCCACCGCCGCCTCGCCGCGGCACGCTCCGCCGTCTACGCCATCGACCAGCGCATGAGCGACGCCGTCCCGGAGCAACGTCTCGCCGAGCTCCTCGCCGACCTCGACCGCATGGCCGCGGCACTCGACGGGTGAGAACGGCCCGCGGTGGTCAACGACGCACCCGGACCAACGACCAGATGATCCGAACGAAACAGCCTGGTCGGCCCGTCCCGGCAGGGCCGGTCCATCCGGGGTTTGGACAGTTGTGCGGGCTCCGCGCCGTTTCCAGCAGGATCGCCCGGTACGGCGGCGACGACCGCTACGACGACCGGCGTGAAGGACGGACCGGACCATGACGACTGCCCCCACCCTCGGCACCGGCGACTTCCCCGGCTCCCTCAGCGGACCGCGGCTCGCCCGGATCACCGAGGAGCACGGCACCCCGGTCTGGGTCTACGACGCCGACGTGATCCGCGCGCAGATCGCCAGGCTGCGGCAGTTCGACCAGATCCGGTTCGCCCAGAAGGCCTGCTCCAACACCCACATCCTGCGGCTGATGCGCGAGCAGGGCGTGGCCGTGGACGCCGTCTCGGCGGGGGAGGTCGAGCGGGCCCTGACCGCCGGCTACCGGCCGGACGGGCCGGGTGAGCCGATCGTCTTCACCGCCGACCTGCTCGACCGCCCGACGCTGCGCCGGCTCGTCGAACTCGGCATCCCGGTCAACGCCGGCTCACCGCAGATGCTCGACCAGATCGGCCGCGCGGCCCCCGGCCACCCGGTGTGGATCCGGATCAACCCGGGCTTCGGACACGGCCACAGCCGCAAGACCAACACCGGTGGCGAGCAGAGCAAGCACGGCATCTGGCACGAGCACCTCGCCGAGAGCCTGGCCCTGGTCGACCGGCACCGGCTCGACCTGATCGGCTTCCACATGCACATCGGCTCCGGGGTGGACTACGGCCACCTGGAGGCGGTCTGCGAGACGATGGTCAAGCAGGTCAGGCTCAGCGGCCGCGACCTCCGGGCGATCTCGGCGGGCGGCGGGCTCTCCGTCCCGTACGCACCCGGCCAGCCCGAGGTCGACACCGAGCGGTACTTCCGGATCTGGGACGCGGCTCGCCGGGAACTCGTCACCGAACTCGGCCACCCCGTACGGCTGGAGATCGAACCCGGCCGGTTCCTGGTGGCCGGCTCCGGTGTCCTGGCGGCGGAGGTCCGGGCGCAGAAGCCGGTCGGCAGCAACCACTTCGTCCTGGTCGACGCCGGCTTCAACGACCTGATGAGGCCCGCGATGTACGGCAGCAGCCACCGCGTCACCGTCCTCGCCCCGGACGGCGAACCGCGCACCGACCCGGCCCGTGACACCGTCCTGGCCGGGCCGCTCTGCGAGTCGGGCGACGTTTTCACCCAGGTCGAGGGCGGCGACGTCGAGCCCGTCCCGCTGCCCCGCGCCGAGATCGGCGACCTGGTCGTCTTCCACGACACCGGTGCCTACGGTGCGAGTATGTCCTCCACCTACAACTCCCGCCCGCTCATCCCGGAGGTCCTCGTCGAGGGCGAGCACACCCGCCTGATCCGGCGCCGCCAGACCGTCGCCGAGCTCCTCACCCTGGAGACCGACCTCCCCGGGTAGGGAGGAAAACCGGGTTGACCGCCCGGATTGAATGAGCGCATGGAGAACGCCGTCTGGGACGCACTTCCGGCCGAGGTGCAGAGCGATGTGGACTCACTGCTCCTGAGGGGCCGGCGCGTCAACGCCATCAAGGTGATCCGGGACGCCATGGGCACCGCCGCCCCTGGGATCCCCACATGCCTCGACCTCATCGTCGAGCGCTACGAGGCACTGGGCCGCTCTCCCGAGGGGTTTGAGCAGCTCCCCTCGACGTCACCGAGCTGATCGGCAGGGCCGAGACCCTCCCCAGGCGCCCGGAGGTGATCGAGTCCGGCTGAGACGGGGACACCGACAGCCCACCGCGGTCACGACCGAACGCCGGCCGGCGAGTACGGCCGCTGCGTCCGATCGTGCTTCCATGGAGGTGTGCCCCTGTTCGTCGGCACCTCGGGCTGGCAGTACGACGACTGGCGTGGCGTCCTGTACGAGGCGGGGACGCCGCGGCGGCGCTGGCTGGAGGAGTACGCCCAGCGGTTCGCCACGGTGGAGAACAACGCTGCCTTCTACCGCCTGCCCCCGGCCGAGACCTTCGCCGACTGGCGGGAGCGCACCCCGGACGGCTTCGTGATGGCGGTCAAGACGAGCCGCTACCTCACCCACGTCAAGCGCCTGCACGACCCGCAGGAGCCGGTCCAGCGCCTCTGGGCGGCCGCCCAGGGCCTGGGCCCGCGGCTCGGGCCGCTCCTCCTCCAGCTCCCGCCGACGCTGCGGGCGGACGCCGAGCTCCTCGACACCTGCCTCGGCTGTTTCCCGCCCGGGGCGAGGGTCGCGGTGGAGCCCCGGCACGAGTCGTGGTGGGTGCCGGAGATCCGGGCCGTCCTGGAGCGGCGCGGTGCCGCCCTGTGCTGGGCGGACCGGCAGGCGCGCCCGGTGACACCGCTGTGGCGGACGGCGGACTGGGGGTATCTGCGGTTCCACGCCGGTATCGCACACCCATGGCCCCGGTACGGCAGGCAGTCGCTGGCCAGTTGGGTGGCGAGAGTGGTCGCGGCCTGGCCGGACGGGGCCGACGTGTACGCGTACTTCAACAACGACCTCGGCGGTGCGGCCGTCGTCGACGCCACCACCTTCGCCTGGGCCGCCGCCCGGGCGGGCCGGACGGTGAGCCGCACGCCGCAGAGCCTGACGGCGAGGCGGTGACACGGGGATGGTGCGCAGCCGAGTGATCGTCTCCGGCGAGGTCCAGGGCGTGTTCTTCCGTGACACCTGCCGGCGCGTGGCGCAGGAGCACCGTGTGGCGGGCTGGGTGCGCAACCTCCCGGACGGCACGGTCGAGGCCGTCTTCGAGGGCGAAGCCGCCGCCGTCATCCGCCTGGTCGACTGGGCCCACCACGGCCCCGCCACCGCCATCGTCGACCGGGTCTACGTCCACGACGAGAACCCCGTCGGCCTCACCGGCTTCGAGATCCGCCCGACCCCCTGGCTCGGCTGAGGCCGACCGTTGACGGCATCTGATTCCGGGTCAGGATGCGATGTGGTCGCCCTTGGCCGGCTTCCCGGATACCGGGTTGACGTCTGATCAGAGCACGTCGGGAGAGGGCGGGGCCGTGCCCTGCGGCGCGCTCAGATCGACGACCAGCCTTCCGTCGCCCTGTGCGGTCACAGCGGCGCCCAGGTCGATGGTGCTGTCATCCGAGAAGCGCACGGTGAACAGCGGGTCAAGGGTGAGGAGGAAGCGCAACTCCTCGCTGTCGTCGGCGACCACCGTCGCGCATGCCCTGCAGCCTCCGACGTCACCGCCAGATCGGCCGGGACAGCGCCGGGGCCGGTGGACGGATTTGCCCACCACTCCAGTCGCACCGGCCCGGACCAGCGGTCCACCGTCAGGGCCAGACCAGGCAGTACAGCTGGTGGCCCGCGTCGTGGAGGCGGTTCGCGAAGTCCTGCCACTCGTGGAGCATGGTGTAGATCACGAAGGCGTCGCGTGGGCCGCGGCGGTCGGGCACCGTCGACCAGATGAAGGCGGCGGCGCCGAGTTCGGTCTCGTCGGCCTTCCGGAGGGGCTCGACCACGATGTGGGGGAGCTGGACCACGGCGTAGTCGGGGTGGAGGACGACGAGCTCCAGGGGCGGGACCTGGTGGAGCGGGACGCCCTGGATGCCGGTGAGGACCATGGCGCTCATGGTCTCGGGCTTGATCTTGGTGGAGAGGTGCCCGTTGGGCGAGCCGCTGGTCTCCATCAGGTCGCCGAGGCGGCCGAGAGTGCCCAGCTCTCCGGCGTCCAGGCCGAGGCCGCCCGGGCCGAGAGCGGTCGGGACTCTGGCGGCGGTGGCTCGGTCGGGTGCGCCGAAGTACTTGTAGGTGACCCCCACTCTGCCCTCGCCCCGCCTTCCCCTGCCCGCACCCGTTCCCCCGCCCGCGGCCCCGGTGGGCCGACGGGAGGTACCCGCGGCCTCCTCGAAACCGTCCTGCGCCTCGGACACTCGGACCATCCTCACCGGAATTCGCCGGAATCGACAGACCCCCGCACGCTCGGTGTCCCTCCGAACGTGCCCATTACCCGTCCTGCGCCGCCGTACACAGTTTCGCTGCACACAGTCTGACTGGTCCGTCAAGCGGACGCGTCACCGGGCCGGTCGTCGCAGTAGTACGGATAACCGTACCGACGCTACAGACCGTACAGCTTTGGTAAAGCCCCCGAGGACCGCGTGCCCCGTACGGGCAGCAGCACACGGATCATCGTTCCAGATGATCGGGTCCGACATGCGGAGGTCAAGGACACGATTTGAGACCATGTCCAGGTGACCAACCCGATGAGCTACCCGTACGAGGCCCCTCAGTCCCAGTCGCTGTTCGACCGTGCCTCGGTCGTGACCCCCGGCGGCGTGAACTCCCCGGTGCGTGCCTTCCGCGCGGTCGGCGGCACCCCGCGCTTCATGGTGTCCGGCACCGGCCCCTACCTGACCGACGCCGACGGCCGGGAGTACGTCGACCTGGTGTGCTCCTGGGGCCCGATGATCCTCGGCCACGCGCACCCCGCCGTGACCGACGCCGTCCAGCGCGCCGTCACCCGCGGCACCTCCTTCGGTACGCCCGGCCAGGGCGAGGTCGAGCTGGCCGAGGAGATCGTCGCCCGGGTCGCCCCGGTCGAGCAGGTCCGCCTGGTGTCCAGCGGCACCGAGGCGACGATGTCGGCGATCCGGCTGGCCCGTGGGTTCACCGGCCGCGCGAAGGTGATCAAGTTCGCCGGCTGCTACCACGGCCATGTGGACGCCCTGCTGGTCGCGGCCGGCTCCGGCGTCGCGACCTTCGGCCTGCCCGACACCCCGGGCGTCACCGGCGCCCAGGCGGGCGACACCATCGTCCTGCCGTACAACGACCTCGACGCCGTCCGCGCGGCCTTCGCCGCCCACCCCGGCGAGATCGCCTGCGTGATCACCGAGGCCTCGCCCGGCAACATGGGCGTCGTCCCGCCGCTCCCCGGCTTCAACAAGGGCCTCGCGGAGGCCTGCCGCGCCGACGGCGCGCTGTTCATCTCGGACGAGGTGATGACCGGCTTCCGCGTCTCCAAGGCCGGCTGGTACGGCCTGGAGGCCGCGCACGAGGGCTGGGCGCCGGACCTGCTGACCTTCGGCAAGGTGATGGGCGGCGGCTTCCCCGCCGCGGCCTTCGGCGGCCGCGCCGACGTGATGGCGTACCTGGCCCCGGCCGGCCCGGTCTACCAGGCGGGCACCCTCTCCGGTAACCCGGTCGCCACCGCCGCCGGCCTCGCCCAGCTGCGCGGCTGCACCGACGAGGTCTACGCGACCGTCGACCGCGTCTCGGCCGAGATCTCCGGCCTGGTCAGCGACGCGCTGACCAAGGAGGGCGTGACCCACCGCCTGCAGACCGCCGGGAACATGTTCTCGGTGTTCTTCACCGACGAGCAGGTCACCAACTACGACGAGGCCAGGCGCCAGCAGGCGTACCGCTTCAACGGCTTCTTCCACAGCATGCTCGCCCAGGGCGTCTACCTGCCGCCGTCCGCCTTCGAGTCCTGGTTCGTCTCGGCGTCCCACGACGAGCGGGCGATCGAGCGGATCGCCGCCGCCCTGCCCGCCGCCGCCCGCGCGGCTGCGGAGGCCCAGCCCGCGTGAGACGGAAGCCCAGCCAGCGCAAGCGCGACGACCGCCGTCAGCGCGAACACCGAGGAGAGCAGTGAGCGCCAAAGAGACCACCGTCGTCCACCTGATGCGGCACGGCGAGGTGCACAACCCGGAGGGCATCCTGTACGGGCGCCTGCCGGGCTACCACCTCTCCGAGCTCGGCCGGCAGATGGCCGACCGGGTCGCCGAGCACCTGGCCGACCGTGACATCACGCACGTGGTCGCCTCCCCGCTCGAGCGGGCGCAGGAGACGGCCGAGCCGATCGGCAAGGTGCACGGGCTCGAGGTGGCCGTCGACGAGCGGCTGATCGAGGCGGACAACATCTTCCAGGGGAAGACCTTCGGGGTCGGCGACGGCTCGCTGAAGAACCCGGCCTACTGGCGGTACCTGACCAACCCGTTCCAGCCGTCCTGGGGCGAGCCGTACATCGAGCAGGTGGTCCGGATGATGGGTGCGCTCGCCGCGGCCCGGGACGCCGCGCGCGGGCACGAGGCGGTCTGCGTCAGCCACCAGCTGCCGATCTGGATCGTCCGCTCCTTCGCCGAGCGCCGCCGGCTCTGGCACGACCCGCGCCGTCGGCAGTGCTCGCTGGCCTCGCTGACCAGCTTCACGTACGAGGGCGACAAGATCGTCTCGATCGGCTACCGCGAGCCGGCCCGCGACCTGCTGCCGGCCCATCTGGTGGGCAAGGGCGGCAAGGGCAAGCCGGTGGGCAAGAGCTTCGGGGCCTGAGCCTTGCCGAACCTGCCCGAAATAAGCGGATCATAAGTGTAAGAACCGCAGGTCAGTGGGGGTCCGACGCGCAAGGTCGGGCCCCCCTGAAACGGCCCGAAGTCCCATGCGAAACTTTTCACATGTCTGGGACGACCCGCCGCCGCATCCGCCTTGCCGCCGCCCTCAGCGCCGCCGCCGCGCTCGCTCTGACCGGCTGCACATCGGGCTCATCGAGCAGTGGTGACGGCCAGACCGGCTTCGTCACCGGCAAGGGCGGGCTGGACACCGCGTCCGCCGGTCACCGCCAGGACGCGCCCGCGATCTCCGGCGCCACGCTCGACAACGGCAAGGCCGCGCTCGCGGACTTCAAGGGCAAGGTCGTCGTCCTCAACATCTGGGGCTCCTGGTGCGGCCCGTGCCGGGCCGAGGCCAAGGGCCTGCAGGACGTGTCGCAGAAGTACAAGGACCAGGGCGTCCAGTTCCTCGGCATCAACACCCGTGACACCGACCCGGCCAACGCGGTCCGTTTCGAGCAGAACTTCGGGGTCACCTACCCGAGCCTGTACGACCCGGACGGCACCCAGATCCTCAAGTTCCCCAAGGGCAGCCTCAACCCGCAGTCCATCCCGACCACCATCGTGATCGACCGCGAGGGCAAGCTCGCGGCGCGCGCGATGCGGGCGCTCTCGGCGGAGGACCTCGAGACGCTGCTCAAGCCCATCCTCGCCGAGCAGCCGAAGTGAGCGCCGCCCTCCTCGCGGTGAGCGAAAACCAGACGGTGGCGAACGGCGCGATCCTGCTCGCCGTGCCCATCGCGCTGGCGGCCGGGCTGGTCTCGTTCTTCTCCCCGTGCGTGCTGCCGCTCGTCCCCGGCTACCTGAGCTACGTCACCGGCTTCTCCGCCGCCGACCTCGCGGACGCCAAGGGCGCCAAGCGCGGGCGGATGCTGCTCGGCTCGGTGCTCTTCATCCTCGGCTTCACCGCCGTCTTCGTCTCCGGCGGCGCGCTGTTCGGCTACTTCGGCCAGACCCTGGCGGACAACAAGCACACCATCAGCGTGGTGATGGGCGTGCTGACGATCCTGATGGGCCTGGCCTTCATGGGCCTGCTGCCCGGCTTCACCATGCGCGAGCTGCGCTCGCACCGCAGGCCGGCCGTCGGGCTGGCCGGTGCACCGCTGCTGGGCATCGTCTTCGGGGTCGGCTGGACCCCGTGCGTCGGACCGACCCTGGGCACCATCCAGGGGCTGGCGTGGAACCAGGCCGATCCGTGGCGCGGCGCGCTGCTGATGGCGGTCTACTGCCTGGGCCTCGGCGTACCGTTCATCCTGGCCGCGCTGGCCTTCCGGCGGGCGCTCGGCGCCTTCGGCTGGATCAAGCGGCACTACCAGTGGGTCATGCGCATCGGCGGCGGCATGCTCGTCGCGGTCGGCCTGCTGCTCGTCACCGGTGCCTGGGACGCGCTGGTCAGCCAGTTGCAGACCAGCACCGCAGACTTCTCGATCGGAATCTGACCGTGAGCGACACCAGAACCGGCCTGCCGGAAGACGACGAGCTGTCGGCGGAACGCCTCAGCAGCGCCCCGGTCGAGCAGGACGGTCCGTCCGGCATAGGAGCCGTCGGCTGGCTGCGCTGGATGTGGCGGTCCCTGACGTCCATGCGGGTCGCGCTGATCCTGCTGTTCCTGCTCTCGCTGGCCGCCATCCCCGGCTCGCTGATCCCGCAGAACAGCCAGAACTCCTTCAAGGTGCAGACCTGGAAGGCCGCCCACGCCACGATCACGCCGGTCTACGAGAAGCTGCAGCTCTTCGACGTCTACAGCTCCGTCTGGTTCTCGGCGATCTACATCCTGCTGTTCGTCTCGCTCGCGGGCTGCATCATCCCGCGTACCTGGCAGTTCGTCGGCGTCCTGCGTGCGCAGCCGCCGGCCGCGCCGCGCAACCTCACCCGGATGCCGGTGTACGCGGCCTGGCACACCGAGGCGGACGCCAAGGCGGTGAACATCGCCGCGTACCAGCGCCTCAAGCAGCGCGGCTTCCGAGCGAACCTCGCCGGTGGCTCGGTCGCCTCGGAGAAGGGCTACCTGCGCGAGGTCGGCAACCTGCTCTTCCACCTCTCGCTCTTCGCGCTGCTGGCCGGCTTCGCCTGGGCGAGCCTGGCCAGCGGCCAGGGCGGCAAGCTGGTGATCGAGGGCCAGGGCTACTCGAACACCATGACCCAGCTGGACGACTTCACCGGCTCGGCCTTCTACGGCACCGAGGACCTGGACCCGTTCGGCTTCAAGCTGGACGGCTTCACCGCCCGCTACCAGACCAGCGGTGACCAGATCGGCAGCGCCCGCGAGTTCACCGCGCACATCCGGTACTGGACCGGCAGCGACAGCAGCAGGCTGACCAAGGGCGACATCCAGGTCAACGAGCCGCTGGAGATCGGCGGCAGCAAGGTCTTCCTGATCGGCCACGGGTACGCGCCGGTGGTCACCGTCAAGAACGCCAAGGGCGAGAAGGTCTACTCGGGCCCGACCGCCTTCCTCCCGCAGGACAGCAACCTCACCTCCACCGGTGTGATCAAGGTCAGCGACTACGGCGAGAAGGACGGCAAGAAGACCCAGCTGGGCTTCAACGGCTACTTCCTCCCGACGGCGCCGGTCAGCTTCGAGACGACCGGGCCGAAGTCGCTCTTCCCCGCCGCCGCGGAGCCGATGCTGGTGCTCACCGCGTACGCGGGCGACCTCGGCACCGACTCCGGCCTGCCGCAGAACGTGTACCAGCTGGACACCAAGCACATGACCCAGCTTCAGCAGGACGGTGACCTCGCCAGGGTGAAGCTGAAGCCGGGCCAGGGCTGGACCCTCCCGGACGGCTACGGCACGGTCACCTTCGACGGCTACCAGCAGTGGGCCAGCTTCACCGTCTCGCACCGTCCGGGCAACGGGATCGCGCTGGCCGGAGCGGGCTGCGCGATCCTCGGCCTGATCGGCTCGCTGTTCGTGCAGCGGCGCCGGATCTGGGTGCGGGCCACGGCGACGCCGGACGGCCGGACCCTGGTCGAGATCGCCGGGCTGGCCCGCAGCGAATCGGCGAAGATCGCCGAGGAGCTCGCCGAGATCGCGGTCGACCTCCAGGACGACGCCCCGGCGAGTGACGACGAAGCGGACGAGCAACCCGCCTCACCCGCACCAGACGATTCAGCAGACCCTGCAGTCCCTGCCGACCCGAACTCCAAGGAGTAGACGGTGCTTCTCGCCTCGGCGGTCGACCCTCACCTGGCCGACCTCTCCAACAAGCTGATCTACTCGGCGATGGCCGTGTACCTCATCGCCATGTTCGCCCACCTCTTCGAGTGGACCTTCGGCAGCAAGGGCGCGGTCGCCGTCCGCTCCGCCGAGCAGGCGAGCCTCGCCGAGACCGTGGCGGCCGCCAAGGAACCGGCGAAGGCGGCCAAGAAGGTCACCGTCACGGTGGCCTCGGCCGGCGGCGGCACCACCACCCTGACCCGGACCGCGCTGGCGGACGCCGGCGCCACCGTGGTCACCAGCGGCCGCTCCGACGGCGAGGACGTGGACGGCCCGGGCGCGGCGGGTACCAGCGAGAAGGGCGACATGGCCGGGCGGATCGCCGTCTCGCTGACCGTCCTCGGCGCCGTGCTGCACGCCGGCGGCGTGCTCACCCGGGGCCTCTCGGTGACCCGCTGGCCGTGGGGCAACATGTACGAGTTCTCCTGCGCCTTCGCCCTCACCATGGTGCTGGCCTACCTGGGGCTGCTGGCCGCGAAGAAGAACGTCCGCTGGCTGGGCCTGCCGGTGACGGTGGCCGTGGTGCTCACCCTGGGCCTCGCGGTGAGCGTGCTCTACACCGAGTCCGAGCAGCTCGTCCCGGCCCTGCACTCGTACTGGCTGGCCATCCACGTCTCCGCCGCGATCATCTGCGGCGGCGCCTTCTACGCGGCCTTCGTGGCCACTGCCCTCTACCTGGGCAAGGACTCGTACGACCGCCGGATCGCCGCCGGCCGCACCACCGGCCCGCTCGGCACCTCCGCCTCGATCTGGCAGCGGCTCCCCGCCGCCTCGACGCTCGACAAGCTCTCGTACCGGATCAACGCGCTGGTCTTCCCACTGTGGACCTTCACCATCATCGCGGGCGCGATCTGGGCCGAGGCCGCCTGGGGCAAGTACTGGGAGTGGGACCCGAAGGAGACCTGGTCCTTCATCACCTGGGTCGTCTACGCCTGCTACCTGCACGCGCGCGCCACGGCCGGCTGGAAGGGCCGCAAGGCCGCGTACCTGGCGCTGCTGGCCTTCGCCTGCTTCCTGTTCAACTACTACGGCGTCAACATCTTCGTCACCGGCAAGCACTCGTACGCGGGCGTCTGACGGTTCGGCAGGGGGGAATGATGGACGTCTGTCCGCAGTGCGGCAGCGCCGAGGGGGGCCTCACGGCCCGCCAGGCCTTCGAGGATCGTGACGGCTCCCTGGGCGGCCCGCCCGCCTGGGAGGTCGCGCCACCGCCCGCCCCGGCCCCTCCGGCGGCGGCCAACAGCACGGGCGGCATCGTGCTGATCGTGATCGGCGGCCTGCTCTTCCTCAGCGCGCTGTACCGCTCGGTCGCCCCCGCGCCCGGGATCGAGCAGTTCGACGACGCGTACCAGGCCGGCTACCGGATGGGCGGCTTCGTTCCGGCCGCCATCGCCCTGACCGTCGGCGTGCTGCTCCAGCAGCGCGCGCGCCGCACCGGACGTGCCGGGAGTCCGCTGCCGGACCGGTGGAAGCAGCAGATGGCGGTCTGGGAACAGGCCAGGCTCTGCCGCACCTGCAAGGCGGCGTACTGGCCGGACGGCGTGCTGCGGGCCGACATACCGGCCTCGCCGCTGATCCCGCTCGACCGGTTCCCGCTGATGGTCGTCACGATGGCCGAGCGGGCGCACGGAATGCAGTACGCAGGGAAACGCTGACAGTCGGTCGGAACTGTCGCTGATCGGGAAGCCGCGAGGAGGGCCGCGCCATGGAGTGCGACGAGGTCATGCTGACCGTCCGAATCACCTCTGCGGAGAGAGCACTGCTCCGCCGACTCGCCCAGGGTCATCGAAGCGACGTCTCGGAGGTCGTCGCGGACGGCCTGCTGGACGTCCTGCCGACCCTGCAGAGCACCGCCGACGCCTACCGCCTGCTGGCCGCCCTGGCCCCGCCCGCGCCCTGCGCGCAGACGGTCTGGCTCCCGGCCCCCCTGGCCGACCTCCTCGTCCTGGCCGCCGCCACGGTCGCCCACGCCACCGGCGTACGCCTCGGCTCCGCCTGCGCCATCCTCGGCGCGATCGTCCGCCTCTGGCTCTGCCAGGACCCCCAACTCCTCGCAGCCCACCTCAGCGTCATGCACGCCGGCCGCCCGACCGCCCTGGCCGCCGCCGTCGCCTGAGCCGACCTGATCGCGAAACGGTCCTGTCGCCCCGACGAAAAACGCGGGGCGACAGGACCGAACGGGGGATTACGCCGCCTGCTGCCAGCTGACGGGGGAGTAGTACGCCGGGCGGCGCTCAAGGCGCTGCCAGTTGGCGATCGGCTCGACGGCGGCCGCAGCGGCCACGGCCTGCTGTGCGGCGGACGCACGGGCCAGCAGTACGGCGGTGAGGGCGGCGAGCTCCTCGTCGTTCAGCGAGCCGCGGACGATGCGGACGAGAGGTTCAGCGGAAGCGCTCATAACCTTGTTTCTCTCGCGGATGGAAGTCGGGACGGTTCCGGGCGGTGTACGCGGCGGTAAAACCTCGCGTTACATCGGCGGGTTGCCGTGCTTGCGGCTCGGCAGGTCGGCGTGCTTGGTCCGGAGCATGGCGAGCGAGGAGGCCAGGACTGCGCGGGTCTCGGCCGGGTCGATGACGTCGTCCACGAGGCCGCGCTCGGCCGCGTAGTACGGGTGCATCAGCTCGCTCTTGTATTCCTTGATCTTCTGCGCGCGCATGGCCTCGGGGTCCTCTGCGCCCGCGATGTCGCGACGGAAGATGACGTTGGCCGCGCCCTCGGCACCCATCACGGCGATCTCGTTGGTTGGCCAGGCGAAGGAGAGGTCGGCGCCGATGGAACGCGAGTCCATGACGATGTAAGCACCGCCGTAGGCCTTGCGCAGGATGAGCTGGATGCGCGGCACGGTGGCGTTGCAGTAGGCGTACAGCAGCTTGGCGCCGTGCCGGATGATGCCGTCGTGCTCCTGGTCGACGCCGGGCAGGAAGCCGGGGACGTCGAGCATGGTGACCAGCGGGATGTTGAAGGCGTCGCACATCTGGACGAAGCGCGCGGCCTTCTCGCTGGCGTTGATGTCGAGCACACCGGCCAGCGACTGCGGCTGGTTGGCGATGATGCCGGTGACGTGGCCGTCGATCCGGGCCAGCACGCAGAGCACGTTGGTGGCCCAGCGCTCGTGGATCTCCAGGAACTCGCCGTGGTCGACGATCTCCTCGATCACCTTGCGCATGTCGTACGGGCGGTTGCCGTCGGCCGGCACCAGGTCGAGCAGCGCGTCGTTGCGGCGGTCCACCGGGTCGTCGGTGACGGCGGCCGGGGGCATCTCGCGGTTGTTCTGCGGGAGCAGCGAGAGGAGGTAGCGGACCTCCTCGATGCAGCTCTGCTCGTCGTCGTAGGCGAAGTGCGAGACGCCGGAGACACCCGAGTGGACGTCGGCGCCGCCGAGCCCGTTCTGGGTGATCTTCTCGCCGGTGACGGCCTGGACGACGTCGGGGCCGGTGATGAACATCTGCGAGGTCTCGCGGACCATGAAGATGAAGTCGGTCAGCGCCGGGGAGTACGCGGCGCCGCCGGCGCACGGGCCGAGCATCACGCTGATCTGCGGGATGACGCCCGAGGCCTTGGTGTTGCGCTGGAAGATGCCGCCGTAGCCGGCCAGGGCGGTGACGCCCTCCTGGATGCGGGCGCCGGCGCCGTCGTTCAGCGAGACCAGCGGGGCACCGGCCGCGATGGCCATGTCCATGATCTTGTGGATCTTCTGCGCGTGGGCCTCGCCCAGCGCCCCGCCGAAGATCCGGAAGTCGTGCGCGTAGGTGAAGACGGTGCGGCCGTGCACGGTGCCCCAGCCGACGATGACGCCGTCGGTGTGCGGCTTCTTGGCCTCCAGGCCGAAGCCGGTGGCACGGTGCCGGCGCAGCGGCTCGACCTCGTGGAAGGAGCCCTCGTCCAGCAGCAGGTCGATCCGCTCACGGGCCGTCAGCTTGCCCTTGGCGTGCTGGGCCTCGGTGGCCTTCTCGCTGGGGCCCCGGCGGACCTTGTCCCGGAGGTCGTGCAGCTCGGCCACCCGCCCGCGCGCATCGGCCGGGATCTCGGGGATCTCGTCGCCGACCGGCGCCTCGTGCAGAACCGTCATCTCGAACCACTCCAAGTGTGAGGGAACTGTCCGACAGCCGGCCTGCTGTGGCGGCGGCTGCTGCTGCGAACACTTCTTCACCTACGACAGTACGAGGGAGTGCGCTCGGTAATCGGCGTCTATTCTGTACAAGGTCGGGCCCCAGAACATGTGAAGGCCGTACAGAAAGCGGCTTCCGGGGCGGGAGGGACCAGCTGTCGCAGCCGGGGGTCCGGGCGGCCTGCATGATCCCCGCGCGGCCCACCGAAGCCGCAGGTCAGGTGGGTGATGGCGGGGTGCCGAGGGTGCCCGTGTCCCGGGCGTTCCGGGGGGCCGCCGGGCGGGTCGTGGGCCCCGGTCGGGGCGGAGGGATCACCGGGACTCGTAGAGATGCGCCAAACAGGCACCCGAACGGGTGGTGGGCCGGCCCGGGCGGCCCGGCGGTCAGCGCTTCGGGCCGCTCTCCGGGTCGTCCTTGTCGCGCAGCTCGTCCTCGCGGCGACGCAGATCGGCCTCCCACTGCTTGAGCATGTCCTCGTGCCGGCCGTTGTCCTTCTTCAGCGAGGCCAGGAACTCCGGGTCGTCATCGGGTGCGACCGAGCGCCCGCCGGGCCGCTCGGTCGCCGCGGCCCGGGCCGGGAGCAGCCCGCCCCGCTGCTTGCCAGCCACCAGCCAGGCGATGGATCCGAGCAGCGGGAAGAAGAGCACGATGATCACCCAGACCACCTTGGGCAGGTGGCGCACCTCGTCCTCGGGTGTGGTCAGGCAGTCGATGAACGCCCAGATCCACAGGGCGAGGGCAAGCAGTGGCGGCAGAATCCTCAGCACGGTGTGATCTCCCCCGGGAAGGCGAACAGGTGGGCCCCTTGGCGGGGCCAGGCTAGTCGGTATCGGATACTGACAGGTATGGCATACGACGATCTCCGTTCGTTTCTCCGGGCCCTGGAGCGTGAGGGCGACCTCAAGCGCATCAAGGCCGAGGTCGACCCCCATCTGGAGATCGGGGAGATCGTCGACCGCGTCCAGAAGGCCAAGGGCCCGGCGCTGCTCTTCGAGAACGTCAAGGGTTGCTCGATGCCGCTGGCGATGAACGTCTTCGGTACCGAGCGCCGGCTCGCCAAGTCGCTCGGCCTGAAGTCGCCGGACGACATCGCGGAGAAGATCGCCGGCCTCCTGAAGCCCGAACTGCCGCAGGGCTTCACCGGGTTCCGGGACGCCTTCGGCAAGCTCGCCTCGATGGCGCACGTACCGCCGAAGCACGTGAAGGACGGGCCGGTGCAGGAGGTCGTGCTCACCGGGGACGACGTCAACCTGGACGACCTCCCCGCTCTCTTCACCTGGCCGCTGGACGGCGGATCCTTCTTCAATCTGGGCCTGACCCACACCAAGGACCCGGACTCCGGCATCCGCAACCTCGGCCTGTACCGCCTGCAGCGGCACGACCGGCGCACCATCGGGATGCACTGGCAGATCCACAAGGACAGCCGCAACCACTACGCCGTCGCCGCCAAGCGCGGTGAGCGCCTGCCGGTGGCGATCGCCTTCGGCTGCCCGCCCGCCGTGACGTACGCGGCCACGGCGCCGCTGCCGGGCGACATCGACGAGTACCTGTTCGCGGGCTTCGTGGCCGGTGAGCGGGTGAAGATGGTCGACTGCAAGACCGTCCCGCTCCAGGTCCCGGCCGACGCCGAGGTGGTGCTGGAGGGCTGGCTGGAACCGGGCGAGATGCTGCCCGAGGGGCCGTTCGGCGACCACACCGGCTTCTACACGCCGCAGGAGCCGTTCCCGGCACTGACCATCGACTGTGTGACGATGCGTAAGCGGCCGATCCTGCAGTCCATCGTGGTCGGCCGCCCGCCGACCGAGGACGGGCCGCTCGGCAAGTTCACCGAGCGCTTCTTCCTCCCGCTGCTGAAGATCATCATCCCGGACATCGTGGACTACGACCTGCCCGAGGCGGGCGGCTTCCACAACTGCGTGATCGTCTCGATCGACAAGAAGTACCCCAAGCACGCCCAGAAGGTGATGCACGCGATCTGGGGCGCCCACATGATGTCGCTGACCAAGCTGATCATCGTGGTGGACGCCGACTGCGACGTGCACGACTACCAGGAAGTCGCCTGGCGGGCACTGGGCAACACCGACTACAGCCGCGACCTCTCGGTCGTGGAGGGCCCGGTCGACCACCTCGACCACGCCTCGTACCAGCAGTTCTGGGGCGGCAAGGCCGGTATCGACGCCACCCGCAAGCTCCCCGAGGAGGGCTACACCCGCGACGGCGGCTGGCCCGAGATGGTCGCCTCCGACCCCGCCACGGCCGCCCTGGTGACGAAGCGCTGGAAGGAGTACGGCCTGTGAGTACGATCGCCGTTCCCGCGGGCCGGACGAAGTCCTTCCTGCGCCTGGTGATGATCGAGCACTCGGTCTTCGCGCTCCCCTTCGCGTACATCGCCGCCCTGACGGCGATGTTCCTGACGGACCGTAGCGTCCACTGGGGCCGGCTGCTGATCGTCACGGTCTGCATGGTCGGCCTGCGGACCTTCGCGATGGCGGCCAACCGGATCATCGACCGCGAGATCGACGCCCGTAACCCGCGCACGGCCGGCCGTGAGCTGGTCACCGGCGCGGTCTCGATGCGCACCGCGTACACCGGCTCGGCGATAGCCCTGGTGGTCTTCCTCGGCGCGGCGGCTCTGCTCAACCCGCTCTGCCTCTTCCTGGCCCCGGTCGCCGTCGTCCCGATGGTGGTCTACCCGTACGGCAAGCGGTTCACCGACTTCCCGCACGCCATCCTGGGTCTGGCCCAGGCGATGGGCCCGATCGGCGCCTGGCTGGCCGTCACCGGCCGCTGGTCCTGGGACGCGGTGGTGCTCGGGCTGGCCGTCGGCGTCTGGATCGGCGGCTTCGACCTGATCTTCGGCAGCCAGGACGTCGCCGCCGACCGCGCCGAGGGCGTCCGCTCCGTCCCGGCCCGCTTCGGTGTCCCGGCGGCCCTGTACGGCGCCCGGGCCTGCCACGTCGTCACCACGGCCCTGCTGGTCTGGTACGCGCTGCTGACCGACGCCGGCGCGGCCTTCTGGGTCGGGCTGGCCGTGGTCGCCTGCGCGTTCGTCTACGAGCACGCGATCGTCAAGCCGGGTGACCTGTCCCGCCTCAACCGCGCTTTCTTCACCACCAACGGCTTCGTCGGCATCTCGCTCTTCGTTTTCGCCCTCCTCGACCTGGTCATCCGCGGCCTGGGCGTGTGACGGGCCGCCGGGTGCCGCCCCTGCCTATGCTGCGACCGTGAATCGGTTCGGCTCGGTTCGGTTCGGCGCGGAGGAGACCCGGTGATCGGCAAGCTGCAGTGTGTGGTGCTGGACTGTCACTACCCCGCTGGGCTGGCGCACTTCTACGCCGCCCTGCTGGGTGGGGAGGCCGACCGGCCGGACCCGCGCTGGTCGTTGGACGAGTACTGGTCGACGGTGCACGTGCCCGGGGGCATGGTGCTCGGCTTCCAGCGGGTCGAGGACTACCGGCCGCCGATGTGGCCGGACCCGGCACACCCGCAGCAGCTGCACCTGGACGTCGAGGTCGAGGACCTGGACGCCGCGGAGGAGCGGGTGCTGGCGCTCGGGGCGGTGCTCAAGGACACCGAGACGGGTTGGCGGGTGTACGTCGACCCGGCGGGGCACCCGTTCTGCCTGGTGCAGGCCGGGGCGCCTGCGGACTGACCGGCACGCCCTGGATGCCCGGAGCGTAGGCAGCTGGGCAACACCAGGGGCGCGAGGAACTGCGCGAAGCGGGAGGCTGCAGACCGTTGCTTCCGATCTCGCGCAGTTCTCCCCAGCCTTCGGCCGGGAGGTGCCCCCACGCGCCCCTTGATACTGCAACTGGCTGCGCTGCCTACTGGCGGAGGCTCTCAGCCGAGTGACAGGACGTCACCGACCCGTAGGCGGCCCGGGCGGCTCACCTCGGCGAGGGCGTCGAGGCGGTTGTCGTGGGCCTGGGCGACGGCCTTGAGGATCTCCGGG
The DNA here is from genome assembly GCF_007828955.1 of Kitasatospora atroaurantiaca. Classification (NCBI taxonomy): domain Bacteria; kingdom Bacillati; phylum Actinomycetota; class Actinomycetes; order Kitasatosporales; family Streptomycetaceae; genus Kitasatospora; species Kitasatospora atroaurantiaca. Next base: position 3,196,474 of record NZ_VIVR01000001.1, on the reverse strand, counting down.
GCGTGCGGCAGGCCCGGCTGGGCCGTCCCGGTCATCGCGCAGCGCTCGCTGGAGCGGACGAAGGCCAGCCGGACCCCCGCCTTCACCCCGCCCTCGTGGCCGAACCAGGTGTCCTCGACGAAGGGCGCGGTGCCAGGTGGGGTCCGCAGCAGGATGTTGGGGCGGAACCGCCGCTCGTCCACGATCGCGGACGGCACGGCCCGGCGGACCCAGTCCAGGGTGGCCGTGGTGAGCACGCTGACGGGCAGTTGGTCGAAGTGCGAGATCTCGTCCTCGCGGGCGAGTTCGACGTCCTCGCGCTGGAGGTAGGCGCGCAGGAAGCTGTCCGGGTCGGCGACCGGGCTGCCCAGCGGGTCGAGCAGTTCGGGGGCGTCGAGTCTGCTGCCGAGCCGGGAGCCGAGCCGGAGCAGGCCGTCCATCCGCCGGAACCGCCGGGTGTTCTTGCCCGACCCGAACTTCCCGGCGCCGTCGCGCACGGCGTACAGCCGGTCCCCGGCCAGCCCGCGCTCGTCCACCTCGACGGAGTGCAGCCGCTCGCCACCGGTGGACTTGACCGGATACCGCCAGAGTCGCTCGACCACCCCGATGATCTCTGCCATGGAGGGAGCCTATCCGGGGCATCCAGGATGGTCTAGACCTATCGAGGAGGGCGGCGTGCGCTCAGCCCAGCCGGGCCACGGCCCGGACCGGCGCTCCGTCGGCCGCGACCAGCCGCAGCGGGAAGAGCGAGACCTCGATCGGGAGGCCGGCCGCCTGGGCGTCCAGCAGGGGAGTCAGGTCGGTGAGGTTCTCCGCGATGACGCCGCCGCCGGGGGTGCCGAGGAGGATGCGGTGGGCGGCCAGGGTGGGTTCCCCCGCCGCGGGGTCGTGCTCGTCGGCGAGGTCGGCGAGCAGTGCGGCCACCGCGGGGTCGCCGGGGACCGGGTCCGGGGTGGGGTCGATGCTCAGGGCGTCCACGCCGACCGTACGGACACCGGCGGCCACGATCGCCTCGGCGGCCTCGGGCGTGAGCCAGGGGTGGGCGAGGTAGGGGTCGGTGCCCCAGTGGCGGGGCCAGCCGGTGGCCAGCAGCAGGATCGTGCCGGGCGTCAGCCGGTCGAGTGCGCCGGAGAGCTGATCGGCGGTCACCGCCGAGCGCGGCTCGAGCCCGCGCAGGTCGGCGACCACGGCGGGGCCGGTGAACAGTTCCAGCGGCAGCCCGTCCAGCGTCGGCCAGGTGACGTCCACGTGGTACGGCGCGTCCACGTGCGTACCGGACTGCGAGCCGAGGTGCAGGCTCAGCACGTTGACGCCCGCACCGGCGGTGGTGAGCGCGGGCCGCAGCGCCACCTCCGGGTCCCCGGGGTAGACGGGCATGCCGGTGGTGACCGGGTGCGTGAGGTCGATCAGCGTCGGCGCCATGGGTCCATACTCCCGTGACTCTCGTGTCGGGAGAGCGTGGAGCGGAGAAAATGAGGCATGAGCACTGCGAAGCAGGTACGTCAGCCATGGGTGGTCGGGGTCTCGGGGGCGTCGGGGACGCCGTACGCGGCCTCCGTTCTCCGTGCGCTGCTCGCCGCCGGGGAGGCGGTGGACCTGGTGGTCAGCCGTGCCGCGCGGCTGACCCTCCTCGACGAGACCGGCATCTCCTTCCGGGACGCCCACTGGCATGAGGACCTGGCGCAGTGGCTCGGGGTCCAGGAGCTGGAGAACGTCCGCTACTGGCCGGCGGGCGACTTCGCGGCCGGCCCGTCCAGCGGCTCGTACCCGGCCAAGGGGATGCTGGTCGTCCCCGCCACCACCGGCGCCGTCGCCGGGATCGCCCTGGGCCTCAGCAAGGACCTGCTGCAGCGGGCGGCCGCGGTGACCCTGAAGGAGCGTCGGCCGCTGGTGGTCTGCGTACGCGAGACGCCCCTCGATGGGGTGACGCTGAAGCACCTGGTGGAGCTCGACGCGCAGGGCGCGGTGGTGCTCCCGGCCTCGCCGGGCTTCTACGCGGGGGGCTCCACGGCCCGGGAACTGGTGGACTTCGTGGCCGGCCGGGTGCTCGACGCCGTGGGCGTGCCGCACGAGCTCTACCGGCGCTGGGAAGGGGACTTGGGCTCCGGGGGGAAGGTCGCGTAAAGCGCGGAGCTACGGGAGAGTATGTTCTTTGCGATATCCGGGTTGATCCGCGCATGGCGCCTTTGATTCCGGATAATGATCTGTGGGTCTGGAGAGGTTCGGAAGGACGCGGGCGGATATATGGACACGGTGGACAGACAGCTCATCCAGGCGCTGCGGGAGAACGGCCGCGCGTCGTACGCCGAGCTGGGCCGTCTCGTCGGCCTGTCGGGCCCGAGTGTGACGGACCGCATCAACCGGCTGGAGCAGGCCGGTGTGATCACGGGCTACCGTGCCACGGTCAACCCGGCCTCCCTGGGCTTCGGGGTGACCGCCCTGATCGGCCTTCAACTGACAGACGCGGCCGACCACGAGGACGTCGCGCACCGGCTGAAGGAGCTCGGCGAGGTCGAGGACTGCTGGTTCATCGCGGGCGACGACTCGTACATGCTCAAGGTCCGGGTCTCCAACGTGGAGGGCCTGGAATCGGTGGTCAAGCGCCTCTCCGGGACGAAGGGCGTCGCCCGTACCAGGACGACGGTCGTGCTCTCCACCAAGTGGGAGAACCGGGTGAGCGACCTGCCTGTGGAAGAGGGGGAGTAACACGAATGGCCCTGGTCAGCCTGGAGGACCTGCGCGCAGCGCAGCGACGGATAGCCGGAGTCGCGGTACGCACGCCGCTGCTGCCGTGCCCGTGGGCGGGGGACGGGAACAGGCGGCTCTGGCTCAAGCCCGAGAGCCTGCAGCCGACCGGCGCGTTCAAGATCCGCGGCGCGTACAACCGCCTGGCGGCGCTGACGGACAGTGAGCGCTCGCGGGGGGTGGTCGCCCAGTCGAGCGGCAACCACGCCCAGGCAGTGGCGTACGCCGCGCAGCTGCTCGGGATCAAGGCCGTCATCGTGATGCCGGACACCTCGCCCGCGATCAAGGTCGAGAACACCCGCTCCTTCGGCGCCGAGGTCATCCTGGTCGAACCGGGCAGGCGTGACACCCTGCCGGCCGACCTGGCCTCCGAGCACGGCTACGTCTGGGTGCCGCCGTACGACGACCCGTACATCGTCGCGGGCCAGGGCACGGTGGGTCTGGAGATCGGCGAGGACGCGCCGGACGAGCTGGACACCGTCCTGGTGCCGGTCAGCGGCGGCGGCCTGATCTCCGGTACGGCGGCCGCCCTCAAGCTGACCTGCCCGGGTGTCCGGGTGGTCGGGGTCGAGCCGGAGCTGGCGGCGGACGCGCAGGCGAGCTTCCGAGCCGGGAAGCACCTGGCCTGGCCGGTGGCGGACACCTACCGGACGATCGCCGACGGGCTGCGGACGCCCTCCGTCGGCGTGTTGCCCTTCGAGCACCTGCAGGCGTACGTCGACGACATCGTGACCGTCTCCGAGCAGGAGATCCGCGACACCGTCGCCCTGCTGGCCCGCCGCGGCCGGCTGGTCGCCGAGCCCTCGGGGGCGGTGGCGGCGGCCGCGTACTTCCACCACGCGGACGAGCTCGACGGACGGGTCTTCGCGGCGGTCGTCAGCGGCGGCAACATCGAACCCAAGCTCCTCGCGGAACTCCTCGCGCAGTAGGGCACTCAGCGCAGGCGGCAAGCCAGTAGGGGCCGTGGGGAACTGCGCGAAACCGGAAGGCCGCGACCGTCAGCCGGGGACGCGACAGAAGGTGCAACTCGTTGTCCGGACCCGGGTGCGGCGTGGGCTCCTTCCGCCTCGCGCAGTTCCCCGCGCCCCTGGGGTACCCGAGTGCGCACGGGCCCCCGCGCCCCTGGGGGTACCCGAGTGCGTACGGTTCGCCGCGCCCCTATGGGCCGGCCGCCAGGTACGAGGCGTAGGCTCGGGTTCGGTCAATTCTCAAGGCACGAGGAGGCGGGTCACCGCATGGACGCAGGGCTCAAGCGCGAGCTGGAGGCGAAGGTCTACGCGGGTGAGCGGCTGACCCGCGAGGACGGCATCGCGCTCTACGAGAGCGACGACCTGGCCTGGCTGGGCGGCCTGGCGCACCATATGCGGACGCAGAAGAACGGCGACGTCGTCCACTTCAACGTCAACCGTCACCTCAACATGACCAACGTCTGCTCGGCGTCCTGCGCCTACTGCTCGTTCCAGCGCAAGCCGGGCGAGAAGGACGCGTACACCATGCGCATCGAGGAGGCCGTCCGCCTGGCCAAGGCCATGGAGGTCGAGTCCCTCACCGAGCTGCACATCGTCAACGGCCTGCACCCGACGCTCCCCTGGCGCTACTACCCGCGTTCTCTCCGCGAGCTCAAGGCGGCGCTGCCGAACGTCTCCCTCAAGGCCTTCACCGCCACCGAGATCCACTGGTTCGAGAAGATCAGCGGCCTGCCCGCCTCCGAGATCCTGGACGAGCTGATCGACGCCGGCCTGGAGTCGCTGACCGGCGGCGGCGCGGAGATCTTCGACTGGGAGGTCCGCCAGCACATCGTCGACCACGCCACCCACTGGGAGGACTGGTCGCGTATTCACCGCCTTGCTCACCAGAAGGGCCTCAAGACCCCGTCGACCATGCTGTACGGGCACATCGAGGAGCCCCGCCACCGGGTCGACCACGTGCTGCGGCTGCGCGAGCTGCAGGACGAGACCGGCGGCTTCCAGGTCTTCATCCCGCTGCGCTACCAGCACGACTTCCACGACTCCAAGGACGGGGTCATCCGGAACAAGCTGCAGGCCCGTACGGAGATGGCGACCGGCGCCGAGGCGCTGAAGACCTTCGCGGTCTCCCGGCTGCTCTTCGACAACGTCCCGCACGTCAAGGTCTTCTGGGTGATGCACGGCGTCACCACCGCCCAGCTGGCGCTCAGCCACGGCGCGGACGACATGGACGGCTCGGTCGTCGAGTACAAGATCACCCACGACGCGGACAACTTCGGCACGCCGAACAAGCTCGGCCGCGACGACCTGCTCGACCTGATCCGTGACGCCGGCTTCCGCCCGGTCGAGCGCAACACCCGGTACGAGATCATCCGCGAGTACGACGGCCCGGACACGCAGCGCCGCGAGACCCCGCAGGCCATGCGCCTCTGACCTACGGCGACCTACGGCCCGTACGCACTCGTACGGTTCGGACACATCTTTCACGGCCCGCCTCACCGGCGGGCGAGGGCCCATCTGCCGATCTTCGCAGGTGGGCCCTGTCCATTCTGTGGACGGCGTGTCGGACGCGGGCGCCGGGAGCCGCCGCGGCGGCCGACGCAGGCTCAGATGTTGCTCAAGTTCCTTACCTTTCCTGTGAGTTAGCTGATGAACTCCTCCCACAACGGATCAGCCACGGGGGCAGATCCGTACCGGGAGGACTGTCATGATCACTGCAATTCGCAAGGGTGCCCTGCTGGGCGTTCTGGTGCTCGGGGGCGGGCTGCTGCTCGCGCCGTCCGCCTTCGCCGCCGCCGAGGAGCCGGCCGGCTGCCCGCCGGACACCTGGTACGAGGTGACCCAGTACGGCTCCGCGCACTACGAGGCGATCGGCAGCCCGTCGGGCAAGTACAACTCCAGCTCCTCCACCGAGACCCTCCGCTACGACCTGACCACCACCTCCTCGAAGTCGACCACCTGGTCGGCCGAGGCCGGCGGCAGCGTGAGCTGGGGTATCGCCACCGTGCAGGCCAAGACCAGCTACTCGGTCACCAAGCAGACCACCTCGGGCAAGACGCTCGCCAACACCATCAACGTCCCGGCCCACAAGTACGGCTACACCACGCCGAAGATCGAGCGGCGGGTCTTCCAGATCGAGAAGTACCAGGACACTCCCCGCTGTACTCCCCGCAGCCTCGGCGTCGTGGGCAGGCTCAACGCGATCACGGCCTACCCGTTCTTCTCGGAGTGCACGGCCGCCTCGCCCTGCACGCCCAAGCCCTGACCGCTGATCAGCACGCCGGGCGGGCGGCCTCCGGGCCCGCCCGCCCGGCCGGGGGACCTCAAGACGCCGCGAGTGGGAGAACAGGGGCAGTGGAGATGCGACGGATGGCGCGCGGGTGGCTGCGCGGTCTGGCCGTGACGGTGGCCGTCACCGTGCTGGCCTCGTGCGGCCAGGGGGAGGAGGACGCCCAGGCCGGCCCGGTGCGGGGGATCGTGGTCGACCTGGGCGGCCGGCTCGCCGTACTCGACAGCCTCGACGCCGAGCCGAGGATCGTCGGTGAGCGGGAGGAGGACACCGAGAAGTTCGACGGCTACCACCTGACCTCCCCTCGCCGGCTCGCCCAGGGCGGTCGGATCGTGGGCATCCGTCAGGGCACCGCCGTCGCCGTCTCCGCCGAGGACCCGATGCGGGCGGTGCTGGTCGCACCGGCGGCCGACTGGTTCCCCACCTCCGACGGGAAGCGCCTCTGGACCGTCACCGAGGAGTCCACGGACACCGCCTGCCCGGGGCAGCAGCTCCCGAAGACCGTCCGGGCCCGCTACACGGCCGCCGACCACGAGCCCTCCGGCCGCCCGGCCCACCGCACCCTCACCCTGCCCTGCGGCTACCAGCCGGTCGCCGAGAGCATCGAGGGCCTGGTCGCCGAGCAGACCACGGCCGACACTCCCGCCGAAGCCTCCGTCGCCCGTACCCGGGTGGTCGTGATGGACCAGGCCGGTACGGCCGCCGCCCGGACCGTCACCGAGTCGGGCACCGCGCTCGGCGCGGCGGGCAAGCACATCCTGTGGCGCGGCGACGGCTGCACCCAGGCGGCCTGCACCCAGGTGTACGACACCCTCCGCCACGCCTCGGGCCCGGTGCCGTCCTGCCCGTCCGGCACACCCGTCGGGCGCGGCATCCTCGACCCGAGCGGCCGCTGGTACGCCACCGTGCTGCACGCGGACGACGGCGACCGGCTGGGCGTCCTCGACCTGGACCGGCCCGGCTGCAAGGACTTCGGGAGCTTCACCGGCCTCCCCGAGGGCGACAAGGACCTGGGCGACAGCCTGACCGTCAGCTGGTCGGGCGCCCAGCTGCTGCTCCTGGACGCCACCGGTGGCGAGCTGCACGCCATGAACGCCCGTACGGGCCGCGCCGAGCACCGCAGCCGACGCCTTGAGCTCGGGGACGGCGCGCAGATCTGGGGCGCGCTGGCGGGGTAGTGAACCGCCGCATGGGGACGGGTGGTGTCCCTGAGCACACAGCGCTCATGGAAAGCAGCGCGTATGCTCACAGGCTCACCACACGCCCCGGGTTTCGCTCTTGCCCGGGGCTTTGGAAGGATCGTCAGCATGTCCGGTTCCCACCGTGCCACCGCGCCGCCCCGCTCCGCCGCAGTCCCCGGCCCCCGCCGGGGCGGAGACGGCCCTCGGGTCGGAGACGGTGCCCGGGGCGAGGACGGCGCCGCCGGGCGGCCCCGCGGGCACCGGCGGAAGCCCCGAAAACGCCGGGGCAAGGCGCTGCTGAGCGGTACGGCGATGCTGCTGGCCGCCGCCGCGGGCTGGTTCACCGTGGGCCCCGGCCGGTCGTTCCCGGTGATCACCACGGCCGGCGCACCCGACAACCCCGAGCCCGACGTGGCGTCCGGCGACGGCTCCACGACGCAGGCGGGGATAGGCCGGACCGACCCTCCCGCCGCCGACCGCTCGGACCGCACCGACGGCTCGCTCGCCGCGATACCCGGCCTCGGCGCCTCCTTCCTCTCCCGGATCCCCGCGGAGACCCGCCAGCTGGTGGTCGCCTCGGGCAAGGGCAAGGACTCCTCCGACACCACCGTGACGCTCTGGACGCGCACCCCCGAGGGCCGCTGGAAGGCCGGCACCGCCTGGCCCGCCCACAACGCCTTCAAGGGCTGGACGGCCGACCACAGCTCCGGCGACCTGCGCAGCCCGGTCGGGCTCTACGCGCTGACCGACGCCGGCGGCCGCAAGGCCGACCCCGGCAGCCGGCTCCCGTACGACCAGGACTCCGGCTTCGTGATCGGCGGCACCGGCTTCAACGGTGAGCAGCTCGCCGGTTCCTTCGACTACGTGGTGGCGATCAACTACAACCGGGTGCCCGGCAACTCCCCGCTCGACACCCGGCTGCCCGACGGCAAGTCCAAGGGCGGCGGCATCTGGCTCCATGTGGACCACGGCGGGCCCACCCACGGATGCGTCTCGCTCACCGAGGACCGCATGATCGAGCTCATCAAGGCGCTGGACCCGGCCGCCCACCCCATGATCGCGATGGGGGACGCCGAGTCGCTGGCCGCCTGAGCGGGTACGCGTCCCCCTCCAGGTGCCATGCGGGGCAAGGGCTGTTGTCAGCCCCCTACAGCATCCGGCCCCGTACCTTGTGCAAGGGCGTCACCAGCTGACCGGTCGGTAACGCGGTTGAGTGGCAGCATGACCGCCTCCCGCATCGTGGCGCTCGGCCACTACCAGCCGCCCAAGGTCCTCACCAACGACGACCTGGCGAAGCTGGTCGACACCGACGACGAGTGGATCCGCTCCCGGGTCGGAATCCGCACCCGCCACATCGCGGTCGACGAGACCCTGGTCGATCTCGCCACCGAGGCCGCCCAGAAGGCGCTGGCCAACAGCGGCCGGCTGGCCGAGGACATCGACCTGGTGGTGGTCGCGACCTGCACCGCCGTCGAGCGCAGCCCCAACACCGCCGCAGCCGTCGCCGCCCGCCTGGGCATCAAGGCGCCGGCCGCGTACGACATCAACACCGTCTGCTCCGGCTTCTCCTACGCGCTGGCCACCGCCGACCACGCGATCCGCGCCGGGGCGGCGACCCGCGCGCTGGTGATCGGCGCCGAGCGGATGTCGGACACCATCGACTGGACCGACCGCAGCACCTGCGTGATCTTCGGTGACGGCGCGGGCGCGGCCGTGGTCGAGGCCGTCCCGGACGAGGACGCCGGCATCGGCCCGGTCGTCTGGGGCTCCGAGCCCGAGAAGGGCGACGCCGTGGTGATCACCGGCTGGGACCCGACCATCAGCCAGCAGGGCCAGGCGGTCTTCCGCTGGGCCACCACCAAGATCGCGCCGCTGGCCAGGGAGACCTGTCGCAAGGCCGGTCTGGAGCCGGCCGAGCTCAAGGGCTTCGTGGCGCACCAGGCCAACCTGCGGATCATCGACGCCATCGCCAACAAGCTGGGCGCGCCCGACGCGGTCGTCGCCCGTGACGTGGTCGACTCCGGCAACACCTCGGCCGCCTCCATCCCGCTGGCGCTCAGCAAGCTGGTCGAGCGCGGCGAGCTGCGCTCCGGCGACCCGGTGCTGCTCTTCGGCTTCGGCGGCGGCCTGGCGTACGCGGGCCAGGTCGTACGCTGCCCGTAGTCCCCCCGGACAAGCCTGTGGGGCGGTCGGAATCAGTGATTCCGACCGCCCCACAGCAGTCTCGAGCGCGTCGCGGTACGTCGGCGAACCTCCCCCGAGGACACGGCCGCCGTCCGACACACCCCGGACAGGAAACCGGGATTGCGCGCAAGGTGGATGGATGGACGTAGGAGCAGGCTGCTACTTGGGCGGCTTCTTTCCGGTGACGCCCAGGTAGACCTGCAGAGCCAGGTTCGGCTTGAGGTCCTTGACCTTGACGCCCCAGGAGGTGAAGGCCTTCGAGTGCTCCGCCGCCGAGGCGAGCAGTGAGGCCAGCGCCCCTGCCACGGCGGCCGGGTCGACCGACTTGTCGGTCTTGGCCTGGTTTGCCTTGACGGCTTCCGTGAGCGGCCCGACGACCGAGTTGAGGACCTTCATGCGGATCTTGAAGAACCGCTTGTCCCCTTCTGCGGCACCGAGAGTGACCACTCGCAGAATGGCGTCGTTCTTGCGCCAGAAGGCGAGGAATCCGTCCACCAGTTCTTCCGAAGTGGTGTAGCCGGTCTTTCCCGCCCAGGACTTTCCTTCGACGAGCTCTTTGAGCCCGACGCTGTCCTCGGCCATTTCCTCTGCGATCTCGAGGACTGCGCCCTCGACATCCGGGAAGTACTGGTAGAAGGTCGCGGGGGAGGTACCCGCCATACGGGCGACGTCGATGACCTTGACGTCCCGATAGGGCGACGTGCTGAGCATCTCGCGGAGGCAGTCGAGCAGCTTCTGCCGCGTCTCCTGTCCGCGTCGCCCGGCGACGCGACCGTCGACGGTGCGAACTTGTCCTGTCATGCCGTCAGCTTACCGTGGCACGATCTTGGCGCGATTCGGTGATGCGACTATTACTCCGCCCGGGGGTGGTATAGGGGGCTCATCGGGGCGTGCGGACGGAAATTCAGGGCGGCCGCCGCGTGATCGAAGCCCCCCCGTGTGCTGATGGACCCGCAGAGTGACGACGAGTCGGCTGAGGGATGATCGGGTCGCGCAGAGTGATCGTCAGGACGCCTGCCGGTGGCCCGTCAGATTCGGCCGTCGCCGTGACGCGCGGAGGGGACCCCGGCGCGTCATGGGCGGGGGAGATTGGCTCCGGCGGGGCGGGCATTGGACAATCGGGGGCGGCGCACCCGGCTCGGGTGGCGGCAGACGGGGAGGTGGCAGCGGAGTGGACCAGCTGACGGCGCACGATCCGCGGAGGATCGGGCCCTTCGAGGTGCTGGGGCGGCTCGGCGCGGGCGGGATGGGCCTGGTCTACCTGGCGCGGTCCGCGTCCGGCCGTCGGGTGGCCATCAAGACCGTACGAGGGGAACTGGCCGAGGACGAGCTGTTCCGGGTCCGCTTCGCGCGGGAGATCGCGGCCGCCAAGACGGTCGGCGGTTTCTACACGGCGGCTGTCGTGGACGCCGACGCCGACGCCCGGGTGCCCTGGCTGGCCACCGCATACGTGCCCGCGCCCTCGCTGGAGGACCTGGTCAGCGAGTGCGGGCCGCTGCCGGTGGACGCCGTCCGCTGGCTGGTGGCCGGGATCGCCGAGGCGCTGCAGTCCATCCACGGTGCCGGTCTGGTGCACCGCGACCTCAAGCCCTCCAATGTCCTGGTGGTCGAGGACGGCCCGCGCGTGATCGACTTCGGCATCGCCGCCGGGGTCTCGAACTCCCGCCTGACCATGACCAACGTCGCGGTCGGCACCCCCGCCTACATGTCGCCCGAGCAGGCCCGCGACAGCCGCAGTGTCACCGGGGCCAGCGACGTCTTCTCGCTGGGCTCGCTCCTTGTCTTCTGCGCGACCGGGCACCCGCCCTACCGTGGGGCCAACCCGGTCGAGACGGTCTTTCAGCTGCTGCGCGACCAGCCCGACCTCTCCGGCCTGCCGGTCGAGCTGGTCGACCTCGTCCGTGCCTGCATGCGGCCGGCGCCCGAGCACCGGCCGACGCCCGCTCAGATCCAGGCCGAGCTGGCGCCGCACCTGTTCTCCAGGGACGACGCGGCGGGCGAGGCGGGGGACTGGCTGCCTCCCAGCGCGCTGGAGCTGATCGAGCGCAGACGCGGGCGGCGTACGCCTGCCGCACCCGCGGCCGCGGCCCCCACCGCGCCCGTGGCCCCCGCGGCCCCGGTGGTGCCGCAGCGGCCCGCCCCCCAACCCATGCGACCCGTGCCCCCAAGGCCCGACAGCGGCGGTGCGCTGGACGCCGAGGCGGCCACCGAGAAGCTGGCCGCCCGGCGGCAGCAGCCCGCAGGAGTCAGTGGCGCCGAGGTGCGGCTGCCCGGTGCCGTGCGGATAGGGCCGGGACCGCGGGCCGACCAGGGCGGGGCGGGCGGCCCCGCGCCGGCCGGTACCGACTGGGTACGCCGAGCCACCCCGCCACCCGCCCAGGCCGCCCGCTGGCGGCCCTGGCGGTTCCGGATGTCCAACGACGTCTGGGGCACCCCGGTGGTCGCCGACGGCACGCTCTTCGTCTCCAGCTTCGAGGTGCACGCCCTCGACATCGCCTCAGGCCAGCGCCGCTACAAGACCCGGGACGTCGCCTGGGCCCTCGCCGTCGACTCGGGCCGGGTGCACGCCGCCGACGGACCGCACCTGTACACCGTCGACGTCGCGGACGGCACCGAGCGCTGGCGCAACTCCCTCGACGGCTGGATCTACTCGCTGGACGCCGCCGACGGGGTGCTCTGCTGCGGCATCAGAGGCGGCGGCGTGCAGCTGCGTTCCGCCGCCAACGGTGCCGAGCTGTGGCGCGCCGACGACGCCCAGCAGGACTACGAGAACCCGCAGTCGGGGCCCGCACTGGTCGCCGGTGCGGCGTACTACTACGGCGGCGGACGGCTGCGCTCGGTCGACCCGCGCGGCGGCGGCCTGCGCTGGGCCTTCCCGGTCGGCGAGGACGTCCCGTCCCGGCCGGTCGAGCGCTCCGGGGTGCTGTACGTGACGGCGGGGACCCGGGTCTACGCCCTGGACGCGGCCACCGGCGCCGAGCGCTGGCGCTTCGAGGCCGCGGTGGTGCTCTTCACCCCGCCGGCGCTGGACGGCTCATCCGTCTACGTGGCCGACTACCTCGGCACCGTCTACGCCCTCGACGCCTCCCGTGGGCGGGAGCGCTGGCGCGGCCGCACCGGCAGCCGACAGGGCGCCGAACCGGTCGTCGTCGCGGGCGGCACCGCCCTGGTCGGGGCCGGGGACACCCTGCACGCCTTCGACACCGCCTCCGGCCACGAGCGCTGGCGCTACACCGCCCGCGGCGAGATCGTCGGCTCCCCGGCCGTCGCCGAGGGGCTCGTCCACCTCGGCAGCCGCGACCACTCCCTGCACACCATCGACCTCACCACCGGCCGGCTCCGCTGGGAGCTCGGCACCAAGGGCGAGCTCACCGGCTCCCCGGTGGCCGCCGGCGGGCGGGTCTTCGTCGGGAGCAAGGACCGCTGCGTGTACGCGCTGGACGCGTTCTACGGGACGGCCGTCCCGTCCTAGCCGGGCCACCACAAGGGGCGCGTGGGGGCACCTCCCGGCCGAAGGCTGGGGGAGAACTGCGCGAAGCGGTAGGGCACACGTTGTCGCCTTCCGCTCTCGCGCAGTTCCCCGCGCCCCTGGGATGCCCAATCCTGCTGAGTGCCTGGTGGCGTCAGGCCTTCCGGGCCTCCGGGTGGCGAGTGCACCAGCCGTCCCAGGCGGAGGTGACCATGGCGTCGACGTCGTACCGGGCCGTCCAGCCGAGTTCCTTGTGGATCAGGTCGGCCGAGGCGACCACCCGGGCCGGGTCGCCCGGGCGCCGCGGGGTGGTCTCCGGGGCGGTGTCATAGCCGGTGACGCGGGCGATGACGGCGAGCATCTCGGCGACCGAGACGCCCTCGCCGCGGCCGATGTTGAGGGTCAGTGAGATCGGCTCGGTCGCGGCGGAGAGCCGGCGGACGGCCGCGACATGGGCCGAGGCGATGTCGGAGACGTGGATGAAGTCGCGGATGCAGGTGCCGTCGGGCGTCGGGTAGTCCGCGCCGAAGATCAGCGGGGCCTGACCGTCGGTCAGCCGCTGGAAGGCCATCGGGACGAGGTTGGAGACCCCGTCGTCGGCCAGCGGGGCTGCCGCCGAGCCCGCCACGTTGAAGTACCGCAGCGAGACCGTGGAGAGCCCGTACGCCTGCCCGGCCGCCTTGACCAGCCACTCGCCCGCCAGCTTGGTCTCGCCGTACGGGTTGATCGGCGCGCAGGGGGTGTCCTCGGTGACCAGGTCCACGTCCGGCATCCCGTAGACGGCGGCGGAGGAGGAGAACAGCAGCTTCCGTACGCCGCCGTCGACCGCGGCCTCCAGGACGGTCTGCAGGCCGGTCATGTTCTCCCGGTAGTAGCGGAAGGGGTCCGCCACCGACTCGGCGACCTGCTTCTTGGCCGCGATGTGCAGCACACCGGTGACCTGGTGCTCGCGGATCACCGCGTCCAGCGCGCCCCGGTCGAGGGTGGAGCCGACCACCAGCGGTACGCCGGCCGGCAGCCGCTCCGGTGCGCCGGTGCTGAGGTCGTCGAGCACCACGACCGGCTCCCCGGCCGCGACCAGCTGGTGCACGATGTGTCCGCCGATGTAGCCGGCGCCGCCGGTGATCAACCAAGTCATGCCCGAAATCCTATGTCGCGCGCCGTCCGCACCCGGCCGGAGCGGGTGGCCGCGCGGAGGGAAACGGGACGAAGCGGCCGCACGGGGGTGGTAGCGGGTGAAGGCCGGTAACTGAGACGAAGGGCGGTAATCGGGCACTTGATATGTACGGTCCGGTACGATCGCAAGCGGCTATTGGGGTCACCGGGCGCCCGTCCCTCCCCTGTGCGGCGTGAACGATGAGGGGGCAAGGTCGCGAATGACCGGCAGTACCCTCGGCGCACCGCCGCAGGTCAGCGTCGTGGTGATCGTCTACAACGACGCCGCCCACATCACCGAGGCCGTCCGCTCGGCCCTGGTCCAGGGTGAGTCGGTCGGCGAGGTGATAGTCGTCGACGACGCCTCCACCGACAGCACCCCCGAGCGTCTGGCCCGGCTCGCCGCCGAGGACGCCAGGATCCGGGTGATCACCAGGACGGAGAACAGCGGCGGCTGCGGCACTCCGCGCAACCAGGGCCTGGCCGCCGCCCGCGAGCGCTATGTGATGCTCCTCGACAGCGACGACGTCCTGCCGCCCGACGTCGTGCCCGGCCTGTTGGCGACCGCCGTGGCCGAACAGGCCGAGGTGGTGGCCGGCGTCTGTGTCCGCCGCGAACTCCCGGCGGGCACCGACACCCCGTGGCAGCGCGACCTCTTCCCGGCCGCCGGCGCCCCGCCGCGCCGCTACGACGGCATCGGCTCACGCCCCGCCTTCCTGCGCGACACGCTGTGCGTGAACAAGCTGTACGAGCGCGCGTTCCTGGACCGCCACGGAGTGCGCTTCGCCGAGGGCGCCGTGCACTACGAGGACTTCGTCTTCACCGCCCGCCTGTACGCCGCCAGGCCCCGGCTGGTCGCGGTCGGCGACACCGTCTACCTGTGGCACGTCCGCCGCGAGGCCGGGCGGCAGTCGATCTCGCTGCGCCGGGACGAGGTCCGCAACTGGCAGGACCGGGTGGACGCCCACGCCGAGGTGGTCCGCATCCTCACCGAGGCCGGCGAGCCCGACCTGGCCACCGCCGCCCGCACCAAGTTCATCGACCACGACCTGCGGATGTACGTCCGTGAGCTCCGCCACAAGCCGGCCGCGTACCGCGCCGAGTGGTGGCGGATCGCCCGCGCCCACCTCGAGTCCTTCGAGCCCGCCGCGCTGGCCGCCGCCACCCCCGCCGGACGCTGGGTCAGCGAGCTGCTGCTGGCCCGCCCCGAACCGGTCGAGTCCGCCGAGCTGGGCCGGGTCGGTGAGCTGGCCTCCGCCCCGCCGCGCCTGGCCCCGCCGTACGCCACCGACGCGGACGGCCGCCCGGTGCTGGTCGAGGGCGTACCGCTCACCGGGCTCACCGAGCTGCCGGCCGCCCGCCTCCCGCTGGCCGTGGACGGCACCGTCCGGCTGGCCCGCGCCTGCACGGTGGCGCTGCGGCTGCACGACCCGTACGGGCTGGTCTCCGCCGCCGGGCCGATCAACGCCCAGCTGGAGCTGCGCACCCGGCTCGGCCCGCCGCTGAGCATCCGCCGCCGGTTGGAGCTGACCCCGCACCCGGAGGGCGGCTGGACGGCGGACGCCACCGTGGACGCCTTCGAGCTGCGCGACGTCGGTGAGATGACCGCCTGGGCGCTGCGCTTCACCGTCGGCTATGCCAACGGCAGCCGGGCGGTCACCGCCGTCAGGGCGCCGGGGCCGGGCAAGCGGCATGCGGTCGTTTTCCGCGCGCCGCTGCGCTTCGCCCTGGTACAGGCGTACGAGACCGGCAACGGTGAGCTCGGGCTTCGGGTCGCCGACGGGGTGCGCGGCGGCTGGGAGGTCGTCCGCAGCCGGGTCCGCCGGGCGCTTGCCCGCCGGGGCTGAGGACGGAGCGCTGTCCGGCGGATGGCAGAATTCATGGGATTCCCAGCCTGTCCTGATGCTCCAACCAGGTGCACCGCGTGGCATGGCACGGAATCCTCTGAGCGCCACCGGCGCTGTGCCCATTGACGACAAGGACCTTCGCTCCATGCCCTCCAGCCAGGCGACGCCGCTGGTCAGCGTCATCGTCATCGTCTTCAACGACGCCGCCCGGCTGCCCCGAGCCGTCCGTTCCGTGCTCGGCCAGTCGCTGCGCGGGGTCGAGGTCCTGATCGTCGACGACTGCAGCACCGACGACAGCTTCGACGTCGCCCGGCAGCTGGAGGCGGAGAACCCCGGCCGGGTCCGGGCGCTGCAACTGGCGGCCAACAGCGGCGGCTGCGGCGCTCCGCGCAACCACGGGGTGGCCGAGGCACGGGGCGAGTACGTGATGTTCCTGGACAGCGACGACGAGCTGGACGGGCACGCCTGCCGCAACCTCTACGAGGCGGGTACCCGGACCGGCGCGGACCTGGTCTCCGGCCTGAGCGTCCGCCGCCACCTGGGCAGCCGACACGGCAAGACGGACGCCTGGTACCCCTGGATCTACTCGCGCACCCGCACCCTGGACTCGATCACCGAGCTGCCCGACCTGCTGGTCTGGGACACCCTCTCGACCAACAAGGCCTACCGCAGGACCTTCCTGACCGGGCACCGGCTGGAGTTCCCGGTCGGCATCCTCTACGAGGACCTGCTGTTCTCCTCCCAGGCCTACCTGGCCGCCGAGAAGATCACCCTGATCCCCAACCGGGTCTACTGGTGGGACGTCGCGGCGCCGAACAAGGGTCAGGCCTCGCTCTCCAACCGCCGCCACGAGATCAAGAACTTCACCGACCGGCTGGAGATCCACCGCCGGATCGACGCGATGCTCGCCGACCGGGGCATGGTCGAGCTGAAGTACCGCAAGGACGTGAAGTTCCTCAAGCACGACCTGGTGCTGCACCTGCGTGACCTGCCCTTCCTCCCCGCCGACTTCCGGGAGGAGTTCGCCGGGCACGCCCGCGCGTACCTGGCCGGCCTCGACCCGGAGGCCGTCGCCGAGACGCCGACCATCCAGCGGATCTGCGCCTACCTGCTGGCCAAGGACGACTGGGCGAACCTGCTCCCGGCCATCGACACCCTGATCAACCGGGACAAGCTGTCCGCCCCGCTGGCCGAGCACGACGGCCGGATCTACTGGTGCGACGGACACCTGGACGACCCCGAGGGCCGCCGCGTCCTGGACGTCACCGACCTCGGCTACCACGCCAAGGCGCTCGGCCGGCTGTTCCTGCGCAACCAGCTCACCGGCTACTCGGCCGGGCCCGAGGGCGTCGAGCTCTCCGGGCGGATCGTCAACCCGCTCGGCCGCATCCCGGCCGACGCCAAGCTCTCCGCGCGGCTGGAGTTCTCCGCCCGCCGGGCCGGGCTGCAGAAGTTCGCCTTCCCGGTCCGGGAGGTCCGGCACGACGGCGACGGCATCGTCTGGACCGGCACGGCCGACCTGACCCGTACGCTGCGTCCGCTCGGCGTGGTGGACGGCGTCTGGGACGTCCGCCTCGTCCTCACCGCCAACGGCGAGCGCACCACCACCCGCCTCACCGTCGGCGAGTACGACCTCTCCACGGCCGCCGCCTCGCCCGTGCGCCCCCGGCTCACCCGGCTCACCGGTGACCGCCTGGAGCCGCACCCCTCGGCCCGCGGCCACCTCTCCTTCGACCTCACCGCCGAGGGCCCGGCCGCGCGCCGGGGCACCGACCTGATCGAGCGTGCGGTGCGCGGCGAGGCCGGCACGCTGGCCAACGGCGCCGTCGACCGCGCCCGCCGCAGCGTGCGCGGCGCGCTCAGGCTCAAGCGGCAGCTGCACAGCGGCGAGACCAAGCTGAAGGTCTACCACCGGGTGCTGCAGAAGCTGCCGGTGGTCAAGGGCCAGGTGGTCTTCGAGAGCCACCAGGGCAAGCAGTACAGCGACAACCCGCGCGCGGTGTACGAGGAACTGGTGCGACGCGGGGCGCCGATGAAGGCCGTCTGGTCGTACGCGAGCAGCCCGGCGGGCTTCCCCTCCGGGGCCACCCTGGTCCGGCGCTGGTCCTGGAAGTACCTGCGGGCGCTGGCCCAGGCCGAGTTCTGGGTCGACAACCAGGGCTACCCGTACCGGCTGCGCAAGCGGCCCGAGACCACGTACGTGCAGACCTGGCACGGCTCGGCGCTCAAGAAGATGGGCTTCGATCTGGCCTCGCTCAAGCGGCAGACCCCGGACCAGCAGGCCCAGTACCTCGCCGGGCTGGAGCGCTTCGACCACTTCGTGGTCCGCTCCGAGCACGATGTGCGCACCCTCGCCCCCGCGTACCGGATCGGCGAGGAGCGGCTGCTGCGCACCGGGTACCCGCGCAACGACGTGCTGGTCCGCGAGGGCGTGGCCAAGGACCGTCAGCTGGCGGGCGAGCTGGAGATCGACCTCGGCAAGCCGGTGGTGCTCTACGCGCCGACCTTCCGCTCGGACGCACGCGGCCGGGTACGCGCCTTCGAGCTGCCCTTCGACGTGGAGGAGTTCGCCGAGCGCTTCGGCGACCGGATGACGCTGCTGGTGCGCTGCCACTACCTCAACAAGGTGGTGCTGCCGCCCTCGGTGCGCGGCAAGGTCATCGACGTCTCCGAGGTCCAGGACGTGACGCCGCTCTACCTGTTGGCGGATGCGCTGATCACCGACTACTCCTCCCTGATGTTCGACTACGCGCTGCTGGACCGGCCGCTGCTGTTCTTCGCGCACGACTGGGAGGAGTACGCCGAGGACGTCCGGGGCACCTACTTCGACCTGCTGCGCGAGGCCCCCGGGCCGGTGCTGCGCGAGGCCGGCGAGCTGTTCGACGCGCTCACCGACCTGGACGGCGTGGGCAAGGAGTACGCGGACGCCCGGCAGCGGTTCGTCGCCGAGTACGGCGAGTACGACCGCGGGGACGCGGCGGCCAGGATCGCCGATGTGATGTTCGGTGCCCGTTCCGGTTCTGTGGAGGACGGCCGATGAGCCGCGACATCTTCATCGTCAGCAACAGCGTGGACGAGCTGGGCGGTGTCGCCAGCTGGTCGCACCGGATGGCCGAGCTGTTCACCGCCCGGGGGCACCGGGTGGAGCTGATCGGCATCGCCCCGGCCGTGCTGCACAAGGACTTCGGCGACGACCTCCCGTACGGCATGACCACCCTCCACACCGAGCACCCGCCCTCGGCCTGGACCCCGCGCCACCCCTGGCAGCGCCTGGACGCGAGGGCCCGGCGGCGCGAGGCGCAGCGCGCGGACGGGGTGCGGCAGGCCGCCGAGCGGATGAGCGCGATGTTCCGGGCCGCCGGTCCGGGCGCGGTCGTGATCGTCACCCAGGTCTGGGCGATGGAGTGGGTGGCGCAGGCCGACCTGAAGGGCCTTCAGGTGATCGGGATGAGCCACGAGTCGTACGAGACCTGCCGGGCCTCCTCGCGGTTCGGCCGGGTGAAGCGGTACTACGCCGAGGCCGACCGGCTGGTGGTGCTCACCGGCGAGGACGCCGACGCCTGGATCCGCGAGGGCATGAACAGCACCTGCGGCATCCCCAACCCGCTGCCGTTCCCGGTCCCGTCGTCCGTCGAGCCGGCCACGAAGACCGTGGTGAGCATCGGACGGCTGGCCCAGGAGAAGGGCTACGACCTGCTGCTGGAGTCCTGGGCCGAGGCGGTGGACCGGCGGCCCGGGTGGCGGCTGCGGATCTTCGGCCTGGGCGAGGAGGAGGCCGCGCTGCGGGCACAGTGCACGGCGCTCGGCCTCGACGGGTCGGTGGAGTTCGCCGGCCGTACGGACGACGTGCCGGGCGCACTGGCCGGGGCGTCCGTCTTCGCGCTGCCCTCCCGGGGCGAGGGCTTCCCGATCTCGCTGATGGAGGCGATGGCCTGCGGTGTGCCGTGCGTGGCCTTCGACTGCGCGCCGGGCGTACGGGAGATCATCCGGGACGGTGAGGACGGGCTGCTCGCGCCCACCGGCAACACCACGGCGCTGGCCCGGCAGCTCGGGCGGCTGATGGACGATCAGGAGCTGCAGGCGGCGATGGGGGAGCGGGCCCGGCAGGCGATCGCGCGGTACTCGCCCGAGCGGGTGACGGCTCGCTGGGAGGAGCTCTTCGCGCTCCTGGAGGCGTGAGGCCGGGCGCGTCGCACCGCTGAAACCGGACATAAAGGTGAAACGCTGACAAAAATCGGTCGTTCCCCCCGTGAGGCAGTCAGGTGCATCCCAAGAAGGAACCCACCCGTCCGGCCCCCGCAGGCCCGCGTCCCACGGGGCCGAGGCTGATGCTCACCGGCGCGGCCCTCGCGCTGACCGGCCTGGTGGGGACCGGCTGCACCAGCGGCTCCTCGTCCTCCTCGTCCTCCTCGTCCTCCTCCGTGTCCTCGGCCGGCAGCGCGGCCGCCGCCGCGCCATCCGTCAGCAACCAGCTGCAGGACGACTACGAGAGGGTCATCACCAACGTGCTGCCCTCGGTGGTGCAGATCACCACCGCCTCCGGGCTGGGCTCCGGGATCGTCTACGACGCCAAGGGCGACATCGTCACCAATGCCCACGTGGTCGGCAGCGCCAAGACCTTCACCGTCACCCTGCCCAGCAGCACCAAGACGCTGGACGCCACCCTGGTCGGCAGCTACCCGGACTCCGACCTCGCGGTGATCAGGCTCAGCAGTCCGCCGAGCGGCCTCAAGCCGGCCGTCTTCGGCGACAGCAGCAAGGTCCAGGTCGGGCAGATCACGCTGGCCATGGGCAGCCCGCTGGGCCTGTCGTCCAGCGTCACCCAGGGCATCGTCTCCGCGCTCGGGCGGACCGTCACCGAACCCCGGACCGGCGACTCCCCGGGCGCCACCATCGGCAACATGGTGCAGACCTCGGCGGCCATCAACCCCGGCAACAGCGGCGGCGCGCTGGCCAACCTCTCCAGCCAGGTGATCGGCATCAACACCCTGGCCGCCGTCGCCCAGGAGCTGAACGGCGGCACGGCCCCCGGTATCGGCTTCGCCATCCCGGCCGCCACCATCACCAGCATCGCCGACCAGCTGATCAAGGACGGAAAGGTCACCAACTCCGGCCGTGCCGCGCTGGGGATCACCGCCCGGACGTACTTCAACGGCGACTTCGAGCCCGCCGGTGCCGTCATCGTCGACGTCGTCCCGGGCGGCGCGGCCGACTCCGCGGGTCTCAAGGCGGGCGACGTGATCACCAAGCTGGGCGACTCCCAGATCACCACGCTCAGCTCGCTGACCACGACCCTGGCCTCGCTCCAGCCCGGCGCCAAGGTCACCGTCAGCTACCAGCGGGACGGCCAGGCCAAGACCGCCGAGGTCACCCTGGGCACGCTGGAGAGCTGACCCATCCCACCGACCCCGGGCCCGGCAGCCGCACCGCGCAAGGGAGGCGGCTCCCGGGCCCGGCCGCCCGCACGGCCGAGCTCCGCCCAGGGGCAGCTGGTCAGCCACAGCAGGGGCGCGGGGAGAACTGCGCGAGATCGGAAGACGGCCACCCGTGCCCTCCCGCTTCCGCGCAGTTCTCCCCCAGCCTTCGGCCGGGAGGTGCCGCCACGCGCCCCTGAAAGGTGCCCCCGCTGCCTACGGGCGGAGCGCCCTCAGCGGCGCGCGGCCCTGGTCCGCCAGGGGAGCTCGATGGTGACCCGGGTGGGGCCGCCGTCCGGGCTCTCGACCACGAAGACGCCGTCGACGGCGCTGATGCGTTCGGTGAGACCGGCCAGGCCGCTGCCCGGGTACTGCGCGGCGCCGCCGCGGCCGTCGTCCTCGACCTGGAGCATCAGGCGGTCGGCGGCCCGCCAGGCGTCCACGGTCGCGGTGCGGGCGCCGGAGTGCTTGGAGACGTTGGTCAGCAGCTCGCTGACCGTGAAGTACGCGATGCCCTCGACCGCGGAGTCGGGGCGCTCGGTGCCGCCGTCCCCGTCGGCGAGGTCGACGCGCACCGTGACCCCGCCGGGGACGGTGCAGCGGGCCGCGACGGCGGAGAGCGCGGCGTCCAGACCGCGGTCCGTCAGCACGGCCGGGTGGATCCCCCGGGCCAGGTCGCGCAGCTCCTGCAGGGCGAGCTTCACCTCGCCGTGCGCGGCGTCCACCATCCTGGCGCCCTCCGCAGGGTCCTCGGTCAGCTTCTCCTTGGCCAGACCGAGGTCCATGGCCAGCGCGACCAGCCGGGCCTGGGCGCCGTCGTGCAGATCGCGCTCGATCCGGCGCAGGTCGGCGGCGGCGGTGTCGACCACCGCTCCCCGGTCCTCCTCCAGCTCCCGGACCCGCTCGGAGAGGGCGTTCGGGCAGAGCAGGCTGCCCACCAGCATCCGGTCCACCGAGGCCAGGAAGCGCATCGCCCAGGGCAGGACAGGCCAGCCGACGATCAGCAGGACCAGGGTCAGCGTGAAGCTGATGACGCCCCAGGGCAGCAGCAGGACGCAGTAGAGCGCCGAGCGCCAGCTCAGCCCGTCGGTGAGGTGGGCGATCACCCAGCCCGCCAGGCCGGGCCGGCTCACCGCGATCTGGTCCGCCTCGGCGACATCCGAGTCGAACGCCGCCCTGGCACGGCGGCGGGCCAGCGCACCCAGGCTCCGGCAGCCGGCCAGCCCGAGCGCGAGCAGCGGCAGCCCGACGACGGTCACCGCCAGGCCGAGCCCGGTGCTCAGCAGCACCGCGGCGAAGACGAACCCGGCGATGCCGATCGGCAGGTTCAGCAGCAGGTGCTGCACCTGACGCCACATCCGTGCTCCGTACAGCGACGGGCGGGCCGGCTGGTCCTTCATCACCTGCACCAACTCTCTCGGTCGACCTGGTGTGCCCAGCATCGCGGGTCGGTCTGGCGCGAGGCCATGGGGGTGATCGGCATCCGCATCCGGGGGTTATCCCCACCCCCGCGGGACGGCCCGGCGAGCACCCGGCGTCTTGCAGGCCGGGCGGGGTGTAGGGGGACTCCAGCGGTGCACTTAGACTCACGCCATAGCGAAGGTTATGGACGTGTAAAGAAGCGCACCGAGCCCACCGGGACGGATGGGATCGGGGCCGATGTGGAGGCGAACGCATGGAGAGGCAGTGGGCCGCTGCCGACCCTGCCGTGGGTAGTGGCTACTTCGACGCGTACGCGGCGGTGGGCCTGCTCGCCGTCGTCGGCGTGCTCTTCATCGCGGTGTCCTTCACCGCCAACCGACTGCTGAGGCCGGTGGTGTACTCGCCGGAGAAGCTGCTCGCGTACGAGTGCGGCGTCGACCCGGTGGGCGAGGGCTGGGCGCACACCCAGATCCGGTACTACATCTACGCATTCCTGTACGTGATCTTCGCGGTCGACGCGGTCTACCTCTTCCCGTGGGCGACGGTCTTCGCCGCCGCCGGGTTCGGGGCGACCACGCTGATCGAGATGTTCATCTTCATCGGGTTCCTCGCGGTCGGGCTGCTCTACGCCTGGAAGAAGGGCGTTCTGGAATGGACGTGACCCACAGCCACACGCACGGAGGGCACGGTTCCTCGGGCGTGATCCCGCTCGGGATCCCCGACCCGGCACGCCCGGGAGCGGTGGTCGAGCCGCGCCGGCTCGGCCCGCTGGCCCGGCTCGCGCCGGACCCCGTCAAGGTGGTGCTCAACTGGGGCCGCCGCTACAGCCTCTGGTGCTTCAACTTCGGCCTCGCCTGCTGCGCGATCGAGTTCATCGCCGCGTCGATGGCCAAGCACGACTTCATCCGGATGGGCGTCATCCCGTTCGCGCCGGGCCCCCGCCAGGCCGACCTGATGATCGTCTCGGGGACGGTCACCGACAAGATGGCCCCGGCCGTGAAGCGCCTGTACGAGCAGATGCCCGAGCCCAAGTACGTGATCTCCTTCGGCGCCTGCTCCAACTCGGGCGGGCCGTACTGGGACTCGTACTCGGTCACCAAGGGCGTCGACCAGATCATCCCGGTGGACGTCTACGTTCCCGGCTGCCCGCCGCGCCCCGAGGCGCTGCTGCAGGGGATCCTCAAGCTGCAGGAGAAGATCGCGGCCGAGTCGCTGCCGCACCGGTACGCGGCGCCCGCGTCCGCGCTGCGGCGTCCGCTGGTCGCCGGACCGGAGGCTGATCAGAAGTGACTCCGGAAGAGACCGCCGCCGCGATCGGCGAGTGGGCCACCGCCGCCGAGGCGTACGAGCTGCTGACCGTCGACGTGCCCGCCGAGCACTGGATCGAGGCGCTGACCGCCGCCCGCGACGGCCTGGGGCTGACGTACTTCGACTGGCTGAGCGCCGTGGACGAGCTGGCCGAGGGCTTCTCGGTCGCCGCACACCTGGCGGAGGTCGGGGCACCCGGCGTCCGTCACCTGCTGCTGCGCACCCGCGTGCCGCGCGAGCGGCCCGTGCTGCCGACCGCCGTGGAGGTCTACTCGGGCGCCGCCTGGCACGAGCGCGAGACGCACGAGATGTTCGGCATCGACTTCGCCGGCCACCCTCACCTGATCACCCTGCTGCTCCCGGACGGCTTCGAGGGCCACCCGCTGCGCAAGGAGTTCGTGCTCGCGGCACGCGTCGCCAAGGCCTGGCCCGGCGCCAAGGAGCCGGGCGAGAGCGAGGGCGAGGGCCCGGCGCGGCGCAAGATGCAGCCGGCCGGTGTGCCCGACCCGAACGAGTGGGGCCCGCTCAAGGGCACCCTGCCGCCCGTCGCCGAGCGCCCGGCCCGTGCGGCCAGGGGGCCGCGGGCGGCTGCGGGCGCCGCTGCGGGTGCCACTGCGGCCGCGTCCGGGGAAGGGGCCGCGCCGGTGCGCGCGGACCGGCCTCGCCGGACGCGCAGCATCAGCGAGGGCTCGGTCAGCCAGGAGGGCGAGGCCGCCCCCGAGGCCCGTCCGACGACCGCCCGTACACGGTCCTCTGACGCCCCGTGGCACTCCCCGGCGCCTGCGTCGGACAAGCCGGCCTCGGACAAGCCCGCCGCCGATGAGCCGGCCTCGGACATGCCCGCGTCGGACAAGCCCGCGTCGGACAAGCCGGCCTCGGACAAGCCCGCCGCCGATGAGCCCGCCTCGGACGCGCCCGCCGCCGATGAGCCCAAGGCATCCCCCACCCAGGACGGAGACAGCGCGTGAACCTGCTCGACACGCTGCTGCGCTGCGCCGCCGCGCTCGTGGTCTTCCTCACCTTCCCGCTGATCATCGGTCAGACGGAGCACAAGGTGATGGCCCACATGCAGGGCCGCCTCGGCCCGATGTACGCGGGCGGGTTCCACGGCTGGGCGCAGCTGGTCGCGGACGGCGTGAAGTTCGTCCAGAAGGAGGACATCGTCCCGGCCGAGGCCGACAGGCGGGTCTTCCAGCTGGCCCCGGCCGTCTCGCTGCTCCCGTACCTCTTCGTGCTGATCGTCATCCCGGTCGGCCCGAACGGGTTCGTCGGGCAGGCCATGGACGCCGGTCTGTTCTTCGTCCTCGCCGTGACGGGCATCGGGGTCATCGGCAAGCTGATGGCCGGCTGGGCCTCCGCCAACAAGTTCTCCCTGCTCGGCGGTCTGCGCACCGCCGCGCAGCTGATGTCGTACGAGCTGCCGATGGTCCTCGCCGCCGCCTCCGTGGCGATGGCGGCGGGCACGCTCTCGCTGCCCGGCATCGTGGACGCCTTCCACTGGTGGTGGATCCCGTGGCAGGCGCTCGGCGCGTTCGTCTTCTTCACGGCCGGTCTGGCCGAGCTGCAGCGGCCGCCGTTCGACATGCCGGTGGCCGACTCCGAGATCATCTTCGGCGCGTACACCGAGTACACCGGCATCCGCTTCGCGTTCTTCCTGCTGTCCGAGTACGCGGGGATCCTGGTGATCTCCGCGCTGACGGCGGTGCTGTTCCTCGGCGGCTGGCACGGACCGATGCACGACCAGCTCGGCTGGCTGTGGACGATCCTGAAGACCTTCGCGCTGGCGTTCGTGGTGATCTGGCTCCGGGTCACCTACCCCCGGCTGCGCGAGGACCAGCTGATGCGCTTCGCGTGGACCGGCCTGATCCCGCTCGCGCTCCTCCAGCTCGCCCTCACGGGCGTCGTCAAGGTGGCGATCTCCTGATGGCTTCTCTGAAGTTCTCCAACGTCCCCGGCTCCGGCCTGGCCAAGGGCCTGGCCGTCACGCTGCGGACGATGACCAAGAAGAGCATCACCGCGCAGTACCCCGAGGTGCAGCCCGAGCTCCCCCCGCGTACCCGGGGCGTGATCGCGCTGCTCGAGGAGAACTGCACGGTCTGCATGCTCTGTGCCCGCGAGTGCCCCGACTGGTGCATCTACATCGACTCCCACAAGGAGACGCTGCCCGCGGCCGACCCGAACGCCCGCGCCCGGACCCGCAACGTGCTGGACCGGTTCGCCATCGACTTCTCGCTCTGCATGTACTGCGGGATCTGCATCGAGGTGTGCCCGTTCGACGCGCTGTTCTGGTCGCCGGAGTTCGAGTACGCGGAGACCGACATCCTCGAGCTCACCCACGAGCGGGACAAGCTCCGCGAGTGGATGTGGACGGTGCCGGCCCCGCCGGCGCTGGACCCGGGCGCCGAGGACCCCAAGGAGATCGCCGCCGCACACAAGTCCGCGGAGAAGCTGGCCGCTGCCGCCGCCGCCGCTGCCGGGGGTGACCAGGAGTGAGTGCCCTGCTGGCGACGGCCGGTTCACTGGATCCGGCCGCCCGATCCTTCCTGTCCCCGACCGGCGTGGAGATCGTCTTCCTGCTGGTCGGCCTCGCCGTGCTCGGCTCCGCCGTGGTCGCCGTGACCACCAAGCAGCTGGTGCACGCCGCGCTCTGGCTGGTCGTCGCCCTGGGCGGGCTGGCGATCGAGTTCCTGCTGCTGACCGCCGAGTTCCTCGCCTGGGTGCAGGTGCTGATCTACCTCGGCTCGGTCGTGGTGCTGGTGCTCTTCGGCCTGATGCTCACCAAGGCGCCGATCGGCCGCTCACCCGACGCCGACTCGGGCAACCGCTGGGTGGCCCTCGGGGTGGCCCTGGCCGCCGCGGGCACGCTCGTCACGCTGGTCGTGGACGCCTTCCGCAGCTCCTGGGTCGACCTCGGTGCCGGCGGCGGCAGCGCGGCGGTGACGGGCGAGAGCCTGTTCCGCCACTGGGTGCTGCCCTTCGAGGCACTGTCCGTACTGCTGCTCGCCGCGCTCGTCGGCGCGATCGTGCTGTCCCGTACGAACGGCGGGCGGCTGCCCAAGCCCCGCGCGGGCAAGCTGCGGGCGGGCAAGCCCGTCGGTTCCAAGCCGGCTGCGACTCCCGTTCAGCCGCAAGCTCAGACGCACGCTCAGACGCAGGAGAGCTGACCGCCGATGCACCTCGTCTACCCAGCCGTCCTCGCCGCGCTGCTGTTCTGCGTCGGCGTCTACGGCGTGCTCGCCCGGCGCAACGTCGTCCTGGTGCTGATGTCCGTCGAGCTGATGCTCAACGCCGTCAACCTGAACCTCGTGGCCTTCGACGCCTGGCTGCGTGACTCGCTGCACGCCGGCCAGGCGCTCACCCTCTTCACCATCACCGTGGCCGCCGCCGAGATCGGACTCGGCCTCGCCATCGTCCTGCTGGTCTTCCGGACCAGGGGCACCGCCGACATCGACCGCCTCACCGCGCTCGGCGACCCGTCCGAGGCGCTGGCGGACGTACCGAACCAGACCTCCGCACCGGAGAAGGGCCAGGCCGTCGCATGAACCTCGCCCTCCCCGCGCTCGTCCCCACGCTGCCCGCGCTCGGCGCGGCCGCCACGCTGGCCACCGGCCGGCGCGCGCCCGGCTTCGCCCGGCCGCTGGCGATCCTCCCGGTGGCCACCTCGGCCGTGCTCGCACTGGTCGTCGCCCTGCAGCTGGGCACCGGCCAGAGCCTGGACGCCTCCACCCGGCTCACCCCGACCGGCGGCCCCGACATCTCGCTCGCCATCCACCTGGACGGCTTCAGCCTGCTGATCGCGGTACTGGTCGGCCTGGTCGCCACCTGCGTCCAGGTCTACTCGACGGCCTATCTGAAGGACGACCCGCGCTACCCCTCGTACGCGGCGCTGGTCTCGCTCTTCACGGCCGCGATGTTCCTGGTCGTCTACTCCGGCGACCTGATCGTGCTGCTGGTCGGCTGGGAGGTCATGGGCATCTGCTCGTACTTCCTGATCGGCCACCACTGGGAGACTGCCGACGCCCGCTCGGCCTCGCTGAAGGCCTTCCTGGTCACCAAGCTCGGCGACGTCCCGTTCCTGTTCGGCATCTTCCTGCTGGGCTCGGACGCCGGAACCTTCAAGATCAACGGCGTGCTGGACGCGGCGGTGGGCGGACGGCTCGGCCACCCCACCCTGATCGCGCTGCTGCTGCTCGCCGGTGTCGCCGGCAAGAGCGCACAGTTCCCGCTGCACACCTGGCTCCCCGACGCGATGGCCGGCCCCACGCCGGTCTCCGCGCTGATCCACGCCGCCACCATGGTCGCGGCGGGCATCTACCTGGTGGCCCGACTGCTGCCGGTCTTCCTGCTCTCCGGCGCCGCGCTCGTGGTGCTGTCGGTGATGGCGGCCGTCACCATGATCGGCTCGGCGCTCTGCGCGCTGGCCCAGGACGACCTGAAGCGGGTGCTCGCGTACTCGACCGTCGGTCAGCTCGGCTACATGGCCGGGGCACTGGCCAGCGGCTCCCGCGAGGCGGCCGTCTTCCACCTGGTCAGCCACGGCGCCTTCAAGGCCCTGCTCTTCCTCGCCGCCGGTGTGGTCATCCACGCCGCGCACACCAACTCGCTCTCCGCCATGTCCCGGATGCCGGGCCTGCGGGGGCGCGTCCCGGACGCCTACTGGACGATGGGCATCGGCCTGGTCGCCCTGATCGGCCTGCCGCCGTTCTCCGGCTTCTTCAGCAAGGAGGCGGTGTTCACCGCCGCCGAGCACGCCACGAACGGCGAGGCCCTCACCAACGGTCTCGGCCCCGCCTCGGCGGTGCCCTCGGCCGCCGGGTGGATCGTGCTGGTCTCCGCCGCGGTGACCGCGCTGCTCACGGCGGCGTACGCGACCCGGCTCTGGCTGGTGGCCTTCCACGGCCGCTCCGCCGCCCCGGCGCCCGCCGTCGCCCCCGGCAACGGCCACGCGGCCGAGGCCCCGTACTCGCCCGAGATCGACGAGGCCGACCCGGCCAAGGCCGAACCGGCCGCGATGCGCTGGCCGCTCTGGGTGCTCGCCATCCCGACCATGGGCTTCGGCGTCACCGGACTCCGGGGCGACTGGCTGCCCGCCCTGCTGGACGGCGGCTCGCTGCGGCCCTCCACCGAGACCGCCGTGATCGGCACCGGCCTCGCCCTGGCGGGTGTGCTGATCTCGTACGCCGCCTGGCGTGCCGTCACCGCCCGCGCGGCCAGGCCGGCTCCCGCCGAGCGGGTACCGGAGCAGGCCGGACCGCCCCTGGTGGAGACCCTCCCGGCGGACCCGGGCCGCACCCTGCTCGGCCCGCTGTACCGGCCCGCGCAGCACGGCTTCTTCGTCGACCGGCTCTACAGCGCGCTGTTCGTCCGCCTGACCATCGCCGCCGCGCGGCTGGTCGCCTTCCTGGACCGCGAGGTCGTCGAGACCTACGTACGCGGGGCGGGGAACGGCGCCAACGCTCTCGGCTGGATCGTCCGCCGGGCACAGAACGGCAACGCCCAGGCCTATCTGAGCGCGCTGCTCGCCGGTGTCGTGGTGCTCACCGTCCTGGTGGCGGTCGGCTCATGACCCTCACCTCACCCCGCCTCACCCTGTCGACCGCAGCACGCACTTGGAGCCCCCGATGAACGCAGTCCTCATCGCCCTCCTGCTGCTGCCGCTGCTCGGCGCCGCCGCCACCCTGCTGCCCGCCGGGGCCGACCCTGCGGCCGCCGACCGGCGCGCCCTGCGCCTCGGCACCGCCGCCACCGGTGTCGTGCTGCTGCTCACCATCGTGCTCGCCGCCGGTTTCGACCAGGACGAGCCGGGTCGGATGCAGGCCGTCACCGATGTGCGCTGGATCCCGGCCATCGGCGTCCGCTTCCACCTCGGCGTGGACGGCATCTCGCTGCCGCTGATCGTGCTCACCGCGCTGCTCACCTTCCTCTGCGCGGTGTACTCGACCAAGAGGCTGCCGAACGGCGAGGGCGCCCCGAGCGCCCGCTCCTTCGTGGGGCTGCTGCTCCTCCTCGAGGTCGGCATGCTGGCCACCTTCGCGGTGCTCGACCTGGTGCTGTTCTTCCTGGCCTTCGAGATCGTGCTGATCCCGATGTACTTCATGATCGCCCGCTGGGGGAGCGGGCAGAAGGTGCCCGCCGCCAACCGCTTCATCCTCTACACCCTCCTCGGCTCCGCCGTGATGCTGCTCGGCTTCCTGCTGATCGGTTTCAAGGCCGGCACCTTCGACATGACCGAGCTCGCCGCAGCCCACGGCAAGGGGCTCAGCCACAGCACCCAGGTGATCGCCGCGCTCGCCATCGGCCTCGGCCTCGCCGTCAAGGCCCCGGCCTGGCCGCTGCACAGCTGGCTCCCGGACGCGCACACGGCGGCCCCCACCGTCGGCTCCGTGCTGCTCGCCGGTGTGCTGCTGAAGATGGGTACGTACGGTCTGGTCCGCGTCCTCCTCCCGGTGGTGCCGGACGGCACGGCGACGTTCGCCCCCTACCTCGGGGCGCTCGCCGCCGTCGGCATCGTCTACGGCTCGCTCGCCTGCCTCGCGCTCGCGCGCCCGGGTGCCAAGGGCGACCTCAAGCGGCTGATCGCGTTCTCCTCCGTCGGCCACATGGGCTTCGTGCTGCTGGGCATCGCCTCCCTCACTCCCGCGGGCGTCAACGGCGCGCTGTTCGCCAACATCGCCCACGGCCTGATCACCGGCCTGCTCTTCTTCCTCGTGGGCGCCCTCAAGGACCGCTACGGCACGGCGGACCTCGACACGCTGTCCGGCGCCACCGGGGCAGCCCTCTACGGCCGGGCACCGCGCATCGGCGCGCTGCTCGCCTTCGCCGCCGTCGCCAGCCTCGGCCTCCCCGGACTGGCCGGCTTCTGGGGCGAGCTGCTCGCGATGTTCGGCGCCTTCGACCCGGCCGCCGGGCTCTCGCGGCCCGCCTTCGTGACGTACATGGTGATCGCCGGTCTTGGCACCCTCCTCACCGCCGCGTACCTGCTGGTCGTCGTGAAGCGTGTCTGCATGGGCGACCCCAAGCAGCCCGCCATCGCCTCCGAGGTGCCCGACCTCCTCCCGTACGAGGCCGTCAGCTGGACCCCGCTCGCCGCGCTCACCCTGCTGGCCGGGCTCTGGCCCGCCCTCCTCCTCGGTCTCTCGGACCCTGCCGTCAAGCACCTCCTCGGGGGTGGCTGACCCCATGCTCAGCGTGCACGTCAGTACCCAGCTCAGCTCCGCACCCGGTCCTCACGATCTTCTGGGGCAGCCCGCCATGACCTCCCTCGCCGTCACGAACCCGGGCAGCCTCATCCAGTCCGTCGACTGGGTGGCCATCGCGCCCCCGCTGATCGCCGCCCTGGCAGCGCTGGCCGTCCTGGTCGCCGACCTCTTCCTCCCGGCAGGCCGGAAGAAGGCCCTCGGCCGGCTCGCCGCAGCCGGACTCGCCCTCGCCCTCATCGCACTCCTCCCGCTGGTGCATGGTCACGCTCGGTCGACCTTCTGCCTCCGGAACGTAACAGGCGCCACCGACAACGCGGCGTGCTCCTACGTCGCCGACCACTTCACGCTGGTCTTCCAGCTGCTCGCGCTCGGCGGCGCGCTGATCACCGCGCTGCTCTCCATCCACACCGTGGACGAGGAGAAGCTGCCCGGCGGCGAGTACTGGTTCCTGCTGCTCAGCAGCGCCACCGGTGCCGCCCTGCTGCCCGCCTCCCGTGACCTGGCGACGCTGATCATCGCCCTGGAGGTCGTCTCGCTGCCCGCGTTCGCGCTGGTGGGCCTGCGTCGGGACGGCCGGGGAGCGGAGGCCGCCCTGAAGTTCTTCCTCTCCTCCGTCACCGCCACGGCCGTGATGCTGCTCGGCGTCAGCTTCGTCTACGCCGCCACCGGCAGCCTGCACCTGTCCGTGATCGCCGACGGTCTGGCCCACGCCCCCGCGCAGCTCAAGACCCTCGCCGAGGCGGGCGCCGCGCTGACGCTGGTCGGCTTCGCGTTCAAGGTCGCCGCCGTCCCGTTCCACTTCTGGCTGCCCGACACCTACACCGGCTCCCCGATCCCGATCGCCGGTTACCTCTCGGTGGTCAGCAAGGCGGCCGGTCTGGCCGGCCTGGCCCTGGTCACGACCATCGCCTTCCACACGTACGCCCACACCTGGGGCCTGGCGCTGGCCGTGCTCGCCGCGGTCACCATGACGGTCGGGAACGTCGCCGCCCTGCGCCAGCGCGGCGACACCCCGCACAGCGCCGTCCGCCTGCTGGCCTGGTCCTCCATCGGTCAGGCGGGCTACCTGCTCGTCCCGCTGGCCGCCGCCGGGTACGCCGGGGCCACCGAGCCGATCGGTGCCACGGTCGCGTACGCGCTGATCTACGGCGTGGTGAACCTGGGCGCCTTCGCGGTGGTCGCCGTCGTCGCCCGTACGGCGGGCAGCCGACTGGACGACTACCGGGGCCTGTTCGCCCGCCGCCGCTGGACGGCGCTCGCGCTCGCCTTCTTCCTGCTCTGCCTGGCCGGGCTGCCCCCGGGCGTGATCGGCCTCCTCGGCAAGGTCGTGGTCTTCCGCGCGGCGATCGACGCCGGTCTCGGCTGGCTGGCCGTGGTGATGGCGGTGAACGTCGTGATCGCGCTGTACTACTACCTGGTCTGGACGGCCAAGCTCTTCGCACCGGCCGGCGCCGACGTGGCCGAGGTCGTCGAGCACCGCCTGCCCGCCCCGCTGACCGCCACCCTCGGGCTCACCGCCTTGGTCGCGGTCGTCCTCTCGGTGGCCCCTGAGCTGGTGCTCCAGGTGGTCGGCGGCAGTCTGTTCTGACCGGCCGGCCCGCCCGTACGGGTGCACAAGGGAACGAAGACGGCTCATCCTTCCGTTGATCTCAGCAGAGGGATGAGAAGAGAAGGCTTCCCACCGCACCACTTGGAGGGCCTGCCGTGCACCGCCAGCACAACGGGTTGAGGACGGCCGTACTGCTCGGCGGCCTGTCGGCGCTGATCCTGGTGATCGGCAGCTTCTTCGGCCGTACCGGCTTCGTGGTGGCCCTGATCGTCGCCCTCGGCACCAACGCCTACGCGTACTGGAACAGCGACAAGCTCGCCCTGCGTGCCATGCGGGCCCGGCCGGTGAGCGAGATCGAGGCCCCGCAGCTCTACCGGATCGTCCGCGAGCTCTCCACCTCGGCCCGCCAGCCGATGCCCCGCCTCTACATCTCCCCCACCCCGGCGCCGAACGCCTTCGCCACCGGCCGTAACCCGCGCAACGCGGCGGTCTGCTGCACCGACGGCATCCTGCAGCTGCTGGACGAGCGAGAGCTGCGCGGTGTCCTCGGCCACGAGCTGAGCCATGTCTACAACCGGGACATCCTGATCTCCTCGGTGGCCGGCGCCCTGGCCTCGGTGATCATGTTCCTGGTGAACTTCGCCTGGCTGATCCCGTTCGGCCGCAGTGACGACGAAGAAGGCCCGGGGCTCTTCGGCATACTCGCCATCATGATCCTCGGCCCGCTCGCGGCCGCCCTGATCCAACTGGCCGTCAGCCGCTCCCGCGAGTACCAGGCCGACGCGGACGGCGCTCGGATCACCGGCGACCCGCTGGCCCTGGCGAGCGCCCTGCGCAAGCTGGAGCTCGGCACCCAGCGGCTGCCGCTCCCGCCCGAGCCTCAGCTGCAGACGGCCAGCCACATGATGATCGCCAGCCCGTTCCGCCCGGGCGAGGCCGGCTCGCGGCTGTTCTCGACCCACCCCCCGATGGCGGAGCGGATCGCCCGTCTGGAGCGGATGGGCGGCTACCGTCGCTGACGGTCAGGCCGGTTCCTCGCGGTACACGCACAGCGCCCAGAGGATGAACGCGTCGATCGCGATCACGACCAGCGTCCAGATCGGGTGGTACGGCACGAAGAGGAAGTTGAACACCAGGCTGATCGACACCACCGCGATCCCCGCCACCCGCCCCCACCCCTGGCCCATGAGCACCGCCACCCCCACCGCGGCGACCACCGCGCCGAGCGCGATGTGGATCCACCCCCAGGACGTCAGGTCGAACTTGAAGGTGTAGTTGTGGGTGCGTACGAAGACTTCGTCCTTGGCCACCGCCACGATCCCCTGGAAGATCGCGAGCAGGCCGTTGACCACCATCATCACCCCCGCGAACAGGACCAACCCGGTGACAAACCCCGTGTTCCGCCCCGGCCCGCCGGGATCCGGGACGGGGCCTGACGAGTTGTAGGACCGACCGGACGCCTGGGACATGGCTGCCTCCTGCTGAGTGCACGGGCTTCGGAAAGCTGACGATTTGTCGGTTATGCGAAGCCTATGGACCTTCCGTGCCCCCGCAACCCGTCGTGAGCGGTCCCGCGCCCTCGGGTACTCTGGCGCGGCTCCCGCTCATCCCATCGAGATCGGCTCCCACTCCGTGGACATCACCGCCACCTTCCAGATGACCGCCCGCGAGTACCGCAGTGCGATACGCAACTCCCCGGCAGTGCGTGGCGCGATGATCATCGGACTGCTCCTGGCCGGGTCCGGTCTGCTCAGCCTGCTCTCCGGCGATCCGAAGACGTGGCTCGTCTACTACGGCATCGGCGTCCCCGTGTTCATGGAGGTGGCTGCCGTCCGCCTGGCGAGTCGCAAGAGCGCTGCACTCCTCGCCGAGCCGTGGACCGTCCGGGTCACCGAGGAGACGTACACCCTGCGGACCGCAGCGAGCCAGGCCGAGGTCGGCTGGAGCGTGTACCGGGAGGTCAACGACCGCTCCGGGTTCTGGTACCTGCGGCAGCTCAACGGTGCGTCCGGATTCCTCCCGAAGCGAGCCTTCGGCGACCCTGAGCAGGCCGAGCTCGCCGACTTCTTCGCCCGTCGGCTGCCCCCGCGAAAGAAGCGCTGGTACCGCCCCTTCGCCTGATGGAGGGCCGGCAGGGCCGGTTGGCAGGCAATCGCCCGAGGTGCGTGGGAGGCTGGTCCCATGAAGGTGATCGGCTTCGTTCTGAACGTCCTCTGGCTGATCTTCTGCGGCATCTGGATGGCCATCGGCTACGCCATCGCCGGGATCATCTGCTTCATCCTGATCATCACCATCCCGTTCGGGACAGTTCCTCGGGTGTCAGCATCACGCGCGGGTCGATCCGCCCTTCGATTCGCATAGGGGGCGCGAGGTCAAGGACGGGAAGCGCGACTCGCTCCACCTCAGACAAGGCAGTGTTGACCGCAGCCCAAGTGCAGTCAACAGACCACTCGTTGAAGTACTTCGAAGCGGTGCTGGTCGATCCGTACTCCTTTCGCAGTTCGGACCAGGAGGCGCCCGTACGGGCTTTGGCAAAGATCGCCTCCACCGATCGGCGCACCCTTCCGCGACGACCTTCCGGAAGCAGCGGCGCAATCAACTCCCAATCATCGTCCGACAAGTCGGATGCGGGTGCCTCCAGGCCGGCGGAGCGATACCAGGCTTGAACCGTGCAGGCCACCCCACCCCGCCGCATCGGCACGGGTCCCTCGATGAACACCCTCACGTCGAGGAGTGCCAGGATCTCGCCCTGGTGCTCGGGCGTCATGTCAACCAGCTGATGCCGAGCCATTTTCGCGAGCCGCTTGAGGTCCTGGGCTCGGCGGTGCGTGTCCTCGATCTCCGCCAGCCAGGCCGTCGCCTCTGCTCGCATCTCCTCCAGTTGCTCCAGCTCATCGTTCAGAGCCTTGGTCGCTGCAGCGATGGCGTTGGGCGACTGCCTCTGCTTGGCGGAAGCCACGATCACGGCGGCGATGGAGGCGTTCATGTCGTCGATCTGGCCGTCGAGATCGGCGATCCGAGCCGCATGTGCGGGTTGGTCGCCGTGCGTCATGCCAACCCACTCGGCCGCCAGCTTCCCGAGGCGCTTGGCGTTTCCGAGGAGCGCGACGACCTCGGTCCACACCCGGTTCTCGACCGCCTCAGCATCCACGTACGAGCAGTCACAGACCCGCTGGCCGGGGACCTGTTCGGTCTTTCCGCTGCAACGGTAGTTGCGGCGCCCGTTGCGCATGGATTCGCGGCTGGCCCCGGTGTAGGGGGAGTTGCACAGGCTGACCAGCCGACCGGTAAGCGGGTAGAACGCTTGGTTGCGGTTGCTCTTGTTCGCCCGTGCGGCGACCTTTGCGCAGAGCGCCGTGGCCTCCTCGTCGGTCAGGATGCGGGGGAGTGAGATGGCGACCGCCTCACCCCAAACCGGCCTGCCGTCGGCGTCGGTCCGCGCGTGCTCACCACGGAAGACCAGCTCGCCAGCGAGCACGGCGCGGGACATGATCCGGTCCCGAAGGTTGGCAAGCGACCACGGACGGCCCGATCGGGTCCTGAGCCCGTCGGCATTGAGCCGAATTGCCACCTGGCGGAGGTTGAGTCCTCCGGTGACCACCATCGCGTACACGCGACGAATGACCTTCGCCTCATCCTCGTCCACGACGAGGTGCGAGCGGCCTTTCTGCCCCTTGTTCTGGATGTAGTAGCCGTACGGGGGCCGTCCTCCGATGTGCGGCGATCCCTCAGATTCCGCCTTTTCCTGTAGTCCTCCCTGAGTGCGATTGCGGATGGTCTCGTACTCGGTTTCGGCGTAGTCGGCTTGCCTACGCATCTCCCGACGCCCTTCCGAGGTGGTGTTGTCGATGTCACCGTCCACGATGGCGACGAAGATGCCCATGTCTTCGAGGGCCCAGACCCAGCGCCAGAATGCGCGTCCGGTACGCCCGATGGCCCGCCCTTCGTTGACCACCACCACGTCAAAGGGACGTGGCGCCCGGACCGCGTCCTCCATGAGGCGCTTCAGATCCGGCCGATCGGCCGCCTCCAGGCTGCCGCTGACACCCTCGTCCCTGTAGGTATCGGTGTGGGACCAGCACTTACGGACGATATGGGCGGCGGTCTTCTTACCCTGGCTGGCGATGCCGTAGCCGCGCTTCTGCTCTTCGGTGCTGACCCGGAGGTAGTCCACCGCACGCAGTACGGATGCTGCCGTCGCCCGTCCGACCACGCCGGTCGCGCTGTGCAGGAGTGTGCTTCTATTGGCCATGTCGACTCCAACTGGTCGGCCAGCCCCGGGACGGTTGCAGCCGTCGCCGGGGCGCATTGTTAACAGCAGCCTAGTCGCGAATCTGACGCTTCATCCGGTCTCGCTTGAGTTGGTTGGACTGTTCGACCTGAGGAACGAACAGCAACCGGAGTAGCCGTGCACTCTCCTCTGGAGTCAGCTGTTTGCTCGGCCGCCAAATGACCTTGACCGGCGTCATGCCAGCTTCCTGAGGGAGTCCCGCTCCGGGTGATTACCATTGGCCAGCTCTTGCCGGGCGGTCTCGCGGTTTGTGGTGAGGTCTTCGGCGATGCCTGCGGCGATGAGTGCTTCGGCGGGGGTGTGGCCGGTTCCGACGAAGCGCCAGGTCGCCTCGGTGGTGGTGCCGTCGTCCCAGTCGGCGAACAGTTCACGGGCGCCGGCCAGGGTGCGGGCGTGTTCG
This sequence comes from Kitasatospora atroaurantiaca, assembly GCF_007828955.1. Lineage (NCBI taxonomy): Bacteria > Bacillati > Actinomycetota > Actinomycetes > Kitasatosporales > Streptomycetaceae > Kitasatospora > Kitasatospora atroaurantiaca. The sequence goes on along the minus strand of NZ_VIVR01000001.1, from coordinate 3,159,076 downwards.
GCGCGGTCGGCGCGGAGTTGTCCGTATGTGGTGGAGTAGGCGCGGGTCTTGGTGAGGCAGTGGCCCCGGTATCCGAGCATGTGGGCCCAGGCCCGCAGCCGCAGGTGTTCCAGCTCCGGGAGGCCGCCGAGCCGCCACGCGGTCGAGATGAGGGCCCGGACGTGCGGCGTGACGCGCAGCGTTCGGATCTCCGCCCAGGAGTCGATGCGTCGATCTGCTGCCCCGGCGGCTTCCACGCTCTTGCTGGTGTATTTGGCGACATAGGCCGCCACGGCCTCGTCCGTGATCCGGCCGCCGTCCCCGTCGGTGAGCGGGTGCGCGTCGAGCTGGGTGCCGAAGCGCAGCCGCACATCTCCGTACGCGGCCGAGTCCGGTGGTGCCAGCGCCACGACGGACGCCGCCGAGCGGACGGTCTCCAGGAGGAGATCTGTCGTCGCCCATGCCGGGGGCGGGGAGCTGGGCCCGTCGGGGAAATGGGCATTGTGACCGGTGGCGTGATCACCGGCAGGTGTTCGAAGGATTCTGCACCGGGTGCGGACCGAGGTGAAATGGCGTGACCTGCCCGGTGGTTCATGCTGTGGAAACAGTCCACGAGCCGTGTTGCTACGGCGCCGGAGCGATCCTGGATAGCCCCTTCGCCGGAATGCGCCCGCGCCCCGACATCACCCGCTTGGAGTGTATTCAGTGTTCGTGCACGATGTAACAATTTAAGGATGACACTTACAGAGGTATGGCGTGACGGTTGGACAGGCGGCTGGACGTCTATGGTCCCGTTCACGCTGAACGGCACCCAGCACCTGCTGTCGTACAAGAACGGAGACGGTACGGCGGCACTCGACCGCATCAACACGGACGGCTCATTGGCCTCGGTGTGGCGTGACGGTTGGACAGATGGCTGGACGTCTATGGTCCCGTTCACGCTGAACGGCACCCAGCACCTGCTGTCGTACAAGAACGGAGACGGTACGGCGGCACTCGACCGCATCAACTGAGGTGCCCCGAGGTTCCCGGACAGGCCATGATGCATCGCGACCAGTCCCCCGCCAAGCGCCGGTCGCCGGCCGGGCCCCGGACAATCCGCTGCGGGCAGTCCGCTGCGGGCACCGGGCAAAACCACAGGGGCCGTCGCATACCTTCTTCACTTGCTCAAGGGCGGCGCTACCGCGCCGCCGGGCGGCCCCTGCCGCCCCGGCCGGGCATGCGGCCTGCCGGCCGTTCCGGGCCGGGCGGCCAGGCCGCCCCCGCACAACCACCGCTCGACCGTACTGGCGCACCAACGCCCCGTACCGCCGGGTATCCCGGGCGGGCGGGGCAGGCCACGGAGCAGGACACGATCAGCTCTCCGGCTTCGGCCTCATCTGGATGCCGTGCCGCGCGCCAATCTCCGCGAAACGTTCGTAGTCCGGCGGTTCGGTGGACGGAGTGGGCAGTTCATTCGCTGTGGCGGGCTCGCCTGCCTCGGCGAAGAACTCCTCGATATACCCACCCGGCGCGTAGATGACCAGGAGGCGCGACGTCTCAAGCGGCTCGAATCTCTCCCAGGTTCCTTCGGGAATGTGGAAGAAGGATCCCGGGGCGCCCTCGATCGTCTCGTTGTTGATGTAGTAACGGATCCTGCCCTCCAGGACGCAGACGCTCTCGGTCCCGGGGTGGGTGTGTGGCGGCGGTCCCCAGCCGGCGGGAATCGTCATCTCCATGACGGTCAACGCGCCACCGGTCTCGTCGGCGGACGCCTTCACCGTGTACAAGCCGTTCAGCACCCAGAACGACCTGCCCTCTCCCTGCTTGAGCGCCACGGTCTTCTCTGCCATGGGAAAACACCTCCTCTCCCTGTTGGCTCTCTCCTTCCAGCGTCCGGCCCTCGACCACCCACCGCAACCCCCGACGCGGCCAGTGCCACCGTAGGCACCGAGCGTGTTCAGTCCCACGCTGCCACCGGCCACGGCTGGGGCCAGATCCGAAAGCACTAGCTCGATCTTCTCGCTGAATATCCCTCAACAATGCGCCACTGCCGCCGACTTGCACATGGACACAGGTGGCAGTGATACTCGCCCGCCCGTCCGCAGCCGGTGGGGCCGCGTCGTGGCCAGTCGGATGACGAGCGTGGTGAACAGGCGCTGAATCTCGTTGCAGGTGAGCGGGATCAGGGCAGCAGGCCACCTCCGAAAGCTGACACCCGGCACCCCGGCGCCCAATACTCCAGCCGTAGATCGTGATCTTCATGCCTCATTCGCGGCTTGTCGGTTGTAGTGACTGGCCTGGGCGCGGACTTGGTGGCGGCGGCGCCAGCCGGACCAGCCGAGGGCGGCAGGGGCTGCCGCGTGGTGGCCGGGGGCGGACGGCAGTGGGAGGCTTTAGGCACCTTGCCGGGCCGGGGCCCGCGTCGGGCAAGACCGGGGGGCCACTCGGCCAAATTGCGGTCAGGCCCAGAAGCCTGCCCGATTCGCGAAGCAGCTTACGGCCCCCCGGACATGCCCGACCCCAGCCCCGCAAGGACACCGCCCAAACCCTTCCCCCGCCGGCCGCGTGCCCACGCTCGCCACCTGCCACCCGAGCAGAGCAGGGCCGATGCGGCCTCAGGCCGACTCGCGGCGCGCCTCCTCCACGGCCAGCTGCAACAGCTCGCCCAACCGGTGCCAGCCGTACGGCACACCGACCAGGCGCACCCAGCCCTGGCCATGGGCATCCGTGTCCGCCACCGCCCGCAGGTGCCGCCGGTCCACCCCACACGCCGCGAGCACCTCGTTCAGCTCATCGGCCGCATCCCGGGCCTCACGCCACCCCGCCGCATAGTCCACCCCCGGCAGCCACACCCACGCATCCGGGTCCAGGTCCGCCGCCAGCTCCCCGAAAACGCCGTCGTCCCCGTCCAACAGACCGTCAACTCCCCTGATCGACAACCGAACCAGCGCCATCCGTGTACAGACATGCCGAGGAGCCCGGTACCATCGGCACCGGGTTCCAACCCACCGGACCACCCCCACCCCGCCAAGGATTCGGGGTGGTCCGGCAAGTCTTCAGTTGTGATCGCCCACGTCAGCGCCGCTCAGCCGCCAACTCCCCGCCCGGGCTCACACCCGAAGATCCGGCGGAACAGCTCCGCCTCACTGGGCATCGGCAGCGGACCACCGATCCCGAGATCTCGCAGCCCGATCCGATCCGTAAGCCGCCGAAGGGCCGCCTCCCTGCACCCGGGCTCCGCGCACCGCGCCTCCACCCGCTCGTGAGCAGCACGCCGGCGCGCACTGACCAACCGCACCGGCCTGGAGAACTGCCCGTGCAGGCCCCACCACATGTCCAGCCGCAGCCACAGACCCCTAAGCCCCCGAGTCACCGCGCGGCCGCCCAACTGGCGGCCTTGATCCGCACGGAATGCCCGACCCATCGCGCCCCGCCGCCCGACCCGTCCACCAGGTACACCGTCAGCGACCACGCACCCTCACGCTCCAGACACCGCGTGATGTACTCAGCAGACCCAACACCGGTCAAGCAGCACGCAACGTAACTCCGCTGCTGCTCACCGATAGAGAAGCCCCGCACGGCGGCCAGCAGCACTCTGGCAGCGTCGGCCACCGAGGCAAACGGCGTGACCGGCATGACACCCTCGATCTCAGCCGTGACCGCGTGCGGGTGCGGCACCGCCACAGCGCTCAGCAGACCGCCGGTCCTGGCGAGGCCAGTCACGCCGCCACCTCCCCAGCCCGGCGCGGGTGACGACGGTGCACACCGACCGACCGGCCACCCACGACGATGAACCGCGCCATCCCCGTTCGCAGCCCCGCGCCGCAGTAGTAGCAGCGCGCCACCTCCACCCAAACCGAGCGCCCGATCCACCTCATGACCCACCCTCCACAGGACCAACCACAGCCCACACCAACTTCCCGACCCCACCCGGACGCGGGCAGCAACCCCACGCCACCGCAAGCAGCTCGACCAGTCGCAGGCCCCGCCCCGACTCCTCATCACCGCCGACCTCCGGCCGCAACACCGGCCGCTCCTCGCTCGCGTCATGCACCTCGATCCGCAACCGGCCATCACTGGCTAGAAGCCGGACCGCGATCAGCCGACCAGGCGAGACGCGGGCATGCTCCACCGCGTTCGTAACCAACTCTGTGAGCACCGACTCGGCAGCGTCGAGCAGTTGCCCACCGCCACCAACGTCGGCGAGGAACTCCCGCAGCCGCTCCCGAGCCACGCCGGCCGACCTCCGGTGGCGCGGCAACCAGTAGCCCCGCTCGTTAACCGTGTTCGGCGGCTTGAGCAACGTCACGCCGCTGCCGGAGATGTTGCTGGAACCGATCACGCCCATACCGCCCTCCTGAAGCCCGCTTTGTGCTCACCCGGTCGTCCGGGTGCGTGACTTCAGGATTGCCAAGCGGAAGAGCGGAGACGTACCCACCCTGATTACCCAATGTGGGTAAACTCACAGGTAATCAACTTGCCGACAGGCAACGGAAGATCGTCCACGCTACGAGGGGACACCCATGGCGGACGCCGGAATTCCGCACAGGCTGCCGCGTGCCCTTCTGGCCGACCCCGAGATGATCGCGGCTTGCAGAGCCCGGAAGTTCTCCACCGTCTTCCGCCTGCTCAAGCAGGCCGGGATCTACCCGTCAATGATCGCCAGGGCGTGCGACCTGACACCGAGCCGGGTTGGCGAAGTGATCGCAGGAAACCGCAACATCGAGAAGATCGATCTTGTGGAGCGCATCGCCGACGGGCTGCACATCCCCGGACACATGCTCGGCCTGGCTACCCGAGGATGGGAGCAGTCCGCCCGGCCCGCCACGGCAACCAACGCGATCACCCACGCCCTGCCCAAGCCCACGTACTCTGCGGCAGTTCCGAGCCCGCTCATCGAGCCCGAGTTCTTCGCGTCCCAGATTCGGGCCATCATGCCCAGCCACTACAAGGCAGCGAATCTGTTCGGTTCCCGGCATGCGCTCGACCCGGTGGAGCGGCACGTCAGGTCGATCGACCGCCTACAGGAGCACACCGCCGGCCCGGTCCGGGACGATCTGCTCACCCTTGGCGCGCGGATTGCGGAGTTCCTTGGGTGGCTGCATCAGGATCTCGGAGACTTCACCCAGGCCACCTACTGGTCAGACCGCGCGATGGAGTGGTCCCAGGAGACCGGCGACGATCTCATGACCTCCTATGTGCTCTTCCGGAAGAGCAACCAGGCCACCGCCCGCCGGAACCCGCAACAGGCCGTCAGCCTCGCGCGGGCTGCGCAGCGGGTCTCTGGAGTGACGCCGCGAATCCGAGCCCTTGCGGCGCAGCAGGAGGCGCAGGGCCACGCTCTCATGGGCAACCCGAAGTTCGCTCAGACGAAGTTCGACGAGGCGTACGAGCTTGCCACCGCACCGGACGAGCCCGAAGACGACGACGCCCTGGACACGGCCTACTGCACCCCGACCTACGTCGAGATGCAGCGGGCAAACTGTTGGATCGAGCTTGGCGACCCACAGCGCGCCGCCCGAGTCTTCGAGGCCGAGTTGGCCGTTCTCCCACAGGTCTACCGCAACGACCAAGGCGTCTACCTCTCGCGACTGGCACGCGCCTACGCGACCGCAGGCGAACCTGAGCAGGGGGCCGCAGCAGCCGACCGAGCCCTGTCGATCGCACTGGACACCGAATCCGCGCGGGCGATCGGCGAACTGGCCGCCGCCGGCCAATCGCTGCTGAAGTGGCGTGATGTTCCGGCTGTCGCAGCATTCTCCGACCGCCTCACGCTTGCCCGCAGTGCGGTCGTCCCTCGCCCTCGAACGAGCTGATGGGAGAAGCTGGGATCATGGACGCACTGATCACACAGGCCACTTCCGCCGACGAGCGCCGCCGAGGCTCCAAAGTGGCTGTCCTGCCCATTGGGAGCTTCGAGCAGCACGGCGCGCACCTGCCGCTCACCACTGACACCGTGATCGCGAGCGTGATCGCTCAGCGCATCGCCACCGACTACGATCTCTTCCTGCTCCCTCCCATCACGATGGCATGCTCCCACGAGCACTCGACCATGCCCGGGACCGTCAGCATCAGCGCCGCCACGCTCTACGCAGTGGTCAACGACATTTGGAAGTCCCTCCAGGCATCCGGCGTACCCGGCCTGATCATCGTCAACGGCCACGGAGGCAACTACGTGCTCTCCAACGTCGTCCAGGAGGCCAACACCACAGGGCGAAACCTGGCCCTCTTCCCCGTCCGGGAGGACTGGCACCAGGCCCGCACAGACGCCGAGCTGGAGAGCACGGGCACCGAGGACATGCACGGCGGCGAGCTTGAGGTCTCCCTGCTGCTCCACGGCGCGCCGCACCTCGTACGCGACGGGATCGAGCAGGACGACCACTCCGCCCCCGAGCGCCCCCACCTGCTGACGCTGGGCATGGCCGGGTACACCGAGAACGGCATCATCGGCAAGCCGTCCCTGGGAACAGCTGCCAAGGGCAAGGCCGTACTCGACAGCCTCTCGCGCTCAGCGGCTGCCCACCTGTCGGTGCTCAGCAAGGCTGACGTACCGGTCCCACAGCTGACTGCGCCAGAGATCAATGTTGGCGAGTAGTCGTCCCGATCGAGAGTCGTCCAAGCGCCATCCGGACGCAGATCACGCGCGGTCGCGCGAGGCACATGGGAGGCTGTTCCTATGAAGGTGATCGATCTGGTCCTGAACATCCTCTGGCTGATCTTCTGCGGCATTTGGATGGCCATCGGTTATGCCATCGCCGGGATCATCTGCTTCATCCTAATTATCACCATTCCATTTGGAATTGCTTCATTTCGTATTGCCGGATATGTCCTGTGGCCGTTCGGGCGGACGACGGTGGAGCGACCAGATGCCGGCGCGGCGTCGTGTATCGGCAACGTGATCTGGCTGGTGTTCGCGGGTTGGTGGCTGGCGCTCGCTCACATTGCGACGAGCATCCCGCTGTTCCTGACTATCATCGGGATCCCGTTCGGCTGGGCGAACTTGAAGATGATCCCGATCTCCCTGATGCCGCTCGGCCGTGAGGTCGTCTCCACCGACGAGAGGTTCGGCGGTCGCTGAGATCTCCAGCACGGTGGCACCTGTGCCGACACAAGGCGACGCGAGGCGCTCCCATCCGGGCGCTGGGAGTGAGCTAACTAATTCTCCAATGCGAATGGAGAAGTCCGGCTGGATTATCAGGTTCCGAGAAGCTGGCCGAGTTGGGCAATCAGGTCGGCTGTAGCTGTTCCAGCTACTGCGATGGCTGCCGGACCAGCCGTGGTCTTCATCCGCTCCCATGCCTGGCGCATGAGGCCAGCGTCAGGTTCACGCCTTTCCGCATCCGCGGCCACCAGCTCGCCTTCGATTACCTCGGCGTCTGCGATTATCGAAGGCGCTGTCAGCCTTCCTGCTTGGCTCGCCATCCTCAGTTCTGCGAGCAGGGTAGTAATCACATCACGCGCCTGCTGCCAGCCGAGTTCGCCGCCCTGTCCGTAATTGGCCTGATGGTTACGGTCGCCCTGCTGAATGTTGCCGCCTGATATTTGTTGCCGCTCGATCTTCCAGTTACTCATTGACTCGAACCCGCCGTTCGCCTGGTTGGATATCTGCCCGCTGACATTCATGACTACGTGTGAGGCGTATACCTGCGCTGACGCTCCGCCGTGGTCGGCGACCACGGCGGCCTCATCCTCATGTTCGGTGACCTCGATCGTGCCTAGGGTGAGTAGGACTTCGTGGAGCGTTAGCCCCCAGCGGGCTGCTCGCGGTTCGAGGGCTTGGCGAACCTCTCCAGCAACTTGCTGAAGTGACATTCGCGCATCGGCGGCTGCAAGGTTGGAAAGCGCATATGTGAGTTCATATAGGGTGTGTCGCTCAAGTGCCTGAATGTATGAAGCCGTGCTGTAGGTAGCTTTTACTGGATCGGTGACGCTGTATTGAATCGTCAATTCGATCGGCATGGCGGAGCCATCGTATGTTGAGATCACATACAGTGGGAACGGGACGGTCTGCTCGCGAAGGTCAATTCGATTTCTGACTGTGTCTGCAAGTGGAGTGATCGTGTTGAATCCTGTGAATAGCGTACGACTATACTTGCCGAAACGCTCAACTATCGCGGCAGATCCGGTCGGTATTACCTGAATGCTGGCTAACTGCCATGCGTAAGTTGCCGCCAAACCCGCACTTGCTGCGACAGTGCCGCCTGCCACCCACATGTACCGCTTCCGCCCCCAACCCATCCCCCCAGGATGGCCTACATCGCAGGCACGTACCATGAGTTCGGCAAAATCCGGTTTGCGCTGATACCCACATCCGAACTCTCAAGCCCCGTCCGTGGTGACGGCTTCTAGCTAACGCGGTTCAGGCCAGGGTCAGCCGGAACCTGATCGGGCTTGCTGCGCGATCCTGCTCCTCGGGAAGCGATCCCGTTCGGCATCGCCGCGTTCCGAATCGCGGGGTACGTCCTCTGGCCCTTCGGGCGGACGACGGTGGAGAAGCCCGACGCAGGGGCGCCGTCCTGCATCGGCAATGTGATCTGGGTGATCTTCGCGGGCTGGTGGCTGGCGCTCGCTCACATCGCGACGAGCATCCCGCTGTTCCTGTCGATCATCGGGATCCCGTTCGGCTGGGCGAACCTCAAGATGATCCCGATCTCCCTCATGCCGTTGGGTCGCGAGGTCGTCCCCACAGACGAGAAGTTCGGCGGCCGCTGAGTCCGTTCCGAGGTCCTTTGGATCCGGGCGGAGTCAGCCGGTGCGCACTGCCGTGACGGTGAAGCGTTCGACGGAGGAGATGTGCCCGCCGGTGGACGCGACGATCGTCAGTACCGGGTCGTGGGCGCCGGAGAACGACACGGGCGCGTGCCAGGGCTCGCCGCTCCCGCCCGCCGGGAGGCAGCAGAAGCTGCCGAGCGGGGCCGTGGAGGAGGGCTGGCGCACCTGAACGCGGATGCTCTCGTCCACACCGGTGATCCGGCCGCCGGTCTGGACCGGGGAGTGGGCGACCGAGCCGTACGCGGGCATGGTCAGCGAGAACGTCGTGTCGTCCGTGCCGACGACCTCCCACGGGGCGTCCGGGTCGGTGCCGTACCGGACGAGGTGGATGACGGCTGCGGTGCCGCGGGCGCCCTCGGGCGTGCTCAGGCCGACGCCGATCCGGGCGTCGCGGCCGCTGACGGTGTGTGAGGAGACGCGGCTGACGTCCTGGAAGCCGAGGTAGCCCTGGGTGAAGGAGAGGGCGGTCTGGTCCGGGTCGAGATGCCAGGGCTGGTGGCCGCCGGAGTGGAAGTCGCGTTCCCACGCCTGGGCTTGGGCGAGCGTGCTGAACGGCCACAGTGGCTGGAGGAGCGCCGAGCCGAGGGGCGGGGTGGTGCCGCCGGGCTTGGGTGTGGGGGGTGCGGGTGTGCTCGGCGCAGTGGGTGTGGGCGTGGGCGTCGGGGCGGACGTGCTCGGAGTTGGGGAGGTTGCCGTGGATGTGCTCGGCACGGCAGACGGTGACCCCGTGGTGGAGGGGTGACCGCCTGAGCTTCCGCAGGCGGTCAGCAGCATGCCGGTCGCGGCCGTTGCTGCGAAGAGTCGGGTGAGTCGGAGCCGGGTGTTCATGGTGACCCCAGGGAATCGGTACCGAGCGTTCGACACCGTCTGTGTGTTCATGGTGCCACCGGCCCCGCCTCGGCGGACCAGGTGACAGATGACCCGCAGGTGGCTGAGGCTGGTCCGCTCAGCCGCTGAAGCGTTCGACCGCCACCCTGGAGGACGCCGCCGCTCGGGCTCCCGGTTCCCAGGACCGGCCGGACCTCAGCCGAGGGCCACCTGGGCGACGAGTTCGGCGACCCGTGCGGGCTGGTCCGTCATCACCATGTGGCCCGCGTCGGGGATGGTGACCATGGTGACGCGGGGGCTGGCCTCGAGTGCGTCGTGCTCCTCGTCGGTCAGGCCGACCTCGTCGCGGTCGCCGCGGACGACCCAGGCCCGCGCACCCGACTCGCGGAGCCGGGGGACCAGCGAGCCGTGGTGGTCCAGGTATTCGAAGTAGTGGCGGGTCATCCGGCGGCAGAACGCCGGGTCGTTCTTCTTCAGCTCGGCGATCAGGGTCTCGCGACGGGCCGAGGGCAGGCTGTCGGCCATCGCGTGGGGTGTCATCCACAGCATGGCGGCCCAGGTCAGGGCCCCGATGCCGGGCAGGCGCCCGAGGCGGTCGGCGACGGCGAGCTGCTTGAACTCGTCAGGCCGGGAGAACGCCGGGGACAGCAGCACGACCGGGCCGGTGAAGTGCCCGCCGGCCACCATCTCCAGGGCCAGGTTGGCGCCGAGGCTGTGGCCGACCACGACCTCGCAGCCGCGTTCCGCGGCGAGGGTGCCCAGGAGCGCCGCGTAGTTCTCCATGCTCAGGTCCTGCGGCGCCGGGGTGCCGGCGAAGCCCGGGACGGTCGTGGCCACCAGCCGCACCGGCGCGTCGGCCAGCGCCGGTTCGGTGATCAGGTCGTCCATGAACGCCGTGCTGCAGAGCCCGCCGGGCAGCAGCAGCACGCTGCGCGTGGCATTGGCGGGCCCGAACTCGTGGATGTCCCATGCCTGGAACTCCTCGGTGCTGTTCACGGTCGGACCTCCGTCTCGCGCCTGCGGCCAGCCCACAGTGTGGCGCGGCGGCCGGGGCAACCCGACGACCATGGTCCGAACGCGGCATGTCGGGCGGGCCGCTCACCTGGGATATGACAACAACTCAGTCGTACTGCCAGCAGGGCTGGTTGCTAGCCTGTACGGGCGCGGGTCACCGGCGCGTTCGACCTGTCGGGGGCCACCGTCGGGCACGCCGTCCAGCTGGAGGGCTGCGGCTTCGACGAGCCGGTCCTGCTCCGCGGCACCTCCACCGGCTCCTTCGCCATGATCGGCTGCCGGATCCCCGGCCTGAACGGCTGGCTGCTCCAGGTCGACGGGAACCTGTTCTTCGAGAACTCCTTCATCGACGGACGGCTGACCCTCACCCGCGCCCGCGTCACCGGCGAACTCCGGCTCAGCGGAGTCACCTTGACGGCTCCGGAGATCGCCGAGGAGCCCGACTCCTCCCGTGCGACCGGGGTCTGGGCGCTGTGGGCCGGCGGACTGGTGATGGAGGGCGGCGTCTTCGCCCGCCACGGGTTCACCGCGACGGGCGGTCTGCGGCTGGTGGGCGCGCAGTTCAACGGCGGCCTCTTCATGGAGGGCGCCCGCATCGGCAATCCGGGCGGGGACTCCTTCACCGGCGACGATCTGTCGGCCTCCACGATGATCCTCTCCGACGGCTTCACCGCCACCGGAGCCGTCCGCCTGGCCGGCGCCTCCGTCCGCAGCCGGCTCTCCCTGGCGGGCGCGGTGCTCGGCGGCGCCGACGTGGCGCTGGAGGCCGTCCGGCTGCAGGCGGGCGACCTCGAACTGACCCCGGCAGCGGCCGTCAAGGGCTCGGTGGACCTGCAGGGAGCCAAGGTGGCCGTGCTGCACGACAACGAGCACAGCTGGCCGGCCGACAGCAGGATCGACGGCTTCGAGTACACCGCCATCCACGCCGCCCCCGACCGGCCGGACTCGGTGGCCGGACGGCTCGGCTGGATCGCCCGGCTGCCCGGCTACGCCCCGCAGCCGTACGAGCAACTCGCGGGCTGGTACCGCCGGATCGGTCACGACGGCGACGCCCGGCGGGTGCTGCTGGAGAAGCAGCGGCGCCGACGGCGCACCCTGCACCCCGTGGCGCAGATCTGGGGGCGGGTGCTCGACGTCACCGTCGGCTACGGCTACCGGCCGTGGCAGGTCGGGCTGTGGCTGCTCGGCCTGGCGCTGGTGGGCACCACGGTGTTCGGGCTGCAGGACCCTCGGGCGACCCAGCCGGAGCAGAGCCAGCCCTTCGACCCGCTGGTCTACACGCTCGACCTGCTCATCCCGATCGGTGGCTTCGGCATGCGGGCGGCCTGGTACTGGACCGGCGCGACCCAGTACCTCACGTACGCGCTGATCGCCGCGGGCTGGCTGCTGACCACGGCCGTGGTGGCGGGAGTGACCCGTTCGCTGAACCGAGCCTGAGCCGAACCCGGGCCGAGTCGGCGAGCTGACGGCCGCTCAGCCCGCGGCCGCCGTGGCCGCAGCGGCGAGCCGTCCCAACATCCTGGTGATCGTCACCGACGACCAGCCCAAGCACACCGACTGGGCCACCCCGAAGACGATCGCCTGGCTGGCCGGGCAGGGCGTCAAGTTCACCAACGGGCATGTGGCCACACCGCTGTGCGCGCCCTCGCGCTCGTCGGTCTTCTCGGGCCGATTCGCCCACAACCACAGCGTCCTGGACAACGGCCACCCGTACAACCTGGACCAGAACACCACGGTGCAGCGCTACCTCAAGCAGGCCGGCTACCGCAACGGACTGTTCGGCAAGTACCTCAACGCGTGGAACGTCGCCGACAACCCGCCCCACTTCGAGGAGTGGGTGCTGGAGGACCCGGTGGTCTACAACGACGGCACGTACAACGTGAACGGCAGCGTCAAGACGATCGCCGGCTACAGCACCACCGTCATCAAGAACCGGGCGCTCGCCTTCCTGGACAAGGCGGCCACCGACACCCGCCCCTGGTTCCTGTACGTCGCGCCGAAGGCCTCGCACGAGCCGAACACCCCCGAGCCCAAGTACGCCACCACGGCCGTCCCGGCCTGGAACGGACGCCCGGCCGGGCCGACGGCGAGGGGCCGGTCCGCGAGATCGAGGTCGGCCCGTTCCGGATCGCGCCCGCCACGGTGATCAACGCCCAGTTCGCCACCTTCGTCAAGGCCACCGGCCACGTCACGGAGGCCGAGGCCTTCGGCTTCAGCTACGTCTTCGGCGGGTTCCTGCCGGAGCACCTGCTGGCCACCGCACCGCCGGGCCCGGGGTGCCCTGGTGGCGTGCCGTCCGGGGGGCGACCTGGCGTCACCCCGAGGGCCCCGGTTCGTCCTTCGACTCCCGCCAGAACCACCCCGTCGTCCACGTCTCGTGGAACGACGCGCAGGCGTACTGCGCCTGGTCGGGCACCCGGCTGCCCACCGAGGCCGAGTGGGAGTACGCCGCCCGTGGCGGCCTGGAGCAGCGGCGCTACCCCTGGGGAGACGAGCTGACCCCGGGCGGCCGGCACATGTGCAACATCTGGCAGGGCGTCTTCCCCACCCTCAACACCGCCGCCGACGGCCACCGGGGCACCGCCCCCGCCAAGTCGTTCCGGCCCAACGGCTACGGCCTCCACAACACCGCCGGCAACGTCTGGGAGTGGTGCGCCGACTGGTTCAGCGCGGACTTCCACCGGACCGGCCTGCGCCGGGACCCGGTCGGACCGCCGACCGGCACCGCCCGGGTGATGCGGGGTGGATCCCACCTGTGCCACGAGTCCTACTGCAATCGCTACCGGGTGGCCGCCCGCAGCTCCAACACCCCCGACAGCTCCACGGGCAACATCGGCTTCCGCGTGGCCGCCGACGCCGCTGGGTGATCGTCCTTCAGCTCTCCGCGGCTCGTCACGCCAGGTCGAGGCGCGCGCCGAGTGCGCGGACGGCCGTCAGGTCGGCAGGCTGGGCGATGCGGGCCTCCGCGTCGAGGAGCACCAGCCGGGCCTGCTCGGCGATCGCCTCCCGGCGCAGCGGGTCGGTGACGACCGTGGCGGTGGTTCCCAGCATCCGAAGGAGCGCCAGGCACACTGCGGGCTCGGCGGCGCCGTACCGGCGGATCTGGCCGCACGCGAGGTCGAGGTGGTCGGCGAAGGCGGGCCCGCGGCTGACCACCCGGACCGTACCGGAGGGGTCGTGGCAGAGGGTGTCGCCCGATGCGCGGATGCCGAGCAGGCAGACGACGGTCGAGAGGCGGTCGAGCACCTGGACCGCGCTGTAGGGGTCGTTGATCGCGGGGGAGAGGGTGCGCAGGGCGATGTCGACCAGCTGCCGCATGCCGAAGGCCGTGTCCTGCTGCAAGGTGCGCTCGGGGCCGAGCTGTACGGCACGGCGCAGTGCCCGGGCCAGCGAATCCGGGGACTTCACCACGCCACCGTCGCTGCGCCACACCAGGGCGAGCGGGCTGACGTTCGCGACGACGTGGTCACCGACCCAGGGCAGGACGCTGACCACGACGTCCTGCTCCTGCGCCGCGGCCAGCAACCGCTCCGGGTGCGCGGTCTGCAGGTAACCCGAGCGGGAGGCGGTGAGGACGACCGCCTCCGGTGGCGGGGCCGGCCCTTCGATGTCGACGGCCGGCTCGGCGGCGGTCCAGGTGAGGACACCGCGGGCCGTGGTCCGGGCGACGGTGGTCATCACGGTGTCGATCTGGATCGAGTGCGCGACGTGGTGAACGAAGAAGACGAGCATCCCCAGGCTGACGAAGACCAGCACGATCGCCCCGGTGACCGCGATCCGCGGGAACTCGTCGACATCGCCGCCGCCGGAGACGCCGACCGTGTACAGGCCTGCGGTGCTGTACGCGAAGGTGGCGACGAACACGGCGAGGACGACCTGGTTGGGCCGGTCGCGCAGGAAGTTCCGCAGCAGCCTCGGTGAGAACTGCGTCGATGCCACCTGCAGGGCCACCACGGTGAGGCCGAGCACCAGCGCGATGACGGTCACCATGGTCGAGGCGATGGCGATCAGCACCTGGCGGGCGTCGTCCGCCGTACCGGCGAAGGCCAGCGGGTGCAGGGGCGAGTGAGGTCGGACCCGTACGTGGGAGAGTGTGCTTCCCGCGACCAGCGCCAGCACGACCGCGATGCCGGGCAGCACCCACAGCGCGCCGCGCAGGTACTCTCTGAGCGCCTCGCCGCGCGGATGCATCGGCCGCCTCGGACGCCCTGAACGCCTCGGACGCATCGGTACCTCCTGTGCCGACCGTCGGCGCTCGGCCGTCAGTAGTCCTTGCTCTCCGCCGTCTCGACGACCCGGGCCTTCGGGTTTCCGGTGAGGAGGGGGTTGCTCTGCCACAGCACGCGCAGCCTGGTGAGAAAGCTCTCGGCCTCACCGGCGCTGTCGAAGTCGAGGTCGATCATGACGAGCGTGGGGTCGCCGACCGACCGGAGGATCCGGTAGCCGCGCACGCCGCTCTGCTCCCGGCCGAGCGGGTCGGCGTCGAAGACCTGCTTCCAGGCGTCGTAGTCGGGGGTCGGGTGTTCGATCCGCAGGGTGGTCATCTCGGTTCCTTCGCTGTTGCCGTCGCCAGGGCCCCCTGCCGATGATGACCCGCTCCCCGCTCACCCGCCCGCGAGACGCCCGGATGGCGTACCCAGCACCTCGGCGAGGGCCTCCAGCGCCGCCGGGTAGGCGTGTTCGGGGGGTGCGGCGTAGCCGATGAGCAGGCCCTGCATCCGGCCGTCCGGCCGGTGCCACAGGTCGGCGAGGCCGCGCAGGGCGATGCCGCGCCGCTCACAGCGGGCGAGCACCTCCGTCTCGCCGGGGCCGTCGTCGGGCAGGGTGAGCAGCGCGTGCAGCCCGGCGGGGACGCCGCGCAGGTCTGCCCCGGGGCCCAGCCGGCGGATCAGCAGCTCGCGGCGCCGGCGGTACTTCACCCGGGCGGCCCTGACGTGCCGGTCGTAGTCGTGACCCGTGATCAGGTCGGCCAGGACGAGCTGGCCGAGGGTCTCGGTGTACAGGTCGGCGCGGCTCTTGGCCTCCACCACCGGGCCGACGAGCTCCCGGGGCAGGACCGTCCAGCCCAGCCGCAGTGCCGGGCCGAGGGCCTTGGACGCGCTGCCGCAGTACGCGACGTGGTCGGGCGCGATGCCCTGGAGGGCGCCGACCGGCCGCCGGTCGTACCTGAACTCCCCGTCGTAGTCGTCCTCGACGATCAGCCCGCCGCTTCTCCGCGCCCAGTCGCGCAGGGCCTGCCGCCGCCGGGGGTGGAGCGGCACACCGGTGGGGTACTGGTGCGCCGGGGTGACCACGACGGCCTCGGCCGGACAGCCGTCGACCTGGGCGCCCAGCTCGTCGACGGGCAGCGGCACCACGGCCGGGCCGGCCCGGCGGACGACCTCGCGGTAGAGCTCGTGGCCCGGGTCCTCCATGGCGACCGTCCGGGTGCCGCCTTCCTTCAGCACCTGCGCGAGCAGGCTGATGGACTGGTAGAAGCCGGAGGTGATGACGATGCGGTCGGGGGTGGCGAGCACGCCGCGGGTCCGGCCGAGATGGGCGGCGAGGGCGGTCCGCAGTTCGATACGGCCCTGCGGGTCGCTGTGGCCGTGGATCGCCGCCGGGGGTGCCTCGAGCAGCACCCGGCGGGTGGAGCGCAGCCAGGCCCGGGCGGGGAAGGCCGTCAGATCGGGCAGTCCGGGCCGCAGGTCGTGCCGGGGTGCGGCCTCGGCCGCCGCCGGAGTGACGGCGTCCACGGTCCGGCCGGACAGGTCGGCGACCACCGTGCCGGAGCTCGGGCGCGCGGTCAGGTAGCCCTCGGCGGCCAGTTGGTCGTACGCGGCGGTGACGGTGCCCCGGGAGAGCCCGAGCTCCTCGGCCAGCGCGCGGGTCGACGGCAGCCGGGTGCCGGGTGCCAGCCGTCCGTCCCGTACCGCCCGGCGCAGCGCCCGCTCCAGGCCGGCGCGGCGCCCGTCGCCGGGGTCGATCTCGAGGTGGAGGTCCGGGCCTGAACCGGACCAGTTTTTCGGCACGTTGCTGGATCTTAATCCTGGTCCGGTCGGCCCGTAGCGTCTGATCCGAAGCGTCCGGTGCAGGACCGGATCGACGGAAGGACCCACCGCCGTGCTCGTGTTCGCCCACCTCAGCGACATCCACCTCGACGGCTCGCCACGCAGCGCCGACCGTGCCAGGGCGGTGATGGACCACCTCGACGCACTGCCGTACGACCTCGCGGCGGTGCTGGTCACCGGGGACATCGCCGACCACGGCCTGCCCGCCGAGTACGAGGAGGCCCGCGAGATCCTCGCCTCACGGCACCCGGTGCTGATCTGCCCCGGCAACCACGACGTCCGCGGCGCGTTCCGCGAGGTCCTGCTGGGCGAGCCCGCAGCCGACGGCCCGGTCAACCAGGTCCTGCGTACGGAGGGCGCGGTCGTCGCGCTCTGCGACTCCTCGGTGCCCGGGAAGGACGAGGGCCGGCTGGACGACGAGACCCTCGCCTGGCTGGAGTCGGTGCTCGCCGGGACACCGGAGGACGTACCCGTGCTGGTCGCCTTCCACCACCCGCCCGCCGTGCTGCACGTCCCGCTCGTAGACGCGATCCGCCAGTTCGACGAGGAGCGGCTCGCCGCGCTGGTCACCCGTCACCCGAACATCGCGGCACTGCTGTGCGGACACGCCCACACCCCCGCCGCGACCACCTTCGCGGGACGGCCGCTGGTGGTGGCGCCCGGCGTCGTCTCCACGGTGAAGCTGCCGTGGGAGCCCGGCGAGATCCTGGACCACACTCTGCCGCCGGCCCTCGCCTTCCATGTCCTGGACGACGACCGGCGGTTGACGACGCACTACCGGATCACCGGCTGACGGTGTCCTTGGCTGTCCCGGGCGCTTCCTCGGGTGCTTCCGCGGACACCTGGACGATCATCTTGCCGAGGTTCTCGCCGCGCAGCATGCCGAGGAAGGCCTCGACCACGTGGTCGAAGCCCTCGACCACCGTCTCCTCCGCCCGCACCCGCCCCGAGCGCAGGTGAGGAGCCAGGAACTCCTCCAACTCGCCCTGGGCATCCCGGTGGTTGCGCACCAGGAAGCCCTCCAGCCGCAGACTCTTGTGGACCACGTCGTACAGGTTGCGCGGCGCGACGGGCGGCTCGGTGCTGTTGTACTGCGAGACCGCGCCGCACCAGGCGATCCGGCCGCTGTCGCGCAGCACGTCGATGGCACCCTCCAGGTGCTCGCCGCCGACATTGTCGAAGTACACGTCGATCCCCTCGGGGGCTGCCAGGCGCAGGAGTTCGCCGACCGGGCCGTCGTGGTAGTCGAAGGCGGCGTCGAAGCCCAGCCGTTCCGTCAGGTGCTTGGCCTTGGCCGCAGAGCCCGTACTGCCGATCACCCGGCCGGCACCGAGCAGCCGGGCTATCTGCCCGGCCGCGCTGCCCACCCCGCCTGCGGCCGCGGAGATGAACACCGTCTCGCCGGGCCGTACCCGGGCGACCTTCGTCAGGCCGACGTACGCGGTGAGCCCGGTGCCGCCGAGCACGCTCAGGTAGGTGCTGAGCGGGACCCCGGCCGGCGGGCGCAGCAGCCGGACATCCGCCGGCTCCACCACCGCGTGGGTCCGCCACGCGTACCGGTGGAAGACCAGGTCACCGACGGCCAGCCCGGGCGTCCGGGACTCGACGACGCGCCCGATGGAGCGGCCCTCCAGCGGCGCGTTCAGCTCCCAGTGGCCCTCGTCCATCGCCTCGCGCATGTACGGATCGACCGAGAGGTAGATGTTCTCCACCAGCGCGGTGCCCGGCCCGGGGGCGGGGACGGGAGCCTCGACGAAGGCGAAGTTCCCGGCCGTGGGCACGCCCTGCGGCCGGGACACCTGGTGGACGAACTTGGCGGTACGGGTCATCACGAGCTCCTGCTCTCCGGGGGCCGACGTGATCACCGTAGGAAGCGAAGCACCGCCCCCGGCAGAGGCGTCCGTGCATGGAAAGGGGCCTTCCATGCACGCTGCTCATGGCACGGGATAGGTTCTCCGGGTGACCGACCTAGCCCCGCACGAGCTGCGGATCCTTGTCGCCATCGACCGCGAGCAGAGCTTCACCGCCGCTGCCGCGGCCCTCGGCATGTCCCAGTCCGCGGTCTCGCACTCGGTACGGACCTGTGAGCGCAAGATCGGCGCCGTGCTCTTCGAGCGGGGACGCCACGGGGCTCGCGCCACCCCGGCCGGGGCGCGCGCGGTGGTGCACGCCCGGCACATCCTGAACCTGCTGGAGACCCTGGTCGCCGAGGCGCGCGGCGCCGAGTCCGGCACGGTCAGCGGTCCGCTGCGGATCGCGGCTTTCCGTAGCGCCGCCGCCCATCTGCTGCCCACCGCGCTGGCCCGGCTCACCGACCGCCACCCGGGGGTCGTCCCGAGGGTGCGGATCGTCCGCGAGGTGGGCCGCGGCACGGCCGGCGAGGTCGCGGACGGGCGGGCCGACCTCGGCATCGCGACCCTCGACGCCTCGTCACCCGCCGTACCCGGCCTGCTGACCGGCCGGCTCTTCGAGGAGGCGTACGCGCTGGTGCACCCGGCCGGTCACGCCCGCCCGCGCACCCTGCCGCTGGTCGACTGGGACGAGAACTGCGGCTCGTACACCAGGGATTGGTGGGCCCGACAGGACTGGATCCCGGCCGCCAGGCTCAACGTCGAGGACGACGTCGTGACCATGTCGATGGTGGCGCAGGGCCTCGGCATGTCGATCGTGCCCAAGCTGACGCTGATCGACGCTCCGTCCGGACTCGCCGTCACCGAGCTCGGCCCGCAGCCGCCCACCCGGCAGGTCGGATACGTCACCACGCCCGAACTCGCCCGTACGGTGGCCGTCCGGGCCCTCATCCGCGAGCTGCGGTCGGCTCCGCTGCCGCCGGGGCTGGCGCTCGCTCCGGTGTAGTGCTTGCCTTATGACTCGGCCGGGGGCACGGCCTCGCGCAGCCGGCGGAACTCCTCGGCGATGCCGTCCAGCGTGTAGTGCGCGTTCAGGCCGCTGGGGTTGGGGAGCACCCACACCGCCGTCTCTCCGATGCCCTCCGGCTGCGGCCCGATCACCGCGCGCGGCCTCCGGAAGGCCGTCCGGTACGCGCCGATCCCGAGCACGGCCAGGGTGTGGGGCTGCAGCAGGCCGACGCGTTCGACCAACGCCTCACCGCCCTGTCGGTACTCCTCGGCGGTCAGCTCGTCCGCCTTGGCGGTGGTGCGCGCGACCACGTTGGTGATGCCGAGACCCAGACCGAGCAACTCCTCCTGCCGGTCGGGCCGGAGCAGGGTGGGCGTGAACCCGGAGCGGTGCAGTGCGGGCCAGAACCGGTTGCCCGGCCGGGCGAAGTGATGGCCGGTCGCCCCCGACCAGAGCCCGGGATTGATCCCGCAGAACAGCACCCGCAGCCCGGGCGCCACCACGTCCGGAATCGTCGTATCGGAGGCGGCCGCCAACTGCTCGGCGTTGGGCCGGAACGGAGTAGTCACCGCCCAAGTCTGCAACAGCGCCCCGGGGTCCCTCCGCTCGTCGGCAGAGCCTGTCAGGATCGACGGCATGGATGCCATCGACACCCGCGACGGACTGCATCGCCGGACGGATGCCGCGGAGCGGCTGCGGGCACTGCGCTCGGCACTGCCCGCCACGGACACTGGGGCGGCCCTCCTTCACTCGCGGTTGCCGGAACTTCCGTGCATCGTCGTGCTGTTGATGGATCACCAGGATCCTCCGGTGCGCGGCTGGTACCCCGTGAGGGCTGCCTTCCCGCGGGGGCCTGACCTCGCCGTATGTGTCGCTGATCACCGTGGTAATGGATAGTCAGTTCGATTATTCCCATGACCGGATTGCCGCAAGAGGGGCAGAATGACTGAATGTCATATGAACTGAAGGCGCTGATCGCCGCCACCGACCTGCTCAACGTGGTGGCGGCGGAGGTTCCGGTTGCGCGGGTCGCGCGGCTGGAGCAGGGGCTGGCGCTGATCCCGATGACGAACCGGCTCTTCGACGCCCTCCACGAGTCCGAGGGCCTCGTCGAGGCGGGCTTCGAGTCCTTCCCCGGTGGCTTCGGCCGTCGTCTCGGCGCCTGGTCGCAGGCCGGCCCCATCGCATATGTCGAGGCCGACTACTTCGGGGGCCGAGGCGTCCAGCAGGCGGCGGTCTGGGTGGACGGGAAGATCGACCTCGGTCCGCTGCGGACCGACGAGGACGACCCGCGCCCGGACGAGGGCAGTCCGATCTCCCAGGCACTTCGCAGACTCGGCGCACAACGCCCCTACGGTCACGACGAGTTCGAGGCGGTCGGGCTGGGGCGTCAACGGAGCTCGGAGGGCTGGGCGGTCCGGTAGGCGCGCTCGGCGGCGGCCACCATTCGGCGTACGAACGGTGGCCGGGCTGCGTGGGGTGGCTCAACGTGTGGTGAAGGCGCAAAGCCTCAACTTCACTGAAAGGAAACGCATCTCATGCGTGCCACCTGGACGGCCGCCGTGCTGACTGCAGCTCTGGGCCTGACCACAGTCACCGCAGTGTCCGCCAACGTCGCCGGAGCGGCCGATACCGCAGCCGCGACCGCTCCCCGTCCCGCAGCCGTCGCCCAGCCGACGGCCGGACTCCCCTCCGTCCCCGATCCCACCAAGACCCTCGACGTGCTCGGAGCACTGGGTGGGGTTCTCAAACTCGTCAACAGCCTGGTCGCCTCGGCGACTCCCCCCTCGGGCACACCCGATCCGGCGGCGCTCCAGAAGCTGCTGGACGACCTGACGGCCGCCGTGAAGGACCTGGTGGGCAAGCTGCCGTTGCCGCCGTTGCCGCCTCTCCCGGTGAGCGACACGCCGCGTACCGCTCCCAGCACGCTCCCCGTGCCGGTGAACCCGTCGGATGCGCTGGCCAAGGTCCAGAAGGACGCCACCGACCTGGTCGCCGCCGCGACGGCGGCCAAGCCCGATCCGTCGGCCGTGCAGAAGGTGGTCCCGCCGCTCTCGGTCGACTCCGTGGCGGCAACGGTCGCAACCACCACCAGCCTCACCGACGTTCCGCCGGTCGGGACCGCGGTCGGCCCGCGGCCGTAACCGCCGTCGGGCCGTGACCGCCGTCGGGCCCGGACCGTACGCGGTCCGGGCCCGACGGTTCGACGGGGTACTGCGACTGCTGCGACGGCTACCGCTGGTCAGCGGTAGTTGACGAACTGGATCGCGAACTCCAGGTCCTTGCCCTTGAGCAGCGCCTGGACCTGCTGCAGGTCGTCCCGGCTCTTCGAGCTGACGCGCAGCTCGTCGCCCTGGACCTGCGCCTTGACGCCCTTCGGGCCCTCATCGCGGATGATCTTCGCGACCTTCTTGGCATCATCCTGGGTGATGCCCTCCTTGATGTCCGCGAAGATCTTGTACTCCTTGCCGGACAGCTGCGGGTCGCCCGCGTCCATCGCCTTCAGCGACAGGCCGCGCTTGATGAACTTGTCCTTCAGCACGTCCAGGATCGCCTTGACCCGCTCCTCGCCGTTGGCCTTCATCTCGATCTTCTCGCCCGACCGCTTGATCTCGGCGCCGACGTTCTTGAAGTCGAAGCGCGTGGCGATCTCGCGGGAGGTCTGGTTGATCGCGTTGTCGACCTCCTGCCACTCGACCTTCGAGACGATGTCGAAACTGGAGTCGGCCATGGTGTGTTGGTCTCCTTGATGATCTGGCTTCACTGTCAGCGCCCGCCCGCACGGGACAGGTGCCGCCCCAGCCTATCCAGCAGCGCCCCCGCCCGCCCCCGACAGCCACGCCCCTTCCTTGATCATCACGTGACCAACCGAGTGGCGAACCACCCCCCGTCATCAGGTATCGTTTACGAGGTCGAACGGGGCAGCGCCCCGGGAGACACCATCCTGGCTGGTTGCCCGAGCGGCCAAAGGGAGCAGACTGTAAATCTGTCGCGCAAGCTACGCAGGTTCGAACCCTGCACCAGCCACAGGATAGATGGACCGGCTCTGAACTGCGGAAACGCGGCTCAGAGCCGGTCCTTTTTGCTGCCCTGAGCGCACCCTGAGGCAGTGGGTGAAAAGGGATGCCGAGTGCTGCTGGCGAGCAGCCCATCACAGTCCCATCACAACGTCGCTGGTTGCTCACGGAGGGTGCGCGACACCTGCGAACGTAGCCGGTCCCACAGCGCGGTGAAGGCGGCGCGCGATCCGTCACCGACGTGAGGACCAACAACGTGAATCCGTACGGCGCACCCGCTCCCCAGGCGGCTCCCCGAAGTGGATCGAACCGGCTCGTCCGCGTCGCGCTGCTCATCTTTGTGCCGCCCGCCGCTGCGGTGATGGCCTGGCGCTCGCGCCGTATCCACGTGGCGGCCAAGGTGGCGCTGACGGTGTGGTGCGTGTTCATGTCCTTCATCTGGCTGGGAGCGATCATCGGCCCCGCGCCGAAGGAGGATGTCGAGAAGCCGGCTGCCACCACGATCGCGCCGATCAGCCCCACACCGACACTGAGCCCGACCCCCACCGCAAGCCCGACCCCCACCGCAAGCCCGACGCCCACCGCAAGCCCGACGCAGACGCCGACTCCGTCGCTCACTCCCACCCCGACCGCACCGCCCGTGTACGAGACCCAGCCACCCGTCGTGGTTCCGACCACCGAGGCGGCCACCCCGGAGCCCGAGCGCTCCAGCGCGCCCGCCTCCGTCTACTACAAGAACTGTGACGAGGCGAAGGCCGCCGGGGCCGCCCCCATCCACATCGGCGAGCCGGGCTACCGCAAGGGTCTCGACCGCGACGGCGACGGAACCGCCTGCGAGCGCTGATCGCATCGAGCGGGATGGGTGTGCTGGGTGGCTCCGGCCGGCCTCGTCGGGCATCCTGCGGGCGGGCGGTGCGTCAGATCTCGTTGTCGCATGCCCGAACGAGGCGCACCGAGCCGTCTTCGAGGCCGGTGGCGGCTTCGAGGTGCAGAGTCAGAGGCTCAGCAGCAGGTCTGCCGCTTCCGCCACGTCCCGTACGGCGTGGTCGGGGGCGGGGTGGGGTTCCTGCCAGGGGTGGCCGGCGGAGATCCAGACCGAGCGGAGGCCGGCCGCCTGGGCGCCGAGGATGTCCGTCGCCGGGTTGTTGCCGACCATCCAGCCGCCGGCCGAGGGGTCGTGGCCCGATCGGGTGGCGGCGAGGTGGAAGATCGCCGGGTCGGGCTTACGGGAGCCGGCCTCCTCCGAAATGCAGACGGCGTCGACGGCGTCGCGCAGGCCGGCTCTGGCGAGCTTGGCGCTCTGGATCGGGGTGGACCCGTTGGTGACCACGACGACGGTCCAGCCGCCCGCGCGCAGTCGGCGGAGCCCGTCCGTGACGCCGGGGATGCGCCGGACGCGGGACGCCTGCCCGTCGACGTGCCTCTCCCACAGGGCCTCGCCGGACAGCGGCAGCCCGTACTCCGCGCTGAGCCGGGCGAAGGTCTCCGGGTGCGGCCGCGCGTGGACGGTGTCGTACACACTCTGCGCGGTGTCCGGGTGCAGGCCGTACGTCGCGCAGAACTCCGCGGCCCAGTCGGCCGAGGTGCCGTGCCGCTCGATGAGGGTGTGGTCCAGGTCGATCAGGACGAGCCGCTGCATGCCGCGAGCGTAGCTTCGGGCGGGGCCCCGCAGCCGGAGCCCCGCCCAGCGGTCGCGCGCCGGTCAGCCCTTTGCGGCGGCCAGGCGGTTGCTGACGTCCGTCCAGTTGACCAGGTCCCAGAGCTTGTTGACGTAGTCGGGCCGGACGTTGCGGTACTGCAGGTAGTAGGCGTGCTCCCAGGCGTCGAAGACGAGCAGCGGGGTGGTGCCCATACCGACGTTGCCGTGGTGGTCGTAGACCTGTTCGACGATCAGGCGCTGCCCGAGCGGCTCCCAGGCGAGGACGCCCCAGCCGGAGCCCTGGACGCCGGCGGTGGCGGCGGTGAGCTGCTTCTTGAACGCCTCGAAGCCGCCCAGGTGCTCCTCGATGGCGTCGGCGAGGGCGCCGTCGGGGCGGTCGCCGCCGTCGGGGGAGAGGTTCTCCCAGAAGATCGAGTGCAGGACGTGGCCGGACAGATGGAAGGCGTAGGTCTTCTCCAGGCCGACCAGGTTGCCGTACTGCTCCTTGTCGCGGGCCTCGGCCAGCTGTTCAAGGGTGTCGTTCGCTCCCTTGACGTACGCCGCGTGGTGCTTGGCGTGGTGCAGTTCGAGGATCTCGCCGGTGATCGCGGGGGCGAGCGCGGAGTAGTCGTACGGGAGGTCGGGGAGCGTGTACTGACCCATGGAGGTAGGGCTCCTAGTCGCGTTGCGTCGGAGGATGCTTGTGGTGCTCGGCTCACACTATTGCGTATAGCTTGCAATTGCATCGATATAGCAGGAGAGTGTCTCGCGGGGCGGGGCGGCCGGTCGGCCTCCCCGCTGAAGACAGCCCCGGCGCACCGTCGGGAGTCCTTCGCATGTGCTGATCGTCTTCCCAGCCGGCGCCCGCCGGGACACTCGGCCGACCCGCCCCCGCCAGGACCCCCGGTCCCATCTCGCCCGGCGCGAAATGTCACCATTCGGCCAGATGTCCGATAACGGCTCGACATCTTGACGATCTCTTAACGGGGAGCCCGGCGCGCCGTCGGACGGGCCGGTGGCGGAACCGTCCTAGCGGGGCCCCAACCTGCGCGAATACTGCTCCCAACGGGCGTGTTCGAGGCGCGCCACGCGCCGCGGCGGCCCATTTCACGTGTGCTGCGGCCGCATACGCTCGCCCGTGTGTTCAACGTGCCCCAGGCGCTCAAGCGCCTCGTGATCGGTAAGGCCATGCGCAGCGAGGAGCTGGGCGAGACCCTGCTGCCCAAGCGGCTGGCCCTGCCGATCTTCGCTTCCGACCCGCTCTCCTCGGTGGCCTACGCCACCCAGGAGATCCTGCTGGTGCTCACCGTCGGTGGCACCGCCTTCCTCTACCTGACCCCCTGGGTCGCGGCCGGCGTCGTCGCCCTGATGGCGGTCGTGGTGATGTCGTACCGCCAGGTCGTCCACGCCTACCCGAGTGGCGGCGGGTCGTACGAGGTGGTGTCCAAGAACCTCGGGGCCAACTCCGGCCTGGTGGTCGCCGCCTCGCTGCTGGTGGACTACGTGATGACGGTCGCGGTGTCGGTCGCGTCCGGGGTGGACAACATCATCTCGGCGCTGCCCGACCTCGCCCCGCACCGGGTCGGGCTGGCGGTCGGCTTCGTCGTCCTGCTCGCCGCGATGAACCTGCGCGGCGTACGGGAGTCCGGCAAGGCCTTCGCCGCGCCGACCTACCTCTTCATCGGCGGCATCCTGCTGATGGTCGGCACCGGTCTGGTCCGGGTGATCCTGGGCGACGCCCCGGTGGCGTCCAGTGCCGCGTACGGGATCACCCCGGAGGACCACAAGGACACGCTGGCCGGCCTCGGCCTGCTGATGCTGGGGTTGAGGGCCTTCGCCTCCGGTTGTACGGCGCTGACGGGCGTCGAGGCGATCTCCAACGGTGTCCCGGCGTTCCGTACGCCGAAGTCGAGGAACGCCGCGACCACGATGGCCGTCATGGGCATCACCGCCGTGGTGATGTTCGTCGGCATCACCGCGCTGTCGCTGATCTCCAAGGTCCACTACGTCGACAACGCCTGCCAGCTCACCGGCCTCGGCGGCGACTGCTCGACCTTCGCCCAGCCGACCGTCATCGCCCAGCTGGCCGCCGCCGTCTTCGGCGGGGACCACAGCGTCCTCTTCTACTTCATCCAGGCCGTCACCGCGCTGGTCCTGATCCTGGCCGCCAACACCGCTTTCAACGGCTTCCCGCTGCTGGCCTCGATCCTCGCCGAGCACCGCTACCTGCCCCGGCAGATGCACACCCGCGGCGACCGGCTCGCGTTCTCCAACGGGATCATCGCCCTGGCGGTGGTGGCCGGTGCCCTGCTGTGGCTGTACAACGCGGACGTCACCAGCCTGATCCACCTCTACATCCTGGGCGTCTTCACCTCCTTCACCCTGTCGCAGATCGGCATGGTCAAGCACTGGAACCAGACGCTGGAGACGGAGACCGACCCGTCGGTGCGCAACGCCGCCCAGCGGTCCCGGGTGATCAACGGCTTCGGTGCCTGCGTCACCGCGCTGGTGCTGGTCATCGTCCTGCTGACCAAGTTCACCCAGGGCGCCTGGCTGGCCGTCGTCGCCGCGATCGTCCTCTGGGTCATGATGCGCGGCATCCGCCGGCACTACGACGCGGTCGCCGCGGAACTGGCCGTCGACGACCCGCACGCCGAGTCGGTCCGGCCCTCCAAGGTGCACGGCATCGTGCTGGTCTCCAAGCTTCACAAGCCCACCCTGCGCGCCCTCGGCTACGCCCAGGCCTTCAAGCCCGACTCGCTGGAGGCCGTCAGCGTCGCGGTCGAGAAGGACGCGGTGCAGGAACTTGAGGCCAAGTGGGACGAGTTCGACGTCCAGGTCCCGCTCAAGGTGCTGGACTCCCCGTACCGTGAGATCACCAAGCCGGTCGTCGGCTACGTCCGTTCGATCCGCCGGACCAGCCCGCGGGACGCCGTCGCGGTCTTCATCCCGGAGTACGTGGTCGGGCACTGGTGGGAGCACCTGCTGCACAACCAGTCCGCGCTGTGGCTGAAGAGCCGCCTGCTCTTCACGACCGGCGTGATGGTGATCAGCGTGCCCTGGCAGCTCTCCTCCTCCAACCGCGCGTACCACCCGTCCCGCCGGGCGCCAGGTGCCGTCCGCCGCGGCGAGCCGAGCGTGAGGTCCGAGCACGAGAAGCTCCCGGCGCCCGAGCACGTCTGACACGTGGTGGACGACGCCCCGGACGGCATGACCGTCCGGGGCGTCGCCGTTCTCCGTCCGCGCTAACAAAGCGTCAAGACCGCTGCCTCGCACGCCAAGAGCGCGTCAGGGGAACGGCCGGACGGTCCCGGCGCGCCTAGCGTCCTTCCCGAGGGCCGGACTCGCTCCGTGGGGGAGGCAGGCCGGCAGCACCCCGCCGACGTGGACCGTCGGCGGCCAGGTGATGGGGAGGGGACGCGCGGCCATGACAGCGGGCGAATCAGGCAGAGGTACCAAGGAACGGACCCCGGTACGCACCGCCATCGACCCGCGCCGCGCGGCCCCGCACCTGGCCGGCGGGGACCGGCCGACCCCGCTCTCCCGCGCCTGGTGGCACACCCCCCGCCTGGTCCGGGGACTCACCGCGCTCTGCCTCGCCGCCCTGCTGGCCACCGCCGCCCTCGCTGCCACGGTGCTCGGCGGTGCCCGCGAGGGCATCGACTCCATCGGCCACCGGGCCGCCCCGCAGGCCGTCCGCGCCGCCGATCTCTATTTCGCCCTCAGCGACATGGACGCCCAGGCCGCCAACCTGTTGCTGATCGGAGCCGATCCGGACTACACCGCCCTGCGCCGGCAGACCCAGGACACCTACGAGCAGCGCCGCGGCCAGGCCGACCTCGACCTCCAGCGCGCCGCCGAGGCCGCCGTGGACGACCCCGCCGGTCAGCGCGCCGTGCAGACCGTGATCGGCGAACTCGGCCGCTACGAAGCCCTGGTGGCCCGCGCCCAGCTGCTGGAGGACCAGGCGCACGCCCCGGCCGGCAAGCCCTCCCTCCAGGCCCTGGACGCCTACCGTCAGGCCACCGACCTGCTCAGGGCGAAGCTGCTGCCCGCCACCGACGAGGTGACCGCGGCCAACGCCGTCACCGTCGACCGGAGTTACGCGACCCAGCGCGACGACCTCGCCGCCGGGTGGTCGTGGCTGCTGGTCACCGGCCTCCTCGCCCTGGCCGCGCTCGGCGCACTGCAGCGCACCCTGACACGCCGCTTCCGGCGCCGGGTCAACCCGGCCCTGGCCGCCACCGCGCTGCTCGCCGCCGTCGCGTCGGCCGCAGGTCTCGGTCTCGTCTCCGCCGCCGAGCACCACCTGGCCGTCGCCAAGAGCAACGCGTACGACTCGGTGATCGCGATGAGCCGCGCCCGCGCCGTCGCGTACGACATGAACGCCGACGAGAGCCGCTACCTGACCGACCCGGCGCGGGCCGCCGCGTACGAGCAGAGCTTCTTCGCCAAGACCCAGTCCATCGCCGGGGTCGAAGGCGCCACCCTCGCCACCTACAACTCCGAGCTGGCCGGCCGGGGCGCCGGGCGCTTCGACGGCTTCCTGGGCACCGAGCTGCGCAACATCACCTTCCCCGGTGAGCAGGATGCCGCCGAACGGGTGCTCAGGACCTTCCGGGCCTACCAGCAGGACGACCGGAGGATCCGCGAGCTGAACGCCCAGGGCCGGCTCAAGGAGGCCGTCACCCTCAACACGGGCACCGTGCCCGGCCAGTCCAACGCCGACTTCGAACTGCTCAGCACCGCCCTCGGCGACGTGCTGGCCATCAACCAGCAGGCCCTGGACCGGGCGATCGCGGCCGTCGACGAGGACCTGGGCACGGGCGCCGCGGTCACCGGCGGCCTCGCGCTCGCGACCGCCCTGGCCCTCACCGTCCTCGGCGTCCGCCCCCGCCTGCGCGAGTACCGCTGAGGGCCCCCACGGCAGGCCACCGGGCGGACCAACGGGCGGACCAACGGGCAGGCCACCGGCTCAGCCCGGCCCGCCCTGCCGGGGAAGGGCCAGCGCCACCTTGTCGGCGAACTCGCGCACCGCGCTGGTCCGGCTGACCACCCGTCCGCTGTGCACCACCAGCCTGCTGTGACCCCCGGCCAGCGCCCCGGCGAGGCTGTCGCCGCGCACCGCGAGCAGCTCGGCGGGGAAGCCGGCGTCCACCCGTACCGGCGGCAGCCCGAGCGCGATCCTGGCCTGGTTGCCGACCGCCTCGTACGCCGCCTCGGGGCTCAGCGTGCCGGCCGCCGCCAGGAGGTACGCCGCCTCCAGCGGGTCGGCCCGGCCCGCCGTGTTGCTGAGGTCGCGCAGCGCCCCGCTGCCGGCCGTGAAGGGGACCCGGGCTTCGTGCAACTCGCTCACCAGGGACTGCCGCAGACCGATGGCCGGGCCCTCCAGGCCGGTGCACCAGCCGTTCTGCGGCAGGCAGACCACCCGGATGCCCGCGGTGGCCAGCACGGTGGAGCCACCGGGTGTCAGCGCGCTGCACGGGCCGAGGGTGACCCGGGGGCGCAGCGGGGCGAGCGCGCCCGCCAGCCGGGCCAGCTGGGCCGGGTCCGCGGCGGCCGTGTGCAGGTCGACGGGGCAGTCCGCCTCGCGCGCGGCCTCCAGCAGCACCTGGACGTACCCGACCGGGTCGGGGTCGAGGTCGGGGCAGCCGCCGGCGGCGGTGGCGCCCAGCTTGAGGGCGTCGCGAAGCTGCGCCCGGCCCTCCGCCCCGGCCAGTCCGGTGAGCAGCCGGGGCATCGCGACCGCCTGCAGCTCGGCCAGCCCCCGCAGGGCCTGCCGGGCGGTGAGGACGGCCTCCAGGCGGTGCAGCCCGTGCACGTCCCCGATCCGTACGTGGGTGCGCTGGGCCGTGGCCCCGTACCCGAGTGAGGTGAGCGCGGCCTCGGTGACCCGGCGGACCAGGTCGTCCTGGGTCTCCGGGGGCGGGGTGGCGAACGCGGCGGAGAAGGCGACGTCGTAGTGGGCGTGCGGCTCGGCGGGGGCGGGGAGGAGCAGGTAACCGCTGAGGTCGATCCGGGCGCCGGTGGTGATGGTCGGGGCGCCGGGGAGGGCGGGGAGGGGGCCGAGGCTGCCGACCGTGCCGACGGCCTGGATGCGGTCGCCGCTGACCCTCACGTCGACCACTCGCCCGTCCGCCAGCTTGGCGCCGGTGAGCAGGAGGACCGGCCCGTGCCCGAGCGGGTTGGCCGTCGGGCCCGACCCCGGGTGAGGGCCCTCGGCAGGTGCGCTGTCCGCGGTCATCGGCCGGCTCCTCGCTGTCGGGGGCCCCTCGGGGCGCCCCGGGAGCCGGAAGATCACTGGTGGTCGAGCCTATGGGGAGTCCGGGCGGGGCGCTCGGAGGCCGGGAAAAGTCGTATCGGGTCGGGCCGTCGGTTCTGAGGCCCTGTCGAACGCGGGTGCTGGATCGGACTGCTCGTGCGGGCCGTCCACCTGCGATCTTCCGTGTCGGATACGGATTTCACCTCTGGCGAGGAAACGTGTAATCTCTTCCTCGTTCGCCCCTATAGCTCAGTCGGTAGAGCGTCTCCATGGTAAGGAGAAGGTCTGCGGTTCGATTCCGCATGGGGGCTCTGGTGAGAAGGCTCGCACCTCGGTGTGAGTGTGGATCATCAAAGCGGTGTAGCTCAGTTGGTAGAGCAAGCGGCTCATAATCGCTGTGTCACCGGTTCAAGTCCGGTCACCGCTACCCCGCGTAGTCGGTCGGGAGATCGAACTCCCGATCGGCTACTCTTGTTGTGTTCTTATTCATTTGTCCAGGAAGGCACTCCCGTGGCTGCCACCGACGTCCGCCCGAAGATCACGCTGGCCTGCGTGGAGTGCAAGGAGCGGAACTACATCACCAAGAAGAACCGGCGTAACGACCCGGACCGTCTTGAGATGAAGAAGCACTGCCCCCGCTGCAACTCGCACACTGCGCACCGCGAGACCCGCTGACCCCGCAAGGTGTCGCCGGGCCTGTGTGAATCAGGCTTTGGCTCCAGGCCGTACCCCCTTGTGGGGTGCGGCCTGGAGCTGTTTTTGTATGACAAACCGTCAGAGGAGTTGCCCATGCCGCTCGACCCCTCGTTCATCGGGCGGACGTACCCGCCCACCGCGCCGTACGAGGTCGGCCGCGAGAAGATCCGCGAGTTCGCCGTCGCCGTCGGTGACGCCAACCCGGCGTACGCCGACCAGGAGGCCGCCAAGGCGCTCGGGTACCCGGATGTGATCGCCCCGCCGACCTTCCCGTTCGTGATCACGTATCAGGCCGCCGGCCAGGTCGTGGCCGACCCCGAGCTGGGCCTGGACTTCACCCGCGTCGTGCACGGCGACCAGAAGTTCGTCTACACCCGCCCGGTGCAGGCCGGTGACCGGCTCGCGGTGACCGTCAGCATCGACAACATCAAGTCGCTGGCGGGCAACGACGTCCTCACGGTCCGCGGCGAGGTGCACGACCAGAGCGGCGAGCACGTGGTGACGTCCGTCATGACGCTGGTGGCCCGCGCGGCCGACGAGGCGGGGGAGTAGAGCGATGGCGATCAGTTTCGACGAGGTCGAGGTCGGCACCGAGCTGCCGGCCCAGTCGTTCCCGGTGACTCGCGCCACACTCGTGCAGTACGCGGGTGCCTCCGGTGACTTCAACCCGATCCACTGGAACGAGAAGTTCGCGCTGGAGGTCGGCCTGCCCGACGTCATCGCGCATGGCATGTTCACCATGGCCGAGGCCGTCCGGGTGGTCACCGACTGGGTCGGCGACCCGGGCGCGGTGGTCGAGTACGGCGTGCGCTTCACCAAGCCGGTCCCGGTGCCCAACGACGGCGTCGGTGCCGTGATCGAGGTCACGGGCAAGGTCGGCGCCCTGCTGGAGGACCGGAAGGTCCGGGTCGACCTGGTCGCCACCAGTGGCGGCCAGAAGGTGCTCGGGATGTCCCGCGCCGTCGTCCGGCTGGCCTGAGCCGCCAGGGCCCGGGGAGGATTTTCCTTCCCGGGTTCCGGAGGGCTTGCGAAGGTAGTGATTGGCCACTAACTTGGAGCCCATGGCAAGGATGAGCGCCGAGGAACGGCGGGAGAGCGTGCTGCGGGCCGCCGTGGTGGAGTTCGCCAGGGGCGGCTATCACGGCACCTCGACGGAGGCCATCGCCCGCCGGGTCGGGGTCTCGCAGCCGTACCTGTTCCGGCTGTTCCCCGGGAAGCAGGCGCTCTTCGCGGCCGCCGCGGACCGTTGCTTCGACCGGACGGTCCAGGTCTTCACCGAGGCCGCCGAGGGGCTGCGCGGCGAGGAGGCGCTCGACGCGATGGCGCGGGCGTACTCCGAGCTGGTGGCGGACCGGGACGTGCTGCTGATGCAGATGCAGGTGTACGTCGCCGCGGCCTCCGGCGAGGACGCGGAGCTGGCCGGGCGGGTCCGGCGGCGCTGGGCCGAGCTGTGGAGCGTGGTCCGCGGCACCACGGGGGCCACCGACGAGGAGATGAGCCGCTTCTTCGGCAGCGGAATGCTGATCAACACCCTGCTCGCCATCGGCGTGCCGGCCGAGGACGAGAGCTGGGCGGGGCTGCGCTTCGACGCCTGAGGGCGCGGGGCCGTGGGCTTCGTCATGAGCAGTGAAGTTAGTGACCAATTACTAATCCGAGAGGAACGGACATGCTCACACTGCCCTGGGCCGCTGGCCCCGCCGCCGGAACCGACCAGGCGGAAGTCACCGTACTGGCCTCGGAGTTGCAGGTGCGCAGCCTGCGCCACGTGCCGGGATTCCTGCTCGCCTCGCTGCGCGCCTTCCAGCAGGCCCGCAAGTCCCCCGGTGCCCTCGGCGCCACGCTGCGGACCTCGCCGCTGCGGGGCACCTTCTGGACGCTCTCGGCCTGGGAGAGCCGTGAGGCGATCAACGCGTACGTCATGGCGGAGCCGCACCGGACGGTGATGAAGTCGCTGCGCCCGGTCGTGGCCGCCACGGTCTTCACCACCTGGGAGGCGCCCGCCGGCGCCCCGCCCGGCTGGGCCGAGGCCGATCGCCGTATCGAGGAGCAACGGCAGCGCACCCCGTAGGCTGGAGCGCGTGCACGTAGAACACGACGCCCCCCTCGCCCCGCTGACCACGCTCCGGCTCGGCGGCCCGGCCCGCCGGCTGGTCACCGCGACCACGGACGCCGAGGTCGTCGCCACCGTCCGCGAGGCGGACCAGGCCGGCGAGCCGCTGCTGGTGATCGGCGGAGGCTCCAACCTGGTGATCGGGGACGCCGGCTTCGACGGGACGGTGCTGCGGATCGCCACCACCGGCTTCGAGCTGGACGGCACCACCCTGGAGCTCGCCGCGGGCGAGGTCTGGGCCGAGGCCGTGGCCCGGACGGTCGGCAAGGGCCTGGCCGGGATCGAGTTCCTGGCCGGCATTCCCGGCTCGGCCGGGGCCACGCCCGTGCAGAACGTCGGCGCGTACGGCCAGGAGGTCGCGAGCACCATCACCGAGGTCGTCGCGTACGACCGCGAGGCGCGCGAGACCGTCACCCTGACCAATGCGGAGTGCGCGTTCTCCTACCGTCACAGCCGCTTCAAGGGCGCCCCGGACCGCTATGTGGTGCTGCGGGTCCGATTCGAGCTGGAGGACGCCGCCGGGCAGTCCTCCCCGGTGAAGTACGCCGAGGTGGCCCGGAAGCTCGGCGTCGAGGCCGAGCAGCGGGTCGACCTGCAGACGGCGTACGAGACGGTGCTGGGGCTGCGGGCGGGCAAGGGCATGGTGCTCGACCCGGCCGACCACGACACCTGGTCGGCGGGCTCCTTCTTCACCAACCCGATCCTCACGGCCGAGCAGTACGAGGCCTTCCTGGCCCGTCTGGACGGGCGCACCGCCCCCGCCTATCCCGCGCCGGACGGGTGCACCAAGACTTCGGCGGCCTGGCTGATCGACCAGGCCGGCTTCGGCAAGGGCTACGGCAGCGGCCCGGCCACCCTCTCCACCAAGCACACGCTGGCCCTCACCAACCGGGGCGGCGCCACGACGGCGGACCTCCTCGCCCTGGCCCGCGAGATCCGGGACGGCGTCAAGGACGCGTTCGGCGTCGAGCTGGTCAACGAGCCTGTGACGGTCGGCGTACAGCTCTAGGGCAACCACAGCAGGGGCGCGGGGAACTGCGCGCGCAACCGTGCACGGACGTGGTGCCCTGGTCGCGCAGTTCCCCGCGCCCCGTCAGGTTCGCCTCAGCTGTCGGTGAGCCAGGCGTCGATGTCCGCGAGGAGGAGCTTCTGGACGTCCTCGGGCGCCCGCGAGCCCCGGACCGACTGCCGGGCCAGCTCGGCGAGTTCGGCGTCGGAGAAGCCGTGGACGTCGCGGGCGAGCTCGTACTGGGCGGCGAGCCGGGAGCCGAACAGCAGCGGGTCGTCCGCGCCCAGGGCGAGCGGCACGCCCGCGTCGAAGAGCGTCCGCAGCGGCACTTCGCCGGCCCGCTCGTAGACGCCGAGCGAGACGTTGGAGGCCGGGCAGACCTCGCAGGTGATCTGACGGTCCGCCAGCCGCTGCATCAGCCGGGGGTCCTCCGCCGCCCGTACGCCGTGGCCGATCCGGCCGGCCCCCAGGTCGTCCAGGCAGTCCCGGACGGACTCGGGCCCGGCCAGCTCCCCGCCGTGCGGGGCGGCCAGCAGGCCGCCCTTGCGGGCGATAGCGAAGGCCCGGTCGAAGTCCCGTGCGAGGCCGCGCCGTTCGTCGTTGGAGAGCCCGAAGCCGACCACGCCCTGGTCGGCGTACCGGACGGCCAGGCGGGCCAGTGTCCGGGCGTCCATCGGTGACTTCATCCGGTTGGCCGCGACCAGCACCCGGATCCCGACCCCGGTGGCCTCCGAGGCCTCCCGCACCGCGTCCAGAATGAGCTCCAGCGCCGGGATCAGCCCGCCCAGGCGGGGCGCGTACGAGGTCGGGTCGACCTGGATCTCCAGCCAGTGCGAGCCGTCCCGCCGCTCGTCCTCGGCGGTCTCCCGGACCAGCCGCCGGATGTCCTCCTCGTCGCGGAGCACCGAGCGCGCGGTGTCGTACAGCCGCTGGAAGCGGAACCAGCCGCGCTCGTCCGTTGCGCGGAGGTGCTGCGGCTCGCCCGAGCTCAGCGCCTCGGGCAGCCGGACGCGGTGCTTGGCGGCCAGCTCCAGCAGGGTGGCCGGCCGCATCGAGCCGGTGAAGTGCAGGTGCAGGTGGGCCTTCGGGAGGTCCCGAACATCACGCAGGCGATCCATTCACCGATCCTGCCGTATCAGGGGCCCGAACGGGAACCGCCCTCTTCAAGTCCCCCGAAGGGATGAAGAGGGCGGTCAAGCTCACGGGGTGAGCCGGATGAGCCGGGTGGTCGTCAGGCGCGGGCCTCGCCCAGCAGCTTCTGCAGGCGGCCGACGCCCTCGACCAGGTCGGTGTCGCCGAGCGCGTACGAGAGCCGCAGGTAGCCCGGGGTGCCGAAGGCCTCGCCGGGGACGACCGCGACCTCGGCCTCGTCCAGGATCAGGGTGGCGAGCTCGGCGGAGGTCTGCGGCCGCTTGCCGCGGATCTCCTTGCCCAGCAGGCCCTTCACGGAGGGGTAGGCGTAGAACGCGCCCTCGGGCTCGGGGCAGAGCACGCCCTCGATCTCGTTGAGCATCCGCACGATGGTCTTGCGGCGGCGGTCGAACGCGGTCTTCATCTCGTCCACGGCCGAGAGGTCGCCCGAGACGGCGGCCAGCGCGGCGACCTGGGCCACGTTGCTCACGTTGGAGGTGGCGTGCGACTGCAGGTTGGTCGCGGCCTTCACCACGTCCGCGGGGCCGATCAGCCACCCGACCCGCCAGCCGGTCATCGCGTAGGTCTTGGCGACGCCGTTGACCACGATGCACTTGTCGGCCAGCTCGGGCAGCAGGGCCGGCAGCGAGGTGAACTCCGCGTCGCCGTAGACCAGGTGCTCGTAGATCTCGTCGGTGAGCACCCACAGGCCGTGCTCCAGCGCCCAGCGGCCGATCGCCTCGGCCTCGGCGCGGGTGTAGACGGCGCCGGTCGGGTTGGACGGGGAGACGAACAGCACGACCTTGGTGTT
Source organism: Kitasatospora atroaurantiaca (assembly GCF_007828955.1). Classification (NCBI taxonomy): domain Bacteria; kingdom Bacillati; phylum Actinomycetota; class Actinomycetes; order Kitasatosporales; family Streptomycetaceae; genus Kitasatospora; species Kitasatospora atroaurantiaca. The sequence goes on along the minus strand of NZ_VIVR01000001.1, from coordinate 3,122,917 downwards.
CGCGGTCCGGGCCGCCTCCAGCTGCTCGACCGAGACCTTGTAGCCGGTGGTCTCGTCGGCGACCACCTCGACCGGGACACCGCCCGCGAGCTGGATCGACTCGGGGTAGGTGGTCCAGTACGGGGCCGGGACGATGACCTCGTCGCCCGGGTCGAGGATCGCGGCGAAGGCCTCGTAGATGGCCTGCTTGCCGCCGTTGGTGACGAGCACCTGGGAGGCGTCCACCTGGTAGCCGGAGTCGCGCAGCGTCTTGGCGGCGATCGCGGCCTTCAGTGCGGGCAGGCCGCCGGCCGGGGTGTAGCGGTGGTTGGCCGGGTCCTGGCAGGCGGCGACGGCGGCGTCGACGATGTAGCCGGGGGTCGGGAAGTCCGGCTCGCCCGCGCCGAAGCCGATCACCGGGCGGCCGGCCGCCTTGAGGGCCTTGGCCTTGGCATCGACGGCGAGGGTGGCGGACTCGGCGATGGCGCCGATCCGGGCGGAGACGCGGCGGTCAGCGGGACTGGTGCTGGCGGGGGTGGAAGCGCTCATGCCTGCATCGTCGCAGAGACGGCGGTGCCCGGGCACGGCGGTTTCAACATGCGTACCGCTCGGTCCACGATGCGTACGCGTGTCGGCGGTAACTGATGGGTCTTCGGTGAATGAGGTTCGACCAAACGCGCAAGAACACGTACACTCACTGCTCGATGGCTCCCGAAATGCGGCTCCACCGACGCGTACATCACGCAGCGGCCCGGATGCGGTAGGTTGGGGGTCAACTCCGGAGCCGCGAGGTCTCCGTAGGGCAATAGCTCAATTGGTAGAGCACCGGTCTCCAAAACCGGCGGTTGGGGGTTCAAGTCCCTCTTGCCCTGCTGCTTGATCCGTACCGAGCCCGTTCGCTCCGCAGAGCGAGCGGGCTTGACGCGGAGAGGGCCCCAACAGCACTGCTTTCGCCGGATCGCTCGTGCTTCACGGCACGTACGACGCTCGGCAGGACCCGGATTCAGGTGAGGACGAGTGACGGAGACCACGGGCTCCACCGCAACGCCTGAGAGCGGCAACCCCGAGGGTGCCGACGGCGCGGCGGACGCAACCACGCCTGTCAACGGCGAGGAGACGCTCTCGCGTCGCGACCGCAAGCGCGCCAACAGGTCCGCGGGCGGCGACGGGAAGAAGTCGGGCAAGCGCGCCAAGAAGGGCGTCTTCGCCCGTGCCGCGCTGTTCTACCGCCAGATCATCGCCGAGCTGCGCAAGGTCGTCTGGCCGAGCCGCCACGACCTGATGCAGTACACCAGCGTCGTCGTGGTCTTCGTCGTCGTGATCATGGGCGTGGTGGCCAGCCTCGACTACGGCTTCTCCAAGCTCAGTCTGTGGATCTTCGGCTGAGCCGCCACCTCCCCAGCAGCACTCCCCGACCCGGGCCGGACCCTCTCGAACGTTGAAGGGATCGCCCCGGGTCGAGCTGTCGGCGCAGACCGGACGAGCCCGCTACCGTTGACTCGGTACTGTTGAGGTATCCGAGTCTTTTCCCACACGTGCCCGCGAGGGCGCCGGGTGGCCCGGAGCCGTTCAATCTCCACATCCCAGGAAAGAAGCAGCCACCGTGTCTGAGTCCCCCCTGTACGACGCCGACGAGACCGTCCGCGAGGCGGATGTCGCCGCCGAGCTGGACGCGGCTGAGGCTGCTGACGCCGAGACTGCCGAGCAGATCCTCGACGCGGCGGACGCAGACGTGGACGAGGTCGAGGCTGCGGACGAGTCCGAGGCCGGCGTGGCCGCCGAGTCGGCCGCGATGCACGAGGTGACCGAGGACGAGGTCTTCCCGGCCGAGGCCGCCGAAGAGGCCGAAGAGGCCGAGGTCGACCCGGTCGCCGAGTTCCGCGAGAAGCTGCGCACCGCGCCGGGCGAGTGGTACGTCATCCACACCTACGCGGGTTACGAGAACCGGGTGAAGCAGAACCTGGAGCAGCGCGCCGTCTCCCTGAACGTCGAGGACTACATCTTCCAGTCCGAGGTGCCGCAGGAGGAGGTCGTCCAGATCAAGAACGGCGACCGCAAGACGATCCGCCAGAACAAGCTCCCCGGTTACGTCCTGGTGCGCATGGACCTCACCCCGGAGTCCTGGGGCGTCGTCCGCAACACCCCGGGTGTCACCGGCTTCGTCGGCAACGCCTACGACCCGTACCCGCTGACCCTGGACGAGGTCGTCAAGATGCTCGCCCCCGACGTGGAGCGCCAGGCGGCCAAGGAGGCCGGCAAGCCCTCGCCGATCAAGCCCAGCGAGATCCAGGTGCTCGACTTCGAGGTCGGCGACTCGGTCACCGTCACCGACGGCCCGTTCGCGACCCTCCAGGCGACCATCAACGAGATCAACCCGGACTCGAAGAAGGTCAAGGGCCTGGTCGAGATCTTCGGCCGCGAGACCCCGGTCGAGCTCTCCTTCGACCAGATCCAGAAGAACTGACACAAGCCTTCGGGTTGTAGGGCGGAGCGGTCGCTCCGCCCTACAACCCGTTTTGGTCCAGGGACGCATCCGCGTTAGCCTGGTCCGATGTGTGTACACCCGGCCGGGTGTCGCCCCGGTCGTACACACGTCGAACATCACCTCTCAGAAGGACCCGGAGAGAAATGCCTCCCAAGAAGAAGAAGGTCACGGGGCTTATCAAGCTCCAGATCAACGCTGGTGCGGCCAACCCCGCGCCGCCGGTCGGCCCCGCGCTGGGTCAGCACGGCGTCAACATCATGGAGTTCTGCAAGGCCTACAACGCTGCGACCGAGTCGCAGCGCGGCATGATCGTGCCGGTGGAGATCACGGTCTACGACGACCGCTCCTTCACCTTCATCACGAAGACGCCGCCGGCCGCGCGCCTCATCCTGAAGGCCGCGGGCGTGGACAAGGGTTCGGCCGAGCCGCACAAGACCAAGGTCGCCAAGCTCACGGCCGCCCAGGTCCGCGAGATCGCCACGACCAAGCTCCCCGACCTGAACGCCAACGACCTGGACGCCGCGGCGAAGATCATCGCCGGCACCGCCCGGTCGATGGGCATCACCGTCGAGGGCTGAGTTCCCTAGTCCACCGTGGTAGGGCCGGCGCGGCCCGTACACACCACGACTCCTCCGCCCTCCTTGCCCGGCAACGGCCAGGAGGGGCCCAACCTTCAGGAGAAAGCAGTGAAGCGCAGCAAGGCTCTCAAGGCCGCGGACGCCAAGGTCGACCGCAGCCGTATCTACGCTCCCCTCGAGGCCATCCGCCTCGCCAAGGAGACCTCCACCAGCAAGTTCGACGCGACCGTCGAGGTTGCCATGCGTCTGGGTGTCGACCCGCGCAAGGCCGACCAGATGGTCCGCAGCACCGTGATCCTTCCGCACGGCACCGGTAAGACCGCTCGGGTCCTGGTCTTCGCGACCGGCGAGCGTGCCGAGGCCGCGCGTGCTGCGGGTGCCGACATCGTCGGTGCCGACGAGCTCATCGACGAGGTCGCCAAGGGTCGTCTGGACTTCGACGCCGTCGTCGCCACCCCGGACCTCATGGGCAAGGTCGGCCGCCTCGGCCGCGTGCTCGGTCCCCGTGGTCTGATGCCGAACCCGAAGACCGGCACCGTGACGCCCGACACCGCCAAGGCTGTCAACGACATCAAGGGCGGCAAGATCGAGTTCCGCGTCGACAAGCACTCGAACCTGCACTTCATCATCGGTAAGGTCTCCTTCACCGACGAGCAGCTGGTCGAGAACTACGCCGCCGCGCTGGACGAGGTCCTCCGGGCCAAGCCGTCCGCCGCCAAGGGCCGTTACATCAAGAAGACCGCGGTCTCCACCACGATCGGCCCCGGCATCCAGGTCGACCCGAACCGCACCCGCAACCTCCTCGTCGAGGAGGACCCGGCCGCCGTCTGAGCCTTCGTGCTCTGACCGAGCAGCCGCGTCCTGGGCGCAGCTCAACTCGTTCGACGGGCCCGTACCCCCTCACCGGGGGTGCGGGCCCGTCGGCGTACCCGGTGGGCTAGGCTCTGCGCACCTCCCGCCCCCATCCCACCGGAGAACGCCCGTGCGCACCGAGCGAGCCGCCGCCCTGGCCGCAGCCCTGCTGATACTCGGCGGCCTGACCGCGTGCAGCACCGTAGGAGGGCAGTCGAGCCGCTCACCCGGAACGGGGGCGGCGGTGAAGGGCCCGCAGAAGCGGACTCCCCAGGAGGCGCTGCAGCTCGCCGCCCAGGTCACCGACAAGGCGGGCAGCGCCCGGCTGGAGGTGGACGAGCAGAACCACGAGTACGGCCACAGCACCGTGACCGGCGCGGCCGCATGGGGCGAGGACCGCAGCTCGGCGGGCCTGGCCATCACCCAGGACCGGGGCAAGGGCGAGGTGCGGGTCGTGGACGGCAGCTACTACGCCTCGTACGACTGGCTGCCCGCCGAGTTCAAGGGCCGCCACTGGGCGAAGGCCTCGCGCGAGCTGGCCGAGGCGCTGGACTCCGGGGACACCTCGACCGGAGGGCCCAAGTCCCTCACCGGGGTCTGGCTGACCAGCCTGACCGAGGGCCCCTCCGGGCCGCTGCGGCTGATGGCGAAGGTCGGTCAGCTCACCCTGGTGGGCAAGGAACCGGTCGCCTCCGCCGCTGCCACGCACTACCGGGCGACGGCGTCGGTCACCGACTACAGCGCGGCGGACACCGGCATGTCGGACGCCGACCGGGCGGCGACGCTGGCGTACTACCAGGGCCAGGGCGCACAGACGATCACCTTCGACTTCTGGATCAACGACGCCAACGAGCTGGTGAAGTCGGTGGAGACGGTGCAGGGCACCGCGGGGACCGACACCGTGACCACCTCGCTGTCGCAGCTCGGCCTCTCCGTCCCCGTCCAGATCCCGCCGGCGGCCGACACGGTGGACCTGGCCAAGCAGCCGGTCACGCGCTAACCCGTTGTCGCGTTCTCGTGCGCATCGGTTAGAGTCCGCTCGCAATCTGATGAGAAACAGATAAGAGGGGGGACTGCTTTGCGTACTCTTCGCATCGCCACTGCCGTTGCCGTTTCGGCCCTGCTGGTGGGCGGGCTGAGCGCTTGCAGCAGCAGCAAGACCACCGGCCAGGACGCCACGTCGTCGGCTTCTTCGTCGGCCTCGTCCTCGGCCGCCACCGGTGGGGGCGCCGGGGCCGGGGGCAAGCAGGCCGCGGACCTCGGCCCGAAGGCCGCTCTGCTGGCCTCGGCCGCGGTCATGGAGAAGGCCGGCAGCGCCAAGCTGGTGCTGACCGGCACGGGGGACACCGAGACCGGCAGCGGCTCGTACAGCTGGAAGGCGCCGGCGGCCTTCGAGCTGACCACCAAGACCGACGGTCAGACCGCCAAGATGCTGCTCACCGGTGACGTCATGTACATCGGGGTGGACGACGAGACGGCCGCCACCTTCGGCGGCAAGCACTGGCTGAAGCTGGACCCGAAGGCCACCGCGGGCGCGGGCGGCAAGGCGTTGCCGGGCGGCGAGGACGCCGGCTCGATGACGACCATGCTCCAGACCTTCAACCCCGCCGTGCAGCTCGCCGCCAACGCCCAGGGCGGCAAGCTCAGCAAGGTCGGCGCGGAGAAGGTCGGCGGTGCCGACGCCGTGCACTACCGGAGCGAGCTGCCGGTGGACGCGCTGGTCGGCGCGATGGCCAACCTCTCTGCGGACCAGAAGAAGCAGGTCATCGACACGCTCAAGAAGGACGGCTCCTCGGTCACCTCCGACTTCTGGATCAACGCCAAGGGCGAGCTGGTCCAGCAGCAGAGCAACAACGTGGGCAACGGCAGCAAGGAGGCCGTGACCATCAGGTACAGCGACCTCGGCAGCGCCGCCTCGGTCAAGACGCCGGCGGCCTCGGACGTCCTGGACTTCGCCGACATGCTCAAGGGCCTGGGCAACATCAGCGGCTGACCGGAGCCGACCCGAGCGGGCGGCGGGCGGCATGACAAGGTGTCGGGTGAGCGGGGCGCAGGAGTAACAGGAGGCAGGAATGGCGGTACGGCAGCGGCGGGCAGTAGCCGCAGCGCTGGCCGCCCTCCTGCTGGCCGGTGCGGTCGCGTGCGGCAGCGGCTCGGGGGGCAAGCCCGAGCCCTCGCCCGCGTCGGCCACGCCCTCCGCCCTCGCCACCCCCACCGACCGCTCGCCGCACGGCGTACTCCTCTCGGCCCAGCTGGCGATGCACACCGCGCGCCGGGCCAAGTTCAGCTACCGCCTCGGTACGGACAGCGCGACGGGGATGCTCTTCTGGGCGCCCAAGACCGTCCTCCAGCTCAAGCGCCCGGACGACACCGAGCAGCTGATCGTGCTGGACACCACCGCCTACCGGGGCGGGGACCTGGCCACCGCCTCCCGCCTCGGCGGGCGGCACTGGGAGAAGTACGCGACCGCGCCCGGCGCCGACGGCCAGCGCGAGGTCCCGTACGCGGGGCTGGTCGACCGGCTGAACCCGGTGGTGGCGCTCACCGCCGCGGTGGCGGCCGGCGCCCCCGTCCTGGTGGGGGAGGAGAAGCTCGACGAGAGCACGGTCGAGCACTACCGGGTGAACGTCACCGTCGAGGCCTACGCCGCCGCGCAGACCCAGCTGACCGGCGCCCGGCGGCAGGCCCTGCAGGCCGCCCTCGGCAAGGGCGGGGTGAGCCTGCTGACGCTCGACCTGTGGCTGAACGACAAGGACCAGCTGGTCCAGCTCCGCCGCACCGGCGCCGGTGCGGGGGCCCGGCTGGACGACACCGTCGTGTACGGCGAGTTCGCCGGCGCGCTCTCGGTGCAGGCACCGGCCGAGAGCGACACCGTCGACGTCGGGACGCGCAGCCTGCCGCCGGCTCCCTAGGCCCGGGCCTGAGGCGATTTGGTCGATTCGACCCGGGCCGGGTACGGTGGTGGCTGCCAAAGACCGCTGGTCGTCGTCTTGTGCCTGTGAGGGTGCGAGGCGGCCGAAGGATCTGCGAATTGCCGCAGACGGCCCGCGCAGGACTGTTTGGAGCTTGGACTTCCGGTTCGTACGGCCTTGCCGTGGGACTGTTGAGGTTAATCAGAGCCCCGTGCGCCTGCGCACCGGGGCTCTCGTCATTTTGCGAGACGTTCCACAGGAGCCTTCATCCGGCCGGCTGGTCCGAGGCGTTGGATGGGTCGACTGTTCAAAGGTCGGCCTGACTTCGACATCACGGAAGGAGGCGTAAGCCTATGGCAAGGCCCGACAAGGCTGCTGCCGTCGCCGAGATCACGGACAAGTTCCGTGGCTCCTCCGCGGCGCTGCTGACCGAGTACCGCGGTCTCACGGTGAAGCAGGTTAAGACCCTGCGTCGCTCGCTCGGTGAGAACGCCGAGTACGCCGTGGTGAAGAACACGCTGACCAAGATCGCTGCCAACGAGGCCGGGATCACCGAGCTGGACGACCTGTTCGCGGGTCCGACGGCTGTCGCCTTCGTCACCGGTGACCCGGTGGAGTCGGCGAAGGCTCTGCGTGACTTCGCCAAGGACAACCCCGCTCTCATCATCAAGGGCGGTGTCCTTGACGGTAAGGCGCTGTCCGCCGATGAGATCAAGAAGCTCGCGGACCTCGAGTCCCGCGAGGTGCTGCTCGCCAAGCTGGCCGGCGCCATGAAGGCCAAGCAGTCCCAGGCTGCTGCGCTCTTCCAGGCCCTGCCCTCGAAGCTCGTCCGCACCGTGGACGCGCTTCGCGACAAGGTCGAGCAGGGCGGTGCCGGTACGCCGGCTCCCGCCGCCGAGGACGCGGCCGCCGAGTAATTCGGCAGGCTCACGCCTCGCTGCGGGCCCGTGCCCGCCCAACCCGTACATACGGCACCACCTGCCGACTTAGTGGAAGGACGCCATCATGGCGAAGCTGACCCAGGACGAGCTGCTCGCGCAGTTCGAGGAGCTCACCCTCATCGAGCTCTCCGCCTTCGTGAAGGCCTTCGAGGAGAAGTTCGACGTCACCGCGGCCGCCCCGGTTGCCGTTGCCGCCGCCGGTGGCGCTGCCGCCGCCGTCGAGGCCGTTGAGGAGCAGGACGAGTTCGACGTCATCCTCGATGGCGCGGGCGACAAGAAGATCCAGGTCATCAAGGAGGTGCGCACCCTGACCTCCCTCGGCCTGAAGGAGGCCAAGGACCTCGTTGACACCGCCGGTGCCAAGGTTCTCGAGAAGGTCGCCAAGGACGTTGCCGAGAAGGCCAAGGCTGCCCTCGAGGCCGCTGGCGCCAAGGTCACCGTCAAGTGACTCCACGCCCCCTCTGAGGGGGCGTGAAAGGGCCGGGCCGATCACCCTTGCGGGTGGTCGGCCCGGCCTTTGCCGTACCAGGGGGTGACCACCCTGGCCGATTGTGCACTCGGCCACTGTCGGTGGGTGCGGGTATGGTGATCGCTGTCATCGGGAGTGGCTCCCACCATGGGTTCTGTAACGCCCTGGGGGTCCCGAGCGATGAGCAGCCCGAGGTCCACGCTCCGGCAGGGGCCTTGACGAACTGCACCGGGCGCGCGATTCTCAAGGCGCGCGCCGCAGCAAGGAGCGAGTCCGCTGCCAGTTGGAGCGGCCCTGGATGCATATTCAGTGGCCCCGACGGGAAGTGACTCCATGTGAGGTGCGGTGGCCCGGAGTGTCCGGGCCGGCGGTTGTACGAGGGCAGGGACCACCCTGCGGCGAGGCTCCTTCCGGGGGGTTGAGCCGGACGGGTGGCTACCGGAGGGAGCGTCCGATTCGGTCTCCGAATCAGGGCTTGTCAGCAGTGTGCCTTTTGGCTACACTGTCCCTTTGCGCTGCCTGTTAGCTGCTCCGTGACTCGTCGCCCGGAGTTTGCGTTGCCCTGAAGGGGTCTGGCACCGCCTCCGCAAAGCGGCTCTGACCTGGGATTCGTCCCGGCTGAGACCCTCGGCGCCGGAGGTGGCTCCAATCCTCGGCAGGCCCGGCCGGTACGCGCGTAGTGAGCTCCGAGCCCTCGGAAGGACCCCCCTCTTGGCCGCGCCGCGCAACGCCTCGAACACATCCGCCGCATCCACCGCCCCGCTTCGCGTTTCCTTCGCGAAGATCAAGGAGCCCCTTGAGGTCCCGAACCTCCTGGCCCTGCAGACCGAGAGCTTTGACTGGCTGCTCGGCAACGCGGCCTGGAAGTCCCGGGTCGAGGCGGCCCTGGAGAGTGGTCAGGACGTCCCCACGAAGTCCGGTCTGGAGGAGATCTTCGAAGAGATCTCCCCGATCGAGGACTTCAGCGGGTCGATGTCGCTGACCTTCCGCGACCACCGTTTCGAGCCGCCGAAGAACTCTATTGACGAGTGCAAGGACCGCGACTTCACGTACGCGGCTCCGCTCTTCGTCACGGCCGAGTTCACCAACAACGAGACCGGTGAGATCAAGTCTCAGACGGTCTTCATGGGCGACTTCCCGCTCATGACCCACAAGGGCACGTTCGTGATCAACGGCACCGAGCGTGTCGTCGTCTCTCAGCTGGTCCGTTCCCCTGGTGTCTACTTCGACTCCACCCTGGACAAGGTGTCCGACAAGGACATCTACTCCTGCAAGGTCATCCCCTCGCGTGGTGCCTGGCTGGAGATGGAGATCGACAAGCGCGACATGGTCGGTGTCCGCATCGACCGCAAGCGCAAGCAGTCGGTCACCGTTCTGCTCAAGGCCCTCGGCTGGACCAACGAGATGATTCTCGAGGAGTTCGGCGAGTACGAGTCGATGCGGGCGACCCTGGAGAAGGACCACACCCAGGGCCAGGACGACGCGCTGCTGGACATCTACCGCAAGCTGCGTCCGGGCGAGCCGCCGACCCGTGAGGCCGCGCAGACCCTGCTCGAGAACCTCTACTTCAACCCGAAGCGCTACGACCTCGCGAAGGTCGGCCGCTACAAGGTCAACCGCAAGCTGGGCAACGCCGAGTCGCTGGACTCCGGCGTGCTCACCGAGCCCGACATCATCGGTGCGATCAAGTACCTGGTGAAGCTGCACGCGGGCGAGGCCGAGTGGCGTGACGAGACCGGTCGCGACATCGTCGTCGAGGTCGATGACATCGACCACTTCGGCAACCGTCGCCTCCGCAACGTCGGCGAGCTGATCCAGAACCAGGTCCGTACGGGTCTCGCCCGTATGGAGCGTGTCGTGCGCGAGCGCATGACCACCCAGGACGTCGAGGCGATCACGCCGCAGACCCTGATCAACATCCGGCCGGTCGTCGCCTCCATCAAGGAGTTCTTCGGCACCAGCCAGCTGTCCCAGTTCATGGACCAGACGAACCCGCTGTCGGGCCTGACCCACAAGCGCCGTCTGTCCGCCCTCGGCCCCGGTGGTCTCTCCCGTGAGCGCGCCGGCTTCGAGGTCCGTGACGTGCACCCGTCCCACTACGGGCGCATGTGTCCCATCGAGACCCCTGAAGGCCCGAACATCGGTCTGATCGGGTCGCTGGCCTCGTACGGCCGGGTCAACGCCTTCGGCTTCATCGAGACCCCGTACCGCAAGGTCATCGACGGTGTCGTGACCGAGCAGGTCGACTACCTCACCGCCGACGAGGAGGACCGCTTCGTCATCGCGCAGGCCAACGCCCCGCTGACGGCCGAGCTGACCTTCGCCGAGCCGCGTGTTCTCGTTCGCCGCCGTGGTGGCGAGATCGACTACATCCCCGGCACCGAGATCGACTACATGGACGTCTCGCCGCGCCAGATGGTGTCGGTCGCGACCGCCATGATCCCGTTCCTCGAGCACGACGACGCCAACCGCGCGCTCATGGGCTCGAACATGATGCGTCAGGCGGTGCCGCTGCTGAAGAGCGAGGCCCCGCTGGTCGGCACCGGCATGGAGTACCGCTGCGCCGTCGACGCCGCGGACGTCATCACCGCCGAGAAGTCGGGTGTCGTCCAGGAGGTCTCGGCCGACTACGTCACCGTGGCCAACGACGACGGCACGTACACCACGTACCGCGCCGCCAAGTTCACCCGCTCCAACCAGGGCACCGCCTTCAACCAGAAGGTGCTCGTGGACGAGGGCGCCCGGGTCGAGACCGGCCAGGTGCTCGCGGACGGTCCTTGCACCGACGAGGGCGAGATGGCCCTCGGCAAGAACCTGCTCGTGGCGTTCATGTCCTGGGAGGGTCACAACTACGAGGACGCGATCATCCTGTCGCAGCGCCTCGTGCAGGACGACGTCCTCTCCTCGATCCACATCGAGGAGCACGAGGTCGACGCCCGTGACACCAAGCTGGGCCCCGAGGAGATCACCCGGGACATCCCGAACGTCTCCGAGGAGGTCCTCGCCGACCTCGACGAGCGCGGCATCATCCGCATCGGCGCCGATGTCGTCACCGGCGACATCCTGGTCGGCAAGGTCACGCCCAAGGGTGAGACCGAGCTGACCCCGGAGGAGCGCCTGCTGCGCGCGATCTTCGGTGAGAAGGCCCGTGAGGTCCGCGACACCTCGCTCAAGGTGCCGCACGGTGAGTCCGGCAAGGTCATCGGCGTCCGCGTCTTCGACCGCGAAGAGGGCGACGAGCTGCCCCCGGGCGTCAACCAGCTGGTCCGCGTCTACGTGGCCCAGAAGCGCAAGATCACCAACGGTGACAAGCTGGCCGGCCGTCACGGCAACAAGGGTGTCATCTCCAAGATCCTCCCCGTCGAGGACATGCCGTTCCTCGAGGACGGCACCCCGGTCGACATCATCCTCAACCCGCTGGGTGTCCCGTCCCGAATGAACCCGGGACAGGTCCTGGAGATCCACCTCGGGTGGCTCGCCAAGCAGGGCTGGGACGTCTCCGGTCTCGCCGACGAGTGGGCCAAGCGCCTGCAGGCGATCGGCGCCGACACGGTCGAGGGTGGCACCAACCTCGCCACCCCGGTCTTCGACGGCGCCCGCGAGGACGAGATCACCGGCCTGCTGGACCACACCACCCTCACCCGTGACGGTGAGCGCCTGGTGAACTCCACCGGTAAGGCCCGGCTGTACGACGGTCGCTCCGGCGAGCCGTTCCCGATGCCGATCTCGGTCGGCTACATGTACATCCTCAAGCTGCACCACCTGGTCGACGACAAGCTCCACGCCCGTTCGACCGGTCCGTACTCGATGATCACCCAGCAGCCGCTCGGTGGTAAGGCGCAGTTCGGTGGTCAGCGCTTCGGTGAGATGGAGGTGTGGGCCCTCGAGGCGTACGGCGCTGCCTACGCCCTGCAGGAGCTGCTCACCATCAAGTCCGACGACGTCCTCGGCCGAGTCAAGGTCTACGAGGCCATCGTCAAGGGCGAGAACATCCCCGAGCCCGGCATTCCCGAGTCCTTCAAGGTCCTCATCAAGGAAATGCAGTCGCTCTGCCTCAACGTGGAGGTGCTGTCCTCGGACGGCCAGTCCATCGAGATGCGGGACTCCGACGAGGACGTGTTCCGCGCGGCCGAGGAGCTCGGCATTGACCTGTCCCGGCGTGAGCCGAGCAGCGTCGAAGAGGTCTGACGGAGGTAGGGCCGGCTGCTTCCACAAGCAGCCGGCCCGCCCCCAGGCCCCCTCAGACCAGATGAACGACTTTCGACTTACGAAAGAGGGCTTGACGACCAGTGCTTGACGTCAACTTCTTCGACGAGCTCCGCATCGGCCTCGCGACCGCCGACGACATCCGCCAGTGGTCGCACGGCGAGGTCAAGAAGCCGGAGACCATCAACTACCGCACCCTGAAGCCGGAAAAGGACGGGCTCTTCTGCGAGAAGATCTTCGGCCCCACCCGGGACTGGGAGTGCTACTGCGGCAAGTACAAGCGTGTCCGCTTCAAGGGCATCATCTGCGAGCGCTGTGGCGTCGAGGTCACTCGTGCCAAGGTGCGTCGTGAGCGGATGGGCCACATCGAGCTGGCCGCGCCGGTCACCCACATCTGGTACTTCAAGGGTGTCCCGTCGCGTCTCGGCTACCTCCTCGACCTGGCGCCGAAGGACCTCGAGAAGGTCATCTACTTCGCCGCCTACATGATCACCTGGGTGGACGACGAGCGTCGCCAGCGCGACCTCCCGTCCCTCGAGGCGCACGTCTCGGTCGAGCGCCAGCAGATCGAGAACCGCCGCGACGCGGACCTCGAGGCCCGTGCCAAGAAGGCCGAGACCGACCTGGCCGAGCTCGAGGCCGAGGGTGCCAAGGCCGACGTGCGCCGCAAGGTGCGCGAGGGTGCCGAGCGTGAGATGAAGCAGCTGCGCGACCGTGCGCAGCGTGAGCTCGACCGTCTCGACGAGGTCTGGGCCCGCTTCAAGAACCTCAAGGTCCAGGACCTCGAGGGCGACGAGCTGCTCTACCGCGAGCTGCGCGACCGCTTCGGCACGTACTTCTCCGGCTCGATGGGCGCGGCGGCCCTCAAGGACCGCCTCGAGACCTTCGACCTGGCCGAGGAGTCCGAGCGCCTCCGCGAGATCATCCGTACCGGCAAGGGCCAGAAGAAGACCCGTGCGCTCAAGCGCCTCAAGGTCGTCTCCGCCTTCCTGCAGACCACCAACAAGCCCAACGGCATGGTGCTGGACTGCGTCCCGGTCATCCCGCCGGACCTGCGTCCGATGGTGCAGCTGGACGGTGGCCGCTTCGCGACCTCCGACCTGAACGACCTGTACCGCCGCGTGATCAACCGCAACAACCGCCTCAAGCGTCTCCTTGACCTCGGTGCCCCCGAGATCATCGTGAACAACGAGAAGCGCATGCTTCAGGAGGCCGTCGACGCGCTCTTCGACAACGGCCGTCGTGGTCGCCCGGTCACGGGCCCGGGCAACCGTCCGCTGAAGTCGCTGTCCGACATGCTGAAGGGCAAGCAGGGTCGTTTCCGCCAGAACCTGCTCGGCAAGCGAGTCGACTACTCGGCCCGTTCGGTCATCGTCGTCGGCCCGCAGCTGAAGCTGCACCAGTGTGGTCTGCCCAAGGCCATGGCGCTGGAGCTCTTCAAGCCGTTCGTGATGAAGCGCCTGGTCGACCTGAACCACGCGCAGAACATCAAGTCGGCCAAGCGCATGGTCGAGCGTGCCCGCCCGGTCGTGTGGGACGTCCTCGAAGAGGTCATCGCCGAGCACCCGGTTCTGCTGAACCGTGCGCCCACCCTGCACCGCCTCGGCATCCAGGCCTTCGAGCCCCAGCTGGTCGAGGGCAAGGCCATCCAGATCCACCCGCTCGTCTGCACCGCGTTCAACGCGGACTTCGACGGTGACCAGATGGCCGTCCACCTGCCGCTCTCCGCGGAGGCGCAGGCCGAGGCCCGCATCCTGATGCTGTCCTCGAACAACATCCTGAAGCCGGCCGACGGTCGCCCCGTCACCATGCCGACCCAGGACATGGTGCTCGGTCTGTTCTTCCTCACCTCGGACCGCGAGGAGGTGAAGGGCGCCGGCCGTTCCTTCTCCTCGACCGCCGAGGCGATCATGGCCTTCGACGCCCGCGAGCTGGACGTCCAGGCCCCGATCGACCTGCGTCTGCCGATCGGCACCGTCCCGCCCCGTGGCTGGACCCCGCCGGTGGACGAGGACGGCCAGCCGACCTGGTTCGAGGGCGAGTCCTTCCGCCTGAACACCACTCTGGGCCGCGCGCTCTTCAACGAGCTGCTGCCCGAGGACTACCCGTTCGTCGACTACGAGGTGGGCAAGAAGCAGCTCTCCGCGATCGTCAACGACCTGGCGGAGCGCTACCCCAAGGTCGTCGTCGCGGCGACGCTGGACAACCTGAAGGCGTCCGGCTTCCACTGGGCCACCCGCTCGGGCGTCACCGTCTCCATCTCGGACGTCGTCGTCCCGCCGAGCAAGCCCCAGATCCTCGAGGGCTACGAGGCACAGGCGGAGAAGGTCCAGCGGCAGTACGAGCGCGGTCTGATCACCAACGACGAGCGCAAGAACGAGCTCATCAGCATCTGGACCCGGGCGACCAACGAGGTCGCCGAGGCCATGAACGCGAACTTCCCGAAGACGAACCCCATCTTCATGATGGTCGACTCCGGTGCTCGCGGAAACATGATGCAGATGCGTCAGATCGCCGGTATGCGTGGTCTGGTGTCCAACGCCAAGAACGAGACGATTCCCCGTCCCATCAAGGCGTCGTTCCGTGAGGGCCTGTCCGTGCTGGAGTACTTCATCTCCACCCACGGTGCCCGTAAGGGTCTCGCCGACACCGCTCTGCGTACCGCCGACTCCGGTTACCTCACCCGTCGTCTGGTCGACGTCTCCCAGGACGTCATCATTCGCGAGGAGGACTGCGGCACCGAGCGCGGCCTGAAGCTGTCGATCGGTTCCGTGGGCGCCGACGGCGTGCTGCGCAAGGCCGACGACGTCGAGACCAGCGTCTACGCCCGCATGCTCGCCGAGGACATCACGGTGGACGGCAAGCTCCTTGCCACCGCCAACACCGACCTCGGTGACGTGCTGATCGACGAGCTGATCCGCCACGGCATCGGCGAGGTCAAGACCCGCTCGATCCTGACCTGTGAGTCGGCCGTCGGCACCTGCGCCATGTGCTACGGGCGCTCGCTGGCCACCGGCAAGCTGGTCGACATCGGTGAGGCGGTCGGCATCATCGCCGCCCAGTCCATCGGTGAGCCCGGTACCCAGCTGACGATGCGTACCTTCCACACCGGTGGTGTGGCAGGTGACGACATCACCCAGGGTCTCCCGCGTGTCGTCGAGCTCTTCGAGGCCCGTACCCCCAAGGGTGTGGCCCCGATCTCGGAGGCGCAGGGCCGGGTCCGCATCGAGGACACCGAGAAGACCCGCAAGCTGGTCATCACGCCGGACGACGGCAGCGACGAGATCGCGTACCCCGTCTCCAAGCGTGTGAAGCTGCTGGTCTCCGAGGGCGAGGCGGTCGAGGTCGGCCAGAAGCTGACCGTCGGTGCGACCAACCCGCACGACGTCCTGCGCATCATGGGCCAGCGTGCCGTCCAGATCCACCTGGTGGCCGAGGTCCAGAAGGTCTACAACTCGCAGGGTGTGTCGATCCACGACAAGCACATCGAGATCATCATCCGGCAGATGCTCCGCCGCGTGACGATCATCGAGTCGGGCGACGCCGAGCTGCTCCCGGGCGAGCTCGTCGAGCGCGGCCGCTTCGAGACCGAGAACCGTCGCGTGGTCTCCGAGGGCGGTCACCCCGCCTCCGGCCGTCCGCAGCTGATGGGTATCACCAAGGCCTCGCTGGCCACCGAGTCCTGGCTGTCGGCCGCCTCCTTCCAGGAGACGACCCGGGTGCTCACCGACGCGGCGATCCACGCCAAGTCGGACCCGCTGCTGGGCCTCAAGGAGAACGTCATCCTCGGTAAGCTCATCCCGGCCGGTACGGGTCTTCCCCGCTACCGCAACATCCGGGTCGAGCCGACCGAGGAGGCCAAGGCGGCCATGTACTCGGCCGTCGGCTACGACGACTACGACCTGTCGCCCTTCGGCGCCGGCTCCGGCCAGGCGGTCCCGCTGGACGACTACGACTACGGCCCGTACACCGGCTGATAGTCAGGTTGCTTCAACCTCAGGGCGGTCACCCCACACGGGGTGGCCGCCCTGCGGCGTTTCTCCCTCGTGCGGGGGAGGTCCCCGGACCGCTCGGGCGGGCGATCCGGGGGAGGGGGTGCGACGGGCAGGCTGCTGCGTGTCGGTTCGGGAGGTCCGGACCGGTCGAGGGGAGCTTGTGATGAACCGTCCGCTGGCTCGGGTGGCGATGTACGCGGGGATCACCGCGGTGGTGGTGGGGGCCGGAGTCTCCGGGTACTGGCTGGAGGAGAAGGAGAGCCGGGACGTCGCGTACGGAGTGGACCAGGCGGTGCGGGTGCTCGTGGTGGAGGCGTCGACCGGGGACGTCGAGGTGGTGGGAGGGGGCGGTGGCGTGCAGGTGGTGGAGCGACAGGAGTTCCGGGGAAAGGCGCCGGTGGCCACCCATGAGGTCACCGGCGGGACGCTGACGCTGACGTACCACTGCGGTGACTGTTCGGTCGGGTACCGGGTGCGGGTGCCCGAGGGCACCGTGGTGCGGGTGCACGGTTCGACGGGTGATGTGCGGCTGACCGGGCTGACCGGGGAGGTGGTGGCGGAGTCGTCGACCGGGACGGTCGTGGCGAAGGGGCTGGGGTCGACCTCCGCACGGCTGGTCAGCAGCACGGGCGATGTATCGGCGTCCTTCACGACCGCGCCCACCGAGGTGACGGCGACCAGCTCGACGGGGAGCGTGCGGGTGACGGTGCCGAGCGGGCAGCCGTATGCGGTGGACGCCTCGACGGGGGTCGGTGATGTGCAGGTGTCGGTGCCCAGGAAGGTTGACGCCGGGCGGAGCATCGAGGCCCGTACGGCCACCGGCGACGTGACGGTGAACGGTGGCTGAGGCCGGCGCGGGGCTGCGCCGGCGCCCGGTCGTACGGCATGATCACCCTCCGGGGCGGGTCGGGCTCGGGGGAGGGGCGGACGTGGAGCGGATGACGCACGCGCAGGCGTGGGCCGCGGGGCGGACGGAACGGGTACGGGCCCGGTTCGCAGGGGTCAGCCCGTACGTCCTGGACTCGGCGCTGGCGGCGGGCTCGGCGGGCGTCTCGGTGTGGGCGGTGGTCAACGACGATGTCGGGTGGCCGTGGTGGGTCTACCTGCTGGCGACGGCAACGGCGTTCCCGCTGCCGTGGCGCCGGCGGTACCCGGGCGCCACGGTGCTGGCCTGCGCGATCCCCTCGACGGTGCTCTCGGTCGTCGCGCACTCGGTGATGCCGCAGGTCCAGCTCTACGCGGTGGTCGGCATCTACACCTTGGCCGACCGCGGCAGAGGCTGGCAGCGCTGGTCGCTCCTGGTGGCCCTGGTGGTGGGGAACATCCTCGGCACCCGGTCCCCGAACGGCATGCTGTTCAGCCTGCTGACGTCGGTCGGCAGTTACGTCTTCGGCTCGCTGGTGCGGGAACTGCGCAGGCTGGCCCGGGTCGAGGCCGAGCGGGCGCACCAGGTCGGACTTCGGGCCGCCAGCGACGCGGCACGCGCTGTGGCGGAGGAGCGCGGCCGGATCGCCCGGGAGATGCACGACATCCTGGCGCATGCGGTCTCGCTGATGGTCATCCAGGCCGAGGCCGGCCCGCTGGTCGTGCGCAGCGACCCGGAGCGGGCGATCAAGGCGTTCGACACCATCGCCGACTCGGGCCGGGACGCCATGGTGCAGCTGCGCCGGGTGCTGGGAGTGCTCAAGGACACCGACGCCGCACCCGAGTTGGCGCCGCAGCCGACGCTGGCCGAGCTGCCGGCGGTGGTGGCACGGGTACGGGCCTCGGGGGTGCGGGTCGAGTCGGAGATCGAGGCGTACGGTCCGTCCGATGTGCAGACGGCGGCGTACCGGATCGTGCAGGAGGCGTTGACCAATGTGCTGAAGCACTCGGACGCGCAGAGTGTGGTGGTCCGGATCGCCCGTGCGGGGGATGCGCTGGCTATCGAGGTGGCGGACGACGGCCGGGGCGCGCCGGTGGTGGCGGGGATCGATGGCTGGTCCGGCGGGCGGGGACTGGTCGGTATCCGGGAACGCGCGGCGGCCTGCGGGGGCAGCGCGTCGGCCGGGCCCGGGCCGGACGGCCGGGGGTTCGTGGTGGCGGCACGGCTGCCGCTCGGTGCGTAGGGAGAGGGTGGAGTTGCCGATTCGGGTGGTGGTCGCGGACGACCAGGAGCTGGTGCGGGCCGGATTCGGAATGATCCTGGACGCTCAGCCGGACATCGAGGTGGTCGCCGAGGCCTGTGACGGCGCGGAGGCGGTGGAGGCCGTGCGGGTGCACGGCCCGGACGTGCTGTTGCTGGACGTCCGGATGCCCGTGATGGACGGCCTGGAGGCCGCCCGCCGGGTCTGCGCCGAGTACCCGGACACCAAGGTGATCATGCTGACCACCTTCGACATCGACGACTACGTCTTCGAGGCGCTCTACGCGGGAGCCAGCGGCTTCCTGCTCAAGGACGTCCGGCGGGACGATCTCGCCCACGGCGTACGGATGGTGGCCTCCGGGGAGGCGCTGCTGGCGCCGTCGGTGACGCGGCGGTTGATCGCCGAGTTCGCCGCTCGGCGGGGCGTGGTCGGTCCGGAGCGGTCGGTGCGGGCGCCGTCGAGGCTGCTGGAGCAGCTGACCGGGCGGGAGATGGAGACGCTGCAGCTGCTGGCACGCGGCCTCTCCAACGCCGAGATCGCGGGCGAGCTGGTGGTCAGCGAGCACACCGTGAAGACCCATGTCAGCAACGTGCTCGCCAAGCTCCAACTCCGGGACAGGGTGCACGCGGTGGTCTTCGCGTACGAGTCGGGGGCGGTCGTCGCGGGGGAGGCGTGACCGGCTCCCCCGTGCGGGGGAGGGGGCGAGGTTCACCGGCGTGGGCGATCCGGTCCGGGGTGCGGGTGAGCAGGATTCGGGGTGTCGAACTCGCCTGATCCGGAAGGACCTTGAGATGAAGAACCGGTATGCCCCGGTCGCCGCCCCGCTGCTGCTGGCCGTCTACGGTGGGATCCGGCTGCTGCCCGGATCGAAGGACCCGGGCGCCGGCTGGCTGGTGGGCCACGCCGCGCTGTTCGCGGCGCTGCTGCTGTTCGGCGTGGTGACGGCGGACCTGCGCCGACTGGTCACGCGACGGGCGGTCGGGGCCGTCGCGGCGGGAGTGGCCTTCACCGGGCTGGCCGCCTCGCTGGGGCAGGTCACGATCGACCTGTATGTCGGGGTGCGGGCCGCCGACAAGGCGGAGAAGGCGCTGCTGTTCGACCGGATCCAGGATCACCCGGGTGTGCTGCCGATCTTCTACTCCGTGGGCCCGCTGCTGTTCTACGTCGGGATGCTGGCCCTGCTGACCGCCACGGTGCGGCGGCTCTCGGTGCTCAGCCCGCTGCTGGTGCTGGCCGGCACGGTGGCGATGGCGGCGGACCTGGACCTGCTGGCGGTCGGCGCCGCGCTGTACCTGGCGGCGCTGTGGCCGCTCGTGCGGGGGAGCGTCCGGCCGGTGGCGGCTGCGGCCTGACGCGCCGCCAGGTGCCCCCCCGTGCCCCTGTTGCGGTCGGCCGCCTGCAAAGGCTCAGCGCATGCGGAAGACGGGACCGCGCGGGGTGAACGGGAGCCCGGCGCCCTGGGGGACGAGGTAGGCGTGCTCGCGGCGGACCCGGAGGACGTCGCACTCGCCGTCGGTGATCACCAGGACCGGGGCGGCGGGTGGGAAGTCATCGGCGCGCTCCAGCAGGTCGATGCCGGGCTGGAGGACGGTGCCGCCGCGGCCGCGGACCCGGACGCGCCCGGCGATCTCGTCGGTGGGCAGGAAGCCCGCATCGTGCGGGGCGGCGTCGCAGAAGACCACACGGGCCGCCGTGACGTCCCGGGCGGCGGCGTACGAGGCGATGGCGCCCAGGGCCTTGCCGAGCAACTGTCGGCTCATCGAGCCCGAGGTGTCGAGGACGACGCCGAAGGTGCAGCGGGCGATCTCCTCGGGCGGGAAGTACCGTCCGGCGCGCGGGATGCCGGGTGTGGCAGCCTGGCGGCGCGAGGGGCGGGCGTAGCTGCGTACGGGTTGCGGGGACGGGACGAACTCGTCGAACCAGCGGGCCAGTTGGGCGTCCCAGGGAAGGGGCGGGTGGGCGAGTGCGCGGATCTCCTCCACCAGGCCCGCCGGGATGTACCCGCGTTCGCGCCGGTGCAGCTCGAAGCCCTGCTGGAGGCCGCGCCGGTAGAAGTCGTCCAGGTCGACGTAGTCACGGCGGTGGCCGAGCGGCTCACCGAGGACGTCCGGCTTCCCCTTCCCTGCGAGGGTGGCGAGGCGGCGCAGGCGGCGCTGGTCCCGGACGATCCGGTCGTAGACCTCCTCGGCCGAGAGGCCCTTCAACTGGGGGTCGTGCAGCAGCCCTTCGGGCATCTCGCCGACGCCCATCTCCAGCAGCCAGCCGTTGATCACGTAGTCGGCGGCGACGTTGAAGAGGTACGGGTCGCGGGCCCCCGCGCGGTCGCCGTGGCGCAGGGCGGCGTGCAGCATCTCGTGCGCCAGGATGAACCGCCACTCCTCGTCGCTGTAGTGGCGCAGCGGGTTGAGGTAGATCTCGCCCGCCTCGGCGTTCACGGCGGCGATGGCGATGCCCTGGGCGCGGGCGAGTTCGGCGTCGGCGACCAGGGTGATGCCGGCGGCCAGGCCGCCGAGCAGCGGGTAGGAGGAGATGAACCAGTTGAGGGCGCGGGTCCACGGCCGCTCGGGCGTGCGCTCGCCGGTGAGTTCGTCGCGGCGGCCGCCGGCCACGTCCATGGCGGCGGACATGGTCCGGGTCAGGGCGGCGGCGAAGGCGACCGTCCAGTCCTCTGGGGTGTCCGAGCGGTGCCAGGGGATGAGCCGTTGATCGGGCTCGGTGCCGGCGGTGCCCGGCGCGTGCGGCAGGCCGTCGAGCCGCCATCGGGCGGCGAGCTCCTCCTCGTCCCCACCCGGGATCACCGGCGGCAGCTCGAAGGGAGCGCGGCCGACCGAGAAGGTGGCCAGGAAGCGGTTGACCACCATGCAGCGCGCCGCGAGCTCGTACGAGTCCGGGTCCTTGCGCGGGCCCTTCGCGGCCGGGACGTGGCCGAAGCCGAGATGTAGCAGGCAGTGCGCCAACACCCAGGCCCACTCGGCGGGTTCGGCCCGGCGCTTGGGGTTGACGTGCACGGTGCCGTTGGAGTCGACCGCCGCCCAGCCGTCCAGCGGGTAGTGCGCGCAGTCGGGGTTGCGGCAGATCGTGGCGTCGACCGAGGCCAGCGCGGTGTTGCGCTGCAGCAGTGCGACGCCCTCGGCGAAGGCCTCGGCGGCGAGGTCCTTCGAGGGAGAGGCCTTGGGCTTCACCGGCGGGCCTCGACCAGGCGGGGCATGTCGCGGGCCGCCTCGATCAGGAACCAGGCAGGCAGCACCGGGTTGCCGTCCGGCCCGTCCGCGATCACCGTCTGCGCGACCTCGACCGAGATCTCGGCCAGCTGCACCAGCAGCGACTTCGCCCGGTAGGCGGTCTGCCGAAGGGAGTTGGAGGCGTGCTCTTTGCGTGCGGGCAGCTCCTTGACCAGCCGGGAGCGGAAGGCGTCGGCCAGGTAGTAGAGCAGGTCGCGGTCCTCGAGCCGGTGCGGCCAGCGGGCGTCGCCCTTGAGGATCGCGTCCAGCCCGTACGAGTTGCGGACGATCTTCGCGTACCCGCAGAAGCTCACCGCGTGCTGCGGGGTGAGCAGCCCGTACGCCAGCACCTTGAGCGTCGGCTCGTCCAGGGTGGGCCCGAAGGAGTGCAGGGTGTCGGAGAGCATGTGCCAGGCGCGCGGGGTGGAGAACGGCTCCTCGGTCTTGGGCGGTGCGGACCACAGGTGGTCGGGCCGGTCGATGAGGTAGTCCAGCACCCAGGGGTGGATGCCGTTGCCCGCAGCCCAGTTGAGCCAGTCGGTGGCGCTGGCCCGGAGGTGGACGTGGACCAGGCGGTTGACCAGCGCGGAGGCCATCGGGCGGGCCAGGGCGCCGTCGGTGGCACGGTTCCCGGCGCCGATCACGATGGAGCCGGCCGGGAGCTCGTAGGAGCCGATCCGGCGGTCCAGGATGAGCGAGTAGAAGGCCTTCTGCACGTCGGGGGTCGCGGCGTTGAGCTCGTCCAGGAAGAGGCAGTACGGCTGGTCGCGGGCGATCGACTCGGGCGGGCAGAAGCGCGAGCGGCCGTCCGGGGTGATCTGCGGGACGCCGATCAGGTCCTCGGGAGCGAGCTGGGTGCCGATCAGGCTGACGCACTCCAGGCCGAGCGAGTCGGCGAACTCCCGTACCAGCGAGGACTTTCCGATTCCCGGCGCACCCCACAGGAACACCGGCCTGACGGTGGCCAGGCCCAGCAGCAGCTCGGGGACCTGGGACGGCGAGACGGTGACGGCACCCTGCACGGGACTCCTTCGGTTTCGGATTCCCGGCAAGTCTGCGGTCAGGCGCCGGAGGGCGCACCTGTATTTCAGCCGAGCACCTTTGCCAGCACCGCGGCCGCCAGCGCCGCCGGAGTGGCCGGGCCGCGGCCGTAGTGGTGGCGGGCCTCGTCGAGGGCCGGCATCTCGACGGCGGCGCGCTCCTGGGAGGCGCGCTCGACGACGGTGGTGCCGGTCTCGGCCTCCAGGACCGGCGCGTAGCCGGCGAGCCGGAGCGCGGCCAGGGTCTCGGCGGGGGCGGCGCTGCTGATCAGGACGGTGGGGGCGATCCGGCGCAGGCCGATCCGGGCGAGGGCCCGGGACTTGGAGAGTTCCAGGACCAGCGCCTCGTCGTCGGAGCGCAGGCAGCAGGCGGAGCGCACCACGCGGATCCGGCCGTGGGTGCGGGCGGTGTCCTTGAGCAGGTACTCGAGGGTCTGGGGGAGCGGGCGGCCGCCGTCCGAGACCTGGGTGAGGCGCTCCAGGAGGTCCGCGGCGTCGGCGCCCGCGTCCAGGGCGCGGCGGACGGAGGCGGGGCTGATCCGCCAGACCACCGCGTGCCCGTCGGACTCGCGGTCCGCCACCGAGTCGAGCAGCTCAGCGAGTTCGGGGGCGGCGGCGCCGGTCACGACGGCGGTCAGGTCGGCCTGGAACCGGGCGGTGGTCCTCGGCGCGGTGACCAACGTGGCGAGCGCGGAGCGGAGTTCGGCGACGGCGTATGCCAGGGCCCGGTACTCCGACAGCGCCACTCCCGTGCCGGGCACGGCGGGGAACCAGCGGGCGGCGCCGGCCCGCAGCAGCCCGAGCACGGCATGCCCGACCGGGGTGAGCGCGCCGTGCGCGACGACGCCGAGCAACTCGGCCTCGGCGAGGGTGGCGGTGGCCAACTCCTTCATCCGGCTGGAGGGTTCGACCGCGAGCTGGTGCCAGGAGGCCGCCTCGAGCAGCTCGCCGAGGGTCTCCTCGCCCAGCGTTGCGGCGGTGCCGACCCCGTACCCGGCCGGCAGTCGGGCCAGCGTCTCCAGCAGGGCGTGGCGCAGCGGTACGGCGTCCTCGTCCTGCGGTGTGACCAGGGCGACCGGGGTCTCGTCGTGGTCCGGCCAGTGGCTGAACACCTCCGGCGTGACGGCCCACGCCGCGATCAGCGGTACCAGCCGGTCGGCCGGCGGGGCGGCGAGCCAGCTGTCGTACCGGGCGGTCGGGAGCATCCGGGCGGGCGGCAGCGGGGCGGGCTTGCGGCCGCGGGTGGGCGGCGGGGTGTCCCGGTGCGGCGCGATCAGGCCGGCGTTGGCGGTCAGGTCGAGCCAGAGGCGGGTGTGCTGCTCCGGTGCACCGATGGCCTTGGCGAGCTTGCGGGTGTCCCGTACGGCGATGCCCCCGGTTTTGCGCACCGCCAGTGGGGCAGCGGCGGTCGATCGCAGCAGCAGCTCGACGCGGGAGGCCGCGGCGGTGGCGGCGGCCTGCGCCTCGCCGTCCGCGTGGGCGGGCAGCGGCCGGGCGGCGCCGACGGCGGGCGGTTCGGGCTGGAAGGGCATCGGCGCCGAGGGGTCGCGCAGGGCGGCGCCGACCTCGTGCGGAAGCTCGACGAGGTCCACCCCGACCGGGACCAGCAGACCGCGCGCGGCCAGCCAGTCCGTCCCAGGATCGCCCGAACCGCCCTGGCGGAACTGGAACTTGCTGGTGGCGCCGTAGTAGCTGCCGGTGTCGGGCACGAAGCAGTGGGTGCGCAGCAGCGGCGGGCCGGGGACGAGCGCCTCGAGGAGCTCGACGGCGTCCGGCGGTGCGTCGGCGACCAGTTGCCGCACGGCTTCGGCCTCCTGGAGGTGCTCGACGATCATGCCCTGCGCCTCCTCCCGGGTACGGGCCGCGGGCAGCCCCAGGTTCTCGGCCAGCAGGCGGATCTCGGCGGCCTTGTAGGCGTCGGAGAGCAGGATGGTGAGCGGCCGGCCCAGGCCCTGCAGCTCGGCCGCCTGCTGGTGCAGTACGGCGGGCACGGTGAGCAGGTCGCCGTGCGGCGGCAGGAGCAGGGCGCGCTCGGCGAGGCTGTCCAGCGCCCGTTCGGCGAGACTCTCCAGCGCCCGATCGGCCGAGGCGCCCAGTGCGGCCAGCAGCCGGTCGCGCGGGACTGCGCGCTCGGACGGCTCCGGCGGCCGTACGGTGAACACACCGGGGCGGGGCGTGAGTTGCGGCCCGGCGAAGCCCGCCGGGCCGGGGCGCGCGGCCGAGACCGGCGCCGGGCCGTACAGCCGCTCGGCCAGGACGGCGACCGTGACGAGGACCTGCAGTTCGGCCCGGTCCAGGAAGTTCAATCCGATCATGACCGAGTTGCCGCTCAGCAGGTGTTCGGCGAGCCGCGCGGGGTCCTCCAGGCCCGGTCCGCCGGAGTACGGCAGCATCCGCTGCTCCAGCAGCTCGGTCAGCTGCTCGGCGGTCCGGGTGGTCAGCCAGGTCTTCAGGGCATCGGCGCTGGTCACCCGCCCACGCTAACGGACCACGCCCGGGGCCGGAGCCGCCTCCGCAGGACAGGCCCCGTGTGAGTGAACGCAGCCGGCCCGTAGTGCTCTGCGCGCACGCTCGGACCAGGAAAGCGTTCGCGCACCGGGCCCGTGGCCCGTACCGTCGACGGGCATGAACGCCAAGCGCCCGCTGATCGCCGTCCTGACCGGCGCCGGGATCTCCACCGACTCCGGAATCCCGGACTACCGCGGCCCGAACGGCCTCTGGCAGCGCGACCCCAAGGCGCAGGACCTGGTCACCCTCGGCCCCTACCTGGCCGACCCGGAGGTGCGCCGCCGCTCCTGGCTGATGCGCCGGGACGCCGGGGCGCAGGCGGCGGAGCCCAACGCCGGCCACCTCGCCCTCGTCGAGCTGGAGCGCAGCGGACTGCCGGTGCGGGTGCTCACCCAGAACGTGGACGGGCTGCACCAGCGCTCCGGCCTGCCGGCCCGTAAGGTGCTCGAACTCCACGGCACGGCACGGCAGGTGCAGTGCGTCCGCTGCAAGGTGCGCAGCGAGATGGCGGATGCCCTGGAGCGGGTCGCGGCCGGAGAGCCGGACCCGGCCTGCCTGGACTGCGGGGGAGTGCTCAAGCCCGCAACGGTGATGTTCGGCGAGACCCTCGACCCGGTCGTGCTCGACCAGGCCGGGGCGATCGCCAAGGCCTGCGACCTCTTCATCGCCGTCGGCACCACACTCCAGGTGTACCCGGCGGCGGGGCTGGCCCAGGTGGCGCTGGACGGCGGCGCCCGCCTGATCATCATCAACGCCGAGCCCACCCCGTACGACCCGGTCGCCCACGAGGTGATCCGCGAGCCGATCTCCACGGCTCTCCCGGCCCTGGTCCGGCGGCTGATCGTGGGGGAGTGAGGGCACCGTACGATGGCGCTCCCGACGAGCTGGGAGTGAACAGTGGTGACCTTCGACCCGTGGTCGGCGGCGTTCGTCGCGCACCCGTACGACGCGTACGCGGAGCTGCGTGAGCACGCGCCCGTCAGCTACTACGAGCCCAGCGACCAGTGGCTGGTCTCGCGGTACGAGGACGTCAGCGCGCTGCTCCGGGACCGCCGGCTCGGCCGCACCTACACCCACCGTTACACCCACGAGGAGTTCGGCCGCCCGGCCCCCGACCCGGCGTACGAGCCGTTCCACACGCTCAACGAGAACGGCCTGCTCGATCTGGAGGCGCCCGACCACACGCGGATCCGGCGCCTGGTCTCCAAGGCGTTCACCCCGCGCATGGTCGAGTCGCTGCGCCCGACCGTCGCCCGCCTCGCGGACGAGCTGGTCGGCGCCCTGCTCGCCGACGGGGGCGGCGACCTGGTCGCGAAGGTCGCCGAGCCGCTGCCGGTGGCGGTGATCGCCGAGATGCTCGGGGTGCCGGAGGCCGACCGTGGGCTGCTGCGCCCGTGGTCGGCGGACATCACCGGGATGTTCGAGCTGAACCCGACGGCCGAGGTGGCGCAGCGCGCGGTCACGGCGAGCATCGAGTTCTCCGACTACCTGCGCGGCCTGATCCGCGAGCGGCGGGCCCGGCCCGGGACGGACCTGATCAGCGCGCTGGTCCAGGCGGCCGAGGGCTCGGACGCGCTCACCGAGCAGGAGATGATCTCCACCTGCGTGCTGCTGCTCAACGCCGGTCACGAGGCGACGGTCAACACCACCGGCAACGGCTGGTGGGCTCTGTTCCGCAATCCCGGCCAACTCGCCCTGCTGCGCGGCTCGGTGGACGAGCTGCTGCCGACGGCCGTCGAGGAGTTGATGCGGTACGACACCCCGCTGCAGATGTTCGAGCGGTGGGTGCTGGAGGACATCGAGGTGGCCGGGGTGACCATCCCACGCGGGGCGGAGGTCGCGTTGCTGTTCGGCTCCGCCAACCGCGACCCGGCCCGCTTCACCGCCCCCGACCAGCTCGACCTGGCACGCACCGACAACCCGCACATCACCTTCGGCGCGGGAATTCACTTCTGTCTGGGCGCTCCGCTCGCCAGACTGGAGCTCACGGAGTCGTACGGAGCGCTGCTGCGCCGGGCACCCGGGCTGCGGCTGGTCCGCGAGCCCAAGTGGCGCCCGGGGTATGTGATCCGGGGGCTGGAAGAGCTGATCGTCGAGGTGTAGGGGGAGACCGTGAGAAAGGCTGCCACGGGCACGCTGCTGGGCCTGGCGATCGGCGACGCCCTCGGCCATCCCACCGAGTTCGACGAGATCGAGCACATCGCGGCCTGGTGCCCCGACTGGCGCGAACTCCCACTGCCCAAGCCGGCTCTGGTCACCGACGACACCCAGATGACGCTCGCCTTGGCCCGTGGCCTCCGAATCGCCCTGGAGCGCGGCCCGCTCGTACCGCTGCGCCTGGAGCGGCCGGTGCGCGAGGAGTTCGTCGAGTGGTGGCGCTCGCCGGAGAACAACCGGGCCCCGGGCACGACCTGCCTCAAGGCCTGCTGGCGGCTGAGCAAGCCGGATCGGCCCTGGCAGGAGGCGAGCGAGATCGGCTCCAAGGGCTGCGGCGCCAACATGCGGGTCGCCCCGATCGGCCTGCTTCCCGACCTGACGGATCGTCACCGAGCTGGCGCCGCCCAGCTCCAGTCCGCGCTCACCCACGGCCACCCGACCGCGCTGGCGGCGAGCGACCTCACCTCGTACACCGTCCGGCTGCTCGCCGACGGCGCCGAGCCGCGCGAACTGCCAGGCCTGCTGCGGGCGTACGCGAACGCCTCGCGTACCCGCTACGACGAGTTCTGGCTGGGCGATCTCGCCGCGCACGCGCAGGACCCCTCGGCGGAGGAGTTCATCGCGCGCGGCTGGGACGAGTGCCTGTTCGTGCTCGACCGCCTGGACGCCGCCCTCGCCAGGCCGGAGCCGGACGCCGACCCCTGCCAGGTGACCGGTGAGGGCTGGATCGCCGAGGAGGCCTTCGCCACCGGTCTGCTCTGCTTCCTGCTCTTCCCGGACGACCCGGTTGCGGCAGTCCGCCGCGCCGCGTACTCCTCCGGCGACTCCGACTCGATCGCCTGCCTGGCCGGCGCCTTCGCGGGCGCCCACCACGGCGCGGACGCCTGGCCGGCGGACTGGGTGCGCCGGATCGAGTACCGCGACGAGCTGCTCGCCTTCGGCGCCCTGTGGGACCGGAGTTAGAGAACGACGCGGTGGTCACCTCCGTGCGAACCGCCGGTGACGACGGCTACGGCGAGAGGGCCGAGCAGATGATGAGGCCAGCCGCCTAGGAGCTGATCGTCCGGCCGTTCAGGGACTCGAAGGCCAGGGTGATCAGCTCGCGCAGGGCCGCCTGGTCCACGGCGTCCAGGCGCTTGATGTACAGGCAGCCCTTGCCCGTCGTCACCGGGCCCAGCCGGGCGAGCAGTTCGCCGTGCCGGTCGAAGCCCTCGGCCAGGTAGACCGTCAGCGCCTGTTTGCGCGGGGCCAGGCCGACCGGCGGCCAGTCGCCCTCGCGGCCGCTCGCGTAGCGGTAGTGGTACGTGCCGAAGCCGACGATCGAGCCGCCCCACATCACCGGCGGCGCCCCGGTGGCCTCGGCCATCAGGGCGCAGAGCGCCTGGGCGTCCGTACGGCGGCGTTCGTCGGTGACCTCGGCGAGGAACTCCTCCGCGCTCGCGGCGCTCGGCTTGGTCTTCGGCTCGGCCATGGCGCCAGAGTAGCCAGGCGGGGCTCAGCTCCGGAGCACCCCGGCCTGGCGAGCCGCTGCCAGCCAGACCGGGAACTCGGCGAGCAGGCGGTCGTACAGCACGGCGTCGGGTACCGAGCGCGGGTCCGTCCCGGCGGGCAGGAAGCCCGCGTTGTCGACCGGGCGCTTCGCCGGGACGGGCAGCTCGTCCAGCCGGTGCAGGAAGGCGAACTCCCGGTCGGCCGGGTCGCCGAAGCCGACGAACTGCCAGAAGATCGGCAGCTCGGCGGCCAGACAGAGCATCATCTCGGCCGCCGACCGCGAGGTCGGCCCGCCGTCCGTCTGGAAGACCACCAGCGCCGGGCCGGACACCCCCGAGCGCTGGTGGTGTGCGATGACGGCCTTCATCGCCAGGTGGTAGTTGGTCCGTCCCATGTGCCCGTACGAGGCGTGCAGTTGCCCGATCCGGCCCTGGTAGTCGGTGATGCCCAGCTCGGCGACACCGTCGACCTCCGTGGAGAAGAACACCACCGGCACCCGGCCGTCGTCGTCCAGGTGGGCCGACAGCGCCAGCACCTGCTCGGCGAAGTGCTGAACCGTGCCGTCCCGGTAGAAGGACCGCATCGACCCCGAGCGGTCCAGGACCAGGTACACGGCAGCCCGCGCGCCGCCGAGGCCGGCCTTGTCCAGGCTGACCTGCGCCGTCTTGTACAGGTTCACCAGCCCGGGCGCCGAGGCCGACAGCTTCTCCAGGCTGATCACAGCGGGTACCGATCGCTGTCCGGCAGCGCACCGCGCACCCGCTCCGCGTACCCCGTCACACATCCCCCTCGGCTACTTGGTGATCGCCCCGGCCCGTCCGTGCAGCGAGGCCCGGTCCGCGGCGGCCCGGCCGGCCGCCCAGCCCTCGCCGTCGCTCACCCGGACCCGCTGGGCGGTCAGCTTCGGGAACATCTGTCCGACGGTCCGGTCGACCGCCTCCTCGCGCGCCGCCAGCGCCGGCAGCAGCCGCTCGTCCGGCACCAGCTGCTCCGCCGTGCCGTCCTCGCGAAGGTGCCGACCGGCGGCCGCGTCGCTGGTCGCCTGCTCGGTCGCCGCCGTGAGCCGCTCCCGGATCCGGGCAGCGTACGCGACCAGGAAGGACTGCCGGAAGGACTTGGTCCGGGACGCGCCGTCCAGGTGCTGCTTGCTGCCCGCGCGGTGCATCGCCGAGGTCGCCTGCACCAGCAGCGAGGTGTAGAGCAGCTCCACCGCGTCCAGGTCGGCGTCGAAGCCGACGATGGTGCAGAAACCGAACTCCTTCGCCCACACCACCCGGCAGCGGTTCGCCGCCGCCACCGCGTCCAGCAGCATGGTCTTCGGGCCCTCGTACGGGTTGTCCACCCCGAGCCGCAGGGCGGCCGGTGCGTTCTTGGACGGCTGCCCGGCCGCCAGCAGGGCATCGTCGATGCTGTGCTGGGCCATCAGCTGCTGGGCCTTGGCGGTCAGCGCCTCGGCCTCCTCCGGGTACTCCGTGGACTCCGCCTTGGCGAGCAGCGCCCGGATCCGCGACAGCATCCGCGGCTCGCCGGTCACCGGTCCGCTCGGGCGCTGCGAGACCGAGGGCCCGGCTCCCGGCACCGGGCCGACCGGTGTGATCGGCGGCAGGTGGCCCCAGACCCGCAGCAGCTCCAGTGCGGCCGTCGCCAGCGCGAACCGGTCCTGCCGGTGCCGGAGGGCGAACCCCGCGAGGAACTCCTCGTCCGACTGCCACCACACCTCGGCGGCGAGCTCGCGCAGCTGCTCCTGCCAGCGCCGGTCGAGCGAGGCGGCGGGGTGGCGGCGGCCCTCCGCCGCGATCAGGTCCACCGCGAGCGCCAGCTGCACCGGCCCCAGCTCACGCCGCACCACCCGCACCAGATCGGCCGGGCGCCACCCGCTGGTCCACGAGCGCGCGATCGCCCGCTCGGCGAAGGCCACCAGCGCCCGGCTCACCTCCGGCCACCGCTCGGCCGAGGCGGCCAGCAGCGAGGCCCCGGTGTCCAGGGCCAGGTCCAGCCCCTCCGCCGGCGCCGCGATCACCTGGTACGCCGCCTGCTCCACGGCGCCGTCCATCGCGGGCCCTCGCTCGCCCTTGCGCTTGCCCACGGTGCCACTGCCTTCGCCTAGTCCGACCCCTCAGCCCCTCAGCAATGATGCCGGACCGCTCAGCGCTCGATCGCCGTGGCGAGGATCTCCGGGAGGCGGTCCAGCAGCCGGGCGGCGGCCAGGCGGATGCCCAGCGTGGCGAGCGCGGCGCCGTACACCGGGCCGAGCAGCAGGACCGGCCAGGCCGGCAGGTCGGCGATCAGCAGCCAGGCGAGGACGCCGCCGACCGGGAGGGTGAGCAGCGCCACTCCGAGCAGCGAGCCGAAGCTGTTGAGCAGGACCACCCCGCCCTGCCCGGGGGCGGCGTTGCGCATGGGGTTGCTGTCGGCGGGCATGGCGTACGGCGCGAGCACGCTGAGCAGCGCACCGAGGCCGACGCCGGTGCCGAGAGCGGCCAGGGTGAGGCCCAGGGCCGGCGCGAGCCCGGCCCAGTCGCCGGTGGCAACGGCCAGCACGAGCCCGAGCAGCAGCGAGATCGGCACCGCGTACGAGAGCACGGCGTACGCCCTGCCGCGCAGCTCGCTCCGGGCGTCGGCCGGGGTGGCCAGCGTCGCGGAGACCATCCAGAAGGCCGAGCCGTCCATGCCGAAGAGGTTGACCATCTGGAGGCCGAGCATGACCCCGGCGAGCGTCACCACGTAGACCGAGGCCCAGCCCTGCACCACCGAGAGCACGCAGAAGACCAGCGTCATCCCGATGCTGGTGAAGACCGCGGCCTTGGCGCGCGGCTCTCGCCAGGCGTACCGGAGGTGACGCTGCATCACCGCACCGACCCGGCCCTCGGGGAAGAAGCGGGCGGCGGGCGAGCGGCCGACACCCCGGGCGGCGATCAGGGTGGAGGAGTCGGCCGTGACCATCAGCTGCTGGAGGCTGCCGCGCCACCAGCGCAGCAGCAGCGCCAGCAGGACGCCGGTCGAAGCGAGCTGCAGCACGGCCGGCGTGTAGGAGCCGTCCGCGGCGGTGCGGGACGCGTCGATCGCGCTGACCGGCGGGATCCAGCGCAGCACGGAGGCGAAGGGCTTCAGCGGTGAGAGGTCCAGGTGGTGGCCGGGCCGTCCCAGGACGCTCTGTGAGGCGAGGTTGCCGATCTGGATCAGGACGGCGAAGAGCAGGCCGCCGAAGATCGCGAAGTCCTTGCCGCGCCGGCTGGAGAGCAGCCGGGCGTTCCCCGCCGCGACCGCCCGGGACAGCGTGACCAGGGTGACCACGGCCAGCGGCACCCCGAGCACGGCCGCCGGTACGGAGGCCCAGCCCCCGGCCGCCGCCACCCCGGCGCCGCCGAGCAGGACCAGGGCGAGCACCGGTCCTGGCCCGATCAGCGCGGCGAGCAGTGAGCCGCGCAGCAGTGCGGCGGGGCGCAGCGGCAGCATGGTCAGCCGGGTCGGGTCCGCGCTCTCGTCGCTGCTGAACAGGAAGAGCGGCAGGGCGGCCCACCCGACGGCGAGCGCCGTGGCCAGCATCACCGCCGCGTCCGGGGCGCCGGCGTGGCCGTGGAGCAGGGCGATGCCGAGGGCCACCAGGGCGGTGAACAGCAGCCCGAGCACCGAGCCCAGGATGTACACGGCCTTCCGCTGCGGGCTGCGGCGCAGTCCGTTGGCCAGCAGCCGGAGCTTGAGCGAGACGAGCGTCCGGACGACCACCCGGTCCGTGGGGACGGTGAGGCTCATCGGGCCCCTCCCAGCCAGTCGAGGGCCTGCCCGTCGTCCTCGCGGACTCCGATCAGCTCCAGGAAGGCGGCGTGCAGCGAGCGCTCCCCGCGTACGGAGTCCAGCGGCCCCTGCGCTATCACCTGCCCGGCGTTCATCACCGCGACCCAGTCGCAGAGCTGCTCCACCAGCTCCATCACATGGCTGGAGAAGACCACGGTGGAGCCCGCCGCCGCGTACCGCTTGAGCACGCCCCGGATGGTCTGGGCGGAGACCGGGTCGACGCCCTCGAAGGGCTCGTCGAGGAAGAGCACGTCCGGGTTGTGCAGCAGGGCGGAGGCCAGGCCGATCTTCTTGCGCATGCCGGTCGAGTAGTCGGCGACCAGCTTGTCGGCCGCGCCGAGCAGGTCGAGGACGGTCAGCAGCTCCTCCGCGCGGCGGTCCACCTCGGCGCCGGGCAGCCCGCGGAGCCGGCCGTTGTACTGCAGGAGCTCGCGTCCGCTCAACCGCTCGAACATCCGCAGGCCCTCGGGCAGGATGCCGATCCGCGCCTTGACCGCGACCGGGTCGGCCCACACGTCCGCGCCGTGGACCAGCACGGTGCCGTGGTCCGGGCGGAGCAGCCCGGTGACCATCGAGAGCGTGGTGGTCTTTCCGGCGCCGTTCGGCCCGACGAGGCCGATGAACGAGCCGGCCGGCAGCTCCAGGTCGAGGCCCGCCACGGCGGCCTGTTGGCCGAAGCGCTTCCACAGGTTGTGGATGCTGACGGCGGCGGACGGTGGCGTGGTCGCCTGCATAGCGGGGGTCTCCTGCTCATGGGCACGGTCGTGCGACTCGGTTGTGCACTCGGTTTGCGACTCGGTTTGCGGCACGGTGTACGGCGCGGCCCCAGCCTCCCACTACCCTGGGCCGCGGACTGATCAAGGTCGCCACGCCCGGCGTGTCTAGGCCGAACGGGTGATTCTCCGTCAAACGTCGTCATCGGTTTCACTCCGGTCGGCCGATTCGGCAACTACCCGGGGCCCTGATTCGTCCTGCACCATGAGGAGAGTCGCGCGCACAGCGCGCCGGGGTGTCGGGAGGTGGCCGGATTGGCCGTACAGCCGTGGGGGCCGCAGCCGCCGTACGGCGCGCATCCGCACGCCCAGCCGCCTGCTGTGCCGCACGCCCAGCCCTGGCAGCCCGCTGCGTCCCCGCAGTCCGCGATGCGCGCCGCGCACACCGACCGGGAGCGCACGGTCGACGTCCTGAAGGCCGCCTACGCCGAGGGCAGGCTCTCGGCCGAGGAGTACGCCCAGCGCTTCGACGCCGCCTACCAGGCGAAGACGTACGGGCAGCTGGCCCAACTGGTCACGGACCTGCCGGCCGGGCCGATGGTGGCCCCGCTGGGCAGCGCGATGCCGGTCGTACCGCAGACCTTCCTTCCCCCTCCGGCGCGGCCGCGTACCAACCCGGTGGCGATCACCGCGATGGCGCTGGGCCTGCTCTGCGTCCCGACCTTCGGCGCGCTGGCCGTGCCCGCCGTGGTGGCGGGGCACGTGGCCAAGTCGCAGATCCGTACCCGTGGCGAGGAGGGCGACGGGATGGCCACCGCGGGCCTGGTCTTCGGCTGGTTGTCCATCGGTGGCTGGACGTTGCTGGTGCTGCTCGCCCTGCTTCTCGGCGGCTGACGGCTCGCCACCTGCCGCCGTCTGTGGTAAGACGGGTCAGTCGGCTACCGCCATTCGGGTGTCCCGCCCCCGTCAGTGCTGAGCTGCGGCGTTGCATTTGTTTTGACCGGCGCCGATGCGCTAGGTACGCTCTGACCTTGTGCCTGGGGTGTCCCCGGGTCCTTGTGCGTGCATGCACACCGGCCGCCGCGCCACATCGGAGCGTCTCAACCCGCTCCGCGCGCGCGAGTGCCGCCGCTGCACATCAGCTCATGGGATTCCGCGATTCCTCCACTGCATGGGCAGGCCTCACGGCCGGCGCCGCAGAACGGAAGAGGCTCAACACACCCGACCGCGTGGGTCGGAGCGTTGGGGTCACCGCAGGTTAGTTTTACGCAGCCTTGGCACACAGAAAACGGAGAAACGGTGCCTACGATCCAGCAGCTGGTCCGAAAGGGCCGGCAGGACAAGGTCGAGAAGAACAAGACGCCCGCGCTGAAGGGTTCCCCCCAGCGCCGCGGTGTTTGCACGCGTGTGTACACGACCACCCCGAAGAAGCCGAACTCGGCTCTCCGTAAGGTCGCCCGTGTGCGCCTCACCAGCGGGATCGAGGTCACCGCCTACATTCCGGGTGAGGGCCACAACCTGCAGGAGCACTCCATCGTGCTGGTGCGCGGTGGCCGTGTGAAGGACCTTCCTGGTGTCCGCTACAAGATCATCCGCGGCTCGCTCGACACCCAGGGTGTCAAGAACCGCAAGCAGGCTCGTAGCCGCTACGGCGCCAAGAAGGAGAAGTAAGAATGCCTCGTAAGGGTCCCGCCCCGAAGCGCCCGGTCATCATCGACCCGGTCTACGGCTCGCCGCTTGTGACCTCGCTGGTCAACAAGATCCTGCTGCACGGCAAGCGCTCCACCGCCGAGCGGATCGTCTACGGCGCCCTCGAGGGCGTCCGCGAGAAGACCGGTGCCGACCCCGTGGTCGCCCTCAAGCGCGCGCTTGAGAACGTCAAGCCCACCCTTGAGGTGAAGTCCCGCCGCGTCGGTGGCGCCACCTACCAGGTGCCGGTCGAGGTCCGTCCGGGCCGCGCCAACACCCTGGCGCTGCGCTGGCTGGTCGGCTACTCCCGCGCCCGTCGCGAGAAGACCATGACCGAGCGTCTGCTCAACGAGATCCTCGACGCCAGCAATGGCCTCGGTGCTTCCGTGAAGCGTCGCGAGGACACCCACAAGATGGCCGAGTCCAACAAGGCCTTCGCGCACTACCGCTGGTAGTCCGAACCCCGTCACTAGACAGAGAGAGAACGAGCCACCATGGCTGCAACCTCCCTTGACCTCGCCAAGGTCCGCAACATCGGGATCATGGCGCACATCGACGCGGGCAAGACCACCACCACCGAGCGGATCCTGTTCTACACCGGTGTCTCGTACAAGATCGGTGAGGTCCACGATGGCGCTGCCACCATGGACTGGATGGAGCAGGAGCAGGAGCGCGGCATCACGATCACGTCGGCCGCGACGACCTGCCACTGGACGCTCGACGGCGTTGACAACACCATCAACATCATCGACACCCCTGGTCACGTCGACTTCACCGTCGAGGTGGAGCGTTCGCTCCGCGTGCTCGACGGTGGCGTGACGGTGTTCGACGGCGTTGCCGGTGTCGAGCCCCAGTCCGAGACCGTGTGGCGGCAGGCTGACCGCTACGGCGTCCCGCGTATCTGCTTCATCAACAAGCTGGACCGCACGGGCGCGAACTTCTTCTTCTGCGTCGACACCATCGTGGACCGCCTCGGCGCCACCCCGCTGGTGATGCAGCTGCCGATCGGTGCCGAGGCCGACTTCGTCGGCGTCGTGGACCTGGTCAAGATGAAGGCCCTGGTCTGGTCGCCCGAGGCGACCAAGGGCGAGATGTACGACGTCGTCGACATCCCGGCCGACCTGGTCGACCAGGCGAACGAGTACCGCGAGGCGCTCATCGACACCGTGTCGAACGTCAGCGACGAGGTGATGGAGGCCGCCCTCGAGGGCGAGGACATCCCCGAGGAGCTGCTGATCGCCGCGATCCGCAAGGGCACCCTGGACTCGTCCTTCACGCCGATCTTCTGCGGCTCCGCGTTCAAGAACAAGGGCGTTCAGCCCCTGCTCGACGCGGTCGTGAAGTACCTGCCGTCGCCGCTCGACATCGAGGGCATCGAGGGCACCAAGCCGAACAGCGAAGAGAAGATCGTCCGTCAGGCTTCTGACGACGAGCCGCTGGCCGCCCTGGCGTTCAAGATCATGTCCGACCCGCACCTGGGCAAGCTCACCTTCGTCCGCGTGTACTCCGGCCGCCTGGAGTCCGGCACCTCGGTGCTGAACTCCGTCAAGGGCAAGAAGGAGCGCATCGGCAAGATCTACCGCATGCACGCGAACAAGCGTGAGGAGATCGACTCGGTGGGCGCCGGCGACATCATCGCCGTCATGGGCCTGAAGCAGACCACCACCGGTGAGACGCTGTCCGACGAGAAGCAGCCGGTCATCCTGGAGTCCATGGACTTCCCGGCCCCGGTCATCCGCGTCGCGATCGAGCCCAAGTCCAAGGGTGACCAGGAGAAGCTGGGTGTCGCCATCCAGCGTCTCGCGGAGGAGGACCCCTCCTTCCAGGTCAACACGGACGAGGAGACCGGCCAGACCATCATCGCGGGTATGGGCGAGCTGCACCTCGAGGTGCTGGTCGACCGTATGCGTCGTGAGTTCAAGGTCGAGGCCAACGTCGGCAAGCCGCAGGTCGCGTACCGCGAGACGATCCGCAAGGCCGTCGAGCGTATCGACTACACGCACAAGAAGCAGACCGGTGGTTCCGGCCAGTTCGCGAAGATCCAGATCGCGATCGAGCCGCTCGAGTCCGGCGAGGGCTACGAGTTCGTGAACAAGGTCACCGGTGGCCGCGTGCCGAAGGAGTACATCCCCTCGGTCGACGCCGGTTGCCAGGAGGCCATGGAGTTCGGTGTTCTCGCCGGCTACCCGCTTCAGGGTGTCCGCGTGACGCTGCTCGACGGTGCTTCGCACGACGTCGACTCCTCCGAGCTCGCGTTCAAGATCGCCGGTTCGATGGCCTTCAAGGAAGGCGCCAGGAAGGCCGGTCCGGCCCTGCTGGAGCCGATGATGGCCGTCGAGGTCACCACGCCCGAGGACTACATGGGCGATGTGATCGGCGACATCAACTCCCGCCGTGGCCAGATCCAGGCCATGGAGGAGCGTCACGGTGCCCGCGTCGTCAAGGCGCTGGTGCCGCTCTCCGAGATGTTCGGCTACGTCGGTGACCTGCGCAGCAAGACCTCTGGTCGCGCGAGCTACTCGATGCAGTTCGACTCGTACGCCGAGGTTCCGCGGAACGTGGCGGACGACATCATCGCCAAGGCCAAGGGCGAGTAACTTCCCGACATACGGGATGTTCGTGACCCCTTAGGCTATTAGGAGGCAAACCTGGGGGGATCTACCCAGATCCCCCCAGGTCCTCCGGCCCCCACCCGCGGGACGGCATGGAGTGCCATCGGCATTCCGTACCCAACCCGATCAAAGACCAACTGACGTCAGCACGGCGTACAGAACTGTCCTCAGGAGGACTGCAGTGGCGAAGGCGAAGTTCGAGCGGACGAAGCCCCACGTCAACATCGGCACCATCGGTCACATCGACCACGGTAAGACGACCCTTACCGCGGCCATCACCAAGGTGCTGCACGACGCTTACCCGGACATCAACCCCTTCACGCCGTTCGACCAGATCGACAAGGCGCCGGAGGAGCGGCAGCGCGGTATCACCATCTCCATCGCGCACGTCGAGTACCAGACCGAGGCGCGTCACTACGCCCACGTCGACTGCCCGGGTCACGCGGACTACATCAAGAACATGATCACCGGTGCGGCCCAGATGGACGGTGCGATCCTCGTCGTCGCCGCCACCGACGGCCCGATGCCGCAGACCAAGGAGCACGTCCTCCTGGCCCGCCAGGTCGGCGTTCCCTACATCGTTGTCGCCCTGAACAAGGCCGACATGGTGGACGACGAGGAGATCCTGGAGCTCGTCGAGCTCGAGGTTCGTGAGCTCCTCTCCGAGTACGACTTCCCGGGCGACGACCTGCCGGTCGTGCGCGTCTCGGCGCTCAAGGCGCTCGAGGGCGACAAGGAGTGGGGCGAGAAGCTCCTCGGCCTCATGCACGCGGTCGACGAGGCCATCCCGACCCCGGCCCGTGCCACCGAGCTGCCGTTCCTGATGCCGATCGAGGACGTCTTCACGATCACCGGTCGTGGCACCGTCGTCACCGGTCGTATCGAGCGTGGTGTCCTCAAGGTCAACGAGACTGTCGACATCATCGGCATCAAGGAGACCAAGACCACCACCACGGTCACCGGCATCGAGATGTTCCGCAAGCTGCTCGACGAGGGCCAGGCCGGTGAGAACGTCGGTCTGCTCCTCCGTGGCATCAAGCGCGAGGACGTCGAGCGCGGCCAGGTCATCATCAAGCCGGGTTCGGTCACCCCGCACACCGAGTTCGAGGCCCAGGCCTACATCCTGTCGAAGGACGAGGGTGGCCGTCACACCCCCTTCTTCAACAACTACCGCCCGCAGTTCTACTTCCGTACCACGGACGTGACCGGCGTTGTGACCCTCCCCGAGGGCACCGAGATGGTCATGCCGGGCGACAACACCGCCATGTCGGTCGTGCTGATCCAGCCGATCGCCATGGAGGAGGGCCTCAAGTTCGCCATCCGTGAGGGTGGCCGCACCGTCGGCGCCGGCCAGGTCACCAAGATCACCAAGTAATTTGGTGCTCTGACCTGAGCTGTCGTTCAGACAGGCTCAATACCAGAGGGCCCGCTCCCTCCGTCCGCAAGGACGGGGAGGGCGGGCCCTCTGGTGTTTGCTGGACGGGTTTGCTTCGGCGGAGAACGGCAAACGGAGAACGGATGACAGAATCTGAAATCTGTCATCCGTTCTCCGTTGAAGCGTGTGGCTAGCCGTTCAGCGAGCCGGTGAACGCGCGACACACCTCGTACGAGGGCAGCAGCCCGCTCGCGACGGCCTCCGCCAGCGAGGGCGCGGCCTCGTCCCGGGCGGAGAGCTGCGGGGCGTCCGCCGGCCACTCGATGCCCAGGTCCGGGTCGAGCGGGTGCACCGCGTGCTCACCGGTCGGGTTGTAGGTCTCCGAGCAGAGGTACGACAGTGTGGCGTCGTCGGTGAGCGCGCAGAAGCCGTGCCCGAGGCCCTCGGAGATGTAGACGGCGCGGCGGTCCACGTCGTCCAGCCGGACGCCCTCCCAGCGGCCGAAGGTGGGGGAGCCGACCCGCAGGTCCACGATCACGTCCAGCACCGCACCGCGCACGCAGGTCACGTACTTCGCCTGCCCCGGCGGCACGTCGGCGAAGTGGATGCCGCGCACCACACCGCGCGCGGACACCGACAGGTTGCCCTGGGCGAGCCGCAGCGGGTGGCCGACCACCTCGGCGAGCCGGTCGAAGCGGTACCACTCGGCGAACAGTCCGCGCGGGTCGCCGTGCAGCTGCGGGGTGATCTCGAAGGCGCCCTCGATCGCCAACTCGCGGAACTTCACCGGCCGTCCTCCTCGTCCAACAGGTTCAGCAGGTACTGGCCGTACCCGCTCTTGACCAACGGCTCGGCCAGCGCGCGCAGTTGGGCGGAGCCGATCAGCCCCGCGCGCCAGACGGCCTCCTCGATGCAGCCGATCTTGAAGCCCTGGCGTTCCTCGATCACCCGGACGAACTCCGAGGCCTGCACCATCGAGACGAACGTGCCGGTGTCCAGCCAGGCCGTGCCCCGGTCGAGCTTGGTGACGTGCAGCTCGCCGGCCCGCAGGTAGGCCTCGTTGACGGCGGTGATCTCCAGCTCGCCCCGGGCACTGGGCTGCAGCCCCCGGGCGATCTCCACCACGCGGTTGTCGTAGAAGTACAGCCCGGGCACCGCGTACCGGGACTTGGGCCGGACCGGCTTCTCCTCGATGGAGATCACCTGGCCCTCTCCGTCGAACTCCACCACGCCGTACGCCGTCGGGTCTGCCACCGGGTACGCGAAGACCCTGCCGCCCTTGGCCTCGGTGTGCTCGGCGAGCCGCGTCCCGAGCCCGCTGCCGTGGAAGATGTTGTCGCCGAGGATCAGCGCCACCGGCTCGTCGCCGATGAATTCGGCGCCCAGCACGAAGGCCTGCGCGATGCCCTCCGGGCGCTCCTGGACGGCGTACTCCAGGCGCAGTCCGAGCTGCGAGCCGTCGCCGAGCAGCCGCTGGAACTGGGACTGGTCCTCCGGTGTGGTGATGATGAGGATCTCGGTGATCCCCGCCATCACCAGGGTGGAGAGCGGGTAGTAGATCATCGGCTTGTCGAACACCGGTAGCAGCTGCTTCGACACCGCGCGGGTCAGCGGCCACAGTCGTGAGCCGGTGCCGCCGGCCAGGAGAATTCCTCGCATGGCAGCAGCCTATTCGAGGCCTGACAGGCCGAAGGCGCAGCAACCGGGGCGCAGGGGCCGTCAGCGGTACACTTCGCGCACTATGCGCATCCTTGTGACCGGCGGCGCCGGGTTCATCGGTTCCGAGTTCGTCCGCTCGCTGCTGGGCGCGGACGCTTCGGCCCAGATCACCGTCCTCGACAAACTCACCTATTCGGGTGTCGAGGCCAATCTCGCGCCGGTGGCCGACCGTCCGGGGTACGCCTTCGTCCGCGGTGACATCTGCGACGCGGCCGCCGTCGACGCCGTGATGCCCGGCCACGACGTGGTGGTGCACTTCGCGGCCGAGTCCCATGTGGACCGCTCGATCGAGGGCGCGGGGCCGTTCGTCCTGACCAACGTGGTCGGCACCCAGGTGCTGCTGGATGCCGCCCGCAAGCACGGCGTG
This sequence comes from Kitasatospora atroaurantiaca, assembly GCF_007828955.1. Classification (NCBI taxonomy): domain Bacteria; kingdom Bacillati; phylum Actinomycetota; class Actinomycetes; order Kitasatosporales; family Streptomycetaceae; genus Kitasatospora; species Kitasatospora atroaurantiaca. Next base: position 3,081,687 of record NZ_VIVR01000001.1, on the reverse strand, counting down.
GGCCGCTTCGTGCACGTCTCCACCGACGAGGTGTACGGCTCGATCAGCGAGGGTTCCTGGACGGAGGAGTGGCCGCTGGCCCCGAACTCCCCGTACTCCGCCTCCAAGGCCTCCTCGGACCTGCTGGCGCTGGCCTACCACCGCACCCACGGCATGGACGTGGTGGTGACCCGCTGCTCCAACAACTACGGGCACTACCAGTTCCCCGAGAAGGTCATCCCGCTCTTCACCACCAACCTGATCGACGGGAAGCCGGTGCCGCTGTACGGCGACGGCGGCAACATCCGCGACTGGCTGCACGTCTCCGACCACTGCCGGGGCATCGAGCTGGTGATGCGCGGCGGCCGGGCCGGCGAGGTCTACAACATCGGCGGCGGCACCGAGGTCACCAACAAGGAGCTCACCGGCCTGCTCCTGGAGGCCGCGGGCTGCGGCTGGGAGATGGTCGAGCACGTGCCCGACCGCAAGGGCCACGACCTCCGCTACTCGCTGGACATCAGCAAGATCCGCCGCGAGCTCGGCTACGAGCCCCAGGTTTCCTTCGCGGACGGCCTGGCGGCCACCATCGCCTGGTACCGCGACAACCGCGCCTGGTGGGAGCCGCTCCGGACGAAGGCGGCGCTCGCATGACGCGCTGGCTGGTCACCGGAGCGGGCGGGATGCTCGGGCGCGACCTGCTGACCGTCCTGGCGGGCGCGGCCGACTCGGCGGGTTCGGCGGGCTCGGCGGGCTCGGAGGGTTCGGCCGGCTCACCCGATGAGGTCACCGCCCTCGACCGGGCCGCTCTCGACATCACCGACCCGGCCGCCGTCCGGGCGGCCGTGGCCGGTCACGACGTCGTCGTCAACTGCGCCGCCTGGACGGACGTCGACGGCGCCGAGAGCGCCGAGGCCGCGGCCACCGCCGTCAACGGCACCGGTGTGCGCCACCTCGCCGCCGCATGCGCCGAGGCCGGTGCCCGGCTGCTGCACGTCTCCACCGACTACGTGCTGCCCGGCGACGCCGACCACCCGTACGCCGAGGACGCCGCCACCGGCCCGGTCAATGCGTACGGCCGCAGCAAGCTGGCCGGCGAGCAGGCCGTCGCCGAGCTGCTGCCCGAGCGCGGGTACATCGTCCGCACGGCCTGGCTGTACGGCGAGCACGGCCCCAACTTCGTCGCCACCATGCTCAAGCTGGCCGCCCAGCGCGAGACCCTCGACGTGGTCGACGACCAGCAGGGCCAGCCCACCTGGTCGTACGCGCTGGCGCAGCAGCTCGCCGCACTCGGACGCACCCCGGACGCCCCCGCCGGCATCTACCACGGCACCGCCTCCGGCCGGACCACCTGGTACGGCCTGGCCCGGGCGACGTACCGGCTCAGCGGCCTGGACCCGGAGCGGATCAGGCCCACCACCTCGGCCGCCTTCCTCCGACCGGCCGTCCGGCCCGCGTACAGCGTGCTCGGCCACGAGCGCTGGGCCGCCGCCGGACTCGCACCGCTGCCCGACTGGAGCGACTCCCTCGCCGAGGCGCTCCGGCGCCCGGCCTTCACCGCGCTCGTCCCGATAGCCGCGCCCTAGCCGTACGCGCACGTCCCTGTCACCCCGTTCACCCTGTCCGTGGCGTCACCCGCAGCTGCCCTAGGCTGTTGGTCTCCACGAGGACCCCCGCGCACGGAAGGCGCCCACCCGCTGTGCAACTCTCCTTCCTCACCTCGATCACCGGCATCGTGGTGCTCGCCTACATCCTGGAGCTGTTGCGCAGGCAGCAGCTCCGCGAGAAGTACGCCGCGATCTGGCTGAGCATCGGGCTGGTCATCGCGCCGCTCGGGTTCTTCCCCGACCTGCTCGACTCCACCGCGCGTCGGCTGGGTGTGGCGTCCGGGGTGAGTCTCGTCCTGTTCGCGGGCTTCGTACTCGTGCTCATGGTCAGCCTCCACCTCAGCTGGGAGGCGAGCCGCCTGGAGGCGGAGACCCGGACACTGGCCGAGGACGTGGCGCTGATCCGTGCCCACCTCGCCCAGCACGGTGGCATGCCGACCCCAGAGGCGCCCGTTCAGGCAGTGGCCGCCGGCGAAGGAGAGGTCCGCTCGTGAACGACGGGCGTCGCGTCCTGATCATCCTCCCGGCCTGGAACGAGGCCGACGGCCTGCCGGCCGTCCTCGGTGAGATCAAGCAGCAACTGCCGTACGTGGACACCCTCGTGGTCGACGACGGCTCCACCGACCGCACCGCCGAGGTGGCCGCCGCCGCCGGTTCGGCCGTCGCCCGGCTGCCGTTCAACCTGGGTGTCGGCGGCGCGATGCGCCTCGGCTACCGCTACGCGCAGCAGCACGGCTACGACATCGCGGTCCAGATCGACGCGGACGGCCAGCACGACCCCGCGTACGTCCCCGCACTGCTGGAGCGCCTCGCCGAGGCGGACCTGGTGATCGGCGGCCGCTTCGACGGCGAGGGCGACTACAAGGTCCGTGGCCCGCGCAAGTGGGCCATGAAGCTGCTCTCCCTCGTCCTCTCCCGGATCACCCGGACCCGGCTCACCGACACCACCTCGGGTTTCCGTGCCTGCAACCGGCCGCTGATCGAGTTCTTCGCCCGCTGGTACCCCGTCGAGTACCTCGGCGACACGGTGGAGAGCCTGGTCGGAGCGGCCCGCTGCGGCTTCACGGTCCGCCAGGTCCCGGTCGCCATGCGCGCCCGCACCACCGGGCGGCCGAGCGCCTCGCCGGTGAAGGCCATGATCTACCTGGTCCGGGCCGGTCTGGTGCTGCTGCTCGCCATAATCCGCCGGATGCCGCAGGAACTCCGGGACCTGGCTCCGGGATCGCCCTCCTACATCGCGTACTCCGAGCAGACCCGCCTCCGGCAGTTCGCCACCAAGCCGTAGGGGCCGTTCATGTCACGCTTCGAGATCATGCTGCCCTACTACGGCGACGTCCGGCTGATGCAGGACGCCGTCCGCAGTGTCCTCGCCCAGGACGGCGACGACTGGCGCCTCACCGTTGTCGACGACGGCCGCGAGCCCGGCGTTCCCGAGTGGTTCGCCGCCCTCGACGACCCCCGGGTCCGCTACTTCCGCAACGAGCAGAACCTCGGCGTCACCGGCAACTTCAACCGCTGCCTGGAGCTCGCCGAGTACGAGTACCTCGTGCTGATGGGCTGCGACGACCTGATGCACGCCGACTACCTGTCCGTCGTCCGGGCGACGGCGGACCGTGAGCCCAAGGCCGCGATGATCCAGCCCGGCGTAGAGGTGATCGGCAGCGACGGCCTGCCGTACGACACCCTGGCCGACCGCACCAAGCGCAAGCTGTACGCCCCCAAGGGGCCGGGCCGCGCCCTGCTCGGCGGGGAGGAGCTCGCCGTCAGCCTGCTGCGCGGCAACTGGCTCTACTTCCCCTCCATCTGCTGGCGCACCGAGGCCGTCCGGCGCTTCGGATTCCGTGCCGACCTGGGCGTGATCCAGGACCTTGCGCTGGTCATCGACCTGCTGGTGGCGGGGGAGACCCTGGCCACCACCCCCGAGGTCTGCTTCAGCTACCGCCGCCACGCCGAGAGCGAGTCCTCGGCCAAGGCGTTCACCGGGCACCGCTTCGAGGAGGCCAAGCGCTTCTTCCTGGAGACCGCAGACCGGCTCGCCGCCTTCGGCTGGCCGCAGGCCGCCAAGGTCTCCCGGCTGCACCTGTCCTCCCGGCTGCACGCCCTCACCCTGCTCCCCGGCGCCGCCCGGCACGCCGGCCGCTCCGGCGTGTCCGCGATGCTCAGGCACGCCACCGGCACCCGCTGACGCTTGGAAGCCCGAACCATGAACCCCCTGGCCACAATCGGCAAGGCCCTGCCGCCCGGTACCAAGCTCGTCGCGGCCGGCACCGTCGTGCTCGGCGCCGCCTCGTACGTTCACTTGGCGGTGGCGGGTCACAGCCTCTCGACCGCCGACATGGCCGGGGTCTCCGTCCTCTGGACGATAGTGATGTCCGTGGGGATGGGGCTCTTCTTCCCGCTGGAACAGGAGCTCACCCGGATCGTCGCGGCCCGTGCCGTGCACGGCGACGGGGCCGCGCCGGTCCTGCGCCGTGCGGCCGTGCTGACCGCTGGATTCCTGGCCGTGGTGGTGGGTCTGCTGGCCCTTTTCGAACGGTTGGTGGCAGACCGCTTCTTCCACGGGAGTCTGCAGCTGGTCTGGGCACTCGGGGGCGCCTTCATCGGGCTTGCCCTGACGTTCATGACCCGTGGCGTGCTCGCAGGCCTGGGTCGGTTCAACGCCTACGGAGCTCAGCTGGCCATCGACGGTGGTCTGCGGATACTGCTGGCGCTCGCCTGCGGTGCCGCCGGGCTCCACTCGGCCCTCGCCTTCAGCCTGATCCTGGCGGTGGCCCCGCTGATCGCCTTCGCGGTCACCCTGCCGACCACGGTGCGCGCCTCCCTGCCGGGCCCGCCGATCAGCTGGCCCGACCTGCTGCGCGGCTTCGGGCCGCTGATCGGCTCCACGCTGCTGGCTCAGATGATGGTCAACGCCGTGGTGATGAGCACGCAGCTGCTCGCGCCCACCGAGGTGGCCCTCGTAGCGGCGCTGCTCAACGCCCTGGTCCTGGCCAGGGTGCCGCTCTTCGTCTTCGCCGCGCTGCAGGCCTCACTGCTCTCCGGCCTCAGCAGTGTCGCCGCAGCCGGAGACCACGCCGGCTTCGTGCGGATGCTCCGCAAGGCCTGCCTGGCGGTCACCCTGCTGTCCGTCTGCGGTGGTATCCCCGCCGTGCTGATCGGACCCTGGCTGATCCGGATCCTGTTCGCGGCACCCGATGTACTGACACACCTCGACTTCCTCTGGCTCTCGCTCGGCACGCTCTGCTACCTGCTGGCCCAGGTCCTCGGTCAGGCGCTGATCGTGCAGCACCGCCACCGCGCACAACTCGCCTCCTGGCTCGTCGGCACGGCCGTCCTGTGCGGGGTGACCACGCTGCCGGGCGACGTCGCCACCCGCGTCACGGTGGCCTTCACTGCGGGCACCGCCGCCACCGCGCTCGTCATGGTCTGGGCCCTGCGCCGCGCCGCGCTGCGTACGCCTGCGGTCTCGGCGCAGCCCGAGGCCGAGCCGATCCGCACCTCCTGACCGATCATTCTGGTCTCGACCGGACGAGGCCCTCTGCCTCGCCCCGGCCCCCCGCACGGCAGGAAAGCACTGCGGAAGAGCACTGCCCGCCTGCCGGCGACGAACTCGTGCAGCGCATCCTCGGGCTACGCCTTCTCTCCTCCTCGGGCTGGGGCTCACGCACAGGTTCGCCGCGCCGAGGCGTCAGCACGTTCTTGAGTCGTAGTGCCGGAGCCTCGACGAGATACCAGGAGAGGACGGCGGCTCCCATCGCGCAGAGCGTGGAGAGGACGAAGTAGGGCAAGTAGCCCCAGCGACTGACGCCGAGGTCGGTGAGGACCTGCTGTGCGACGAAGGCGTAGATGTACAGGCCGTACGAGTAGTCGTTCTTGGCCCCGATGCGGCACAGGAGCGTGGGCATCCGGACGGCGGACCAGATCAGGAGATACGCGACAGCGGGGAGCCCGACGAGGGTGAAGCCACCGAGACGTAGGGACAGCAGAAGCACGCCGGCAGCGACGCCAGCGGCGAACCGGTTGATCGGGAAGCGCTCGCGGAACAGTTCGGCCAGCGCGCCGAGCGAGAACATGAAGAAGAGAGGGACCAACTGAGCCGTGTTTCCGGTACCGAAGACCGGCAGGGTGAACAACTCGCCGTGTGCCGCGTAGGTCGGTGCGCGCAGCCCGTCGTACCGAACGGCCTGCTGCGTCAGCAGCGCGACCCCGCTCATGGCAAGCAGCAGGACTACCCAGCGAGCCCGTCGGAGCACGCCGAGTGCGGCTAGCAGGGCCACGCCCAGATACGCGAGCACTTCGTAACTCAGAGACCAGATCGAGCCGTTGAACGCCCCCGGGTGCGGATTCCCAGCGAGCAGTCCGCCAATCCCGTACTGGTGGACCGTCACGGTCCAGTTGGCTGCCAGGTAACTCCATGGCCCGTCGGGGCGCGACCACCAGGCGGAGAGATCCCGTCCCTCGTGCCATGCCACCAGCGGTGCCACGACTAGCGCGGTCACCAGCAGGCAGCACCACAGCCCGGGAAGTATTCGCAGTGCTCGGTGCCAGAGGAAGCGGCCGACACCGAGGCGCCGCCCGCTGCGGGTTATCAGCAGCCCGGACAGCACGAAGAAACCGCACACAGCCAGCGTGCCGACATCCGTCTGCCCTCTGGTCGCAGCCGCACCCATGTTCGGCCTGCCGAATCCGAGTGGAAACGAGTGCGAGGCGATGACGGCCAGCGCCAGCAGGAGCCGGAGGGCGCCGAAGCCGTTGCGTTGCGACCACGCGCCGGCGAGGCTGCCGGATCCTGCCGGCTTCTTCCCCATGTACTGCTCCCCCCGCCGTCTCTTCGTTCGATCGGACGGCGCCGCGAAACTATCACGGCCGCTCCGTCTGGTAGTCATGCAATAACGGTCCGTTGATCTCTGGTCAACTGGTTGGCTGTCGCATCACCCCCGCTGAAAGCGGTCCGTCGCCCGGCTGTCAGACTTCCGTCGACAGGAGCACGCCGTACGTCTCGGAGAGATCGCATGGGAATCACCACCGTCGTCCGCCGTCGGCTCGGTAAGTACGAGATACCCGCGGCTGAGCTCTACCGGTCGGTGTTCATAGACCTCGACAGCCTCGCCACCACGCTGCTGAGCCTCAGCAAGCCCAAGCGCATCCTGGAGATCGGCTGCGGTGACGGCGCCGTCGCCGAACGGCTGGTCGGTGCGCTGCCGGACGCCGAGTACGTCGGCATCGACGTGATGGACAACCCGGGCCGGCTCTTCCGCGGCGACCGTAACCGCGCAGAGTTCCGCTCCGTCTACTCTCACGACCTGCGCGCCGAGGGCCCGGCCCTCTTCGACCTCGTCCTGGTCGTGGACGTCCTGCACCACGTGCCGGCGGCCCAGCGCGACGCGCTCCTCCGCGACGCCGAGGCCCTCCTTGCCCCGGGCGGCACCCTGATAGTGAAGGAGTGGGAGCGCCGCTCCGACTTCGCCCACCTGATGGCATACACGGCCGACCGCTACGTCTCCGGCGACAAGAACGTCGACTTCGCCGACCGCGACCAGCTGCTCGCCGTCATCACCCGCGCCCTGCCGGGGCTCTCGGTCGTCTGCGAAACCCGCGTCCCCCCGAAGCGCAACAACGTCCTCTTCGCGCTCCGCCGCTCGGAGATCTGATACCTCTCCTGAATGGCAGCCCAGTGGGCCGCGGCTCAGCAGCCGCGGCCCACTGGTGTCTCCGTTCGGTGCAGGTCAGTCGCCTGCGGCGATGACCGACTTGGGGGTCCCGTAAAGGGTGCCCTGAACGTAGGTGGTGACGTTGCCCATCGTGGTCCATGAGCCGGTCGTCTTGCGCACACTGTGGTAGATCGTCCCTGCGCTGTTCACGGCCACGAACTGCATATGGTTGGCCGCCCCGGCGTCGACGCCGGCCATTGCGATGCTCACCACTGTGCCGGGGTTGGACGCGGTCGCCGCCTTGACGTCACCGAACACGCCCCATGGCGTGTGTTGAGCATCCGGTGGGATGTAAAGACTATAAAGACATCAGTACGTGGGCGTTGGAGACTTCTAGTGGCGTGATAACAAACGAAATTGAAACCGCTCACCCTGGGAGGAGAAACGCGTTTCGACACTTCATCTGGCGCGCTGAGATGGAGGTGGAGATGGGATCTGAGGTATCCGAATATTTCGCAGATGCCCATGAGGCATGGAACTCGATCGCGGAAACTACGGACCATCTGGCCGATTTGGCTAACAATGAGACCGCGATCGGGATTGCTCACGAGGTGATGGCGCACCTTCCGCCGAAGACCATCGGGACTGATCTGAGGGTTGACACCATCCCGGCGATGCTGCGCAGGACCGAATCTGCGCAGCAGGTCGTAGCCCTGGCTAAAGCCCAGATTGAGGCGGATGACTATATGACGACGTATGATTTCCCATCATCCCTCAATCGTCCTGACCTCGCTAGGATTCCCTAGGTTCATGAGGTCAAATCCAGCCCTCAATTCTGGAGCTCCTATGCAGTGGAGAAGCCTGAGTTATCTCAACAATTTCGGCAGGTCTGATGACGCCTTGAGTCTGCTCGGACTTGCTCTGGCTATTACCGTCCTGTCATCGTGCTCGTCGGCGCCTCGCTCGGCGGTTCACACCGACTCCCTCGATGCGTGTCGCAAGCTGGAGAAGCATGCTTCGATTTCCGTTCCACACGGCGCCTCCGGAGCGGAATGCCTCGACTCCTCTCTCCTTGACGTGAATGTCGCCTTGAGATTTACGGGTTCTTCAAACATGGTGAACGAGTGGCTTGATAGCCAATTCATTGCGATCGAGGACCGAAGCGCGGCCAGGCCGCTTGGCGCCCGGGCGGGATTGGATGTCATTGTGATCAAACCGGGGGATCTCATCTCAAGGCATTTGATGCCAGGGCTTGGAGCTTTTTCGGAGTCAGGGCGCGAGCTACAGCCCTGGGATCTTTCGAAGGTGGCGAACCCGAGAAGCGTTGAGCCAAAGGGGAAAGACCCGGAAGTCCGGTTCCGACTTCTCATCGGTGATGCGAAAAATGGCCTCGTGGACGTCTATCTGAACGGTTATACGTAGAAACCTCGAGATGTGATATCCGGGAGATCCACATCGGGTCATAGAATTATGGCGAGACCACCGCATTCCCCTGGGTATGCGGTGGTCTTTTGCAGGCCAGCTCTTGAGGATGCCACCGGCGAGCTCGGCGGTCCAGGCGCCGTCGCGGACCTCGCAGTATGCGACGCGCCGTCAGCCAAGGAGGGCCGAGTCAAGCGTGAACGCGAACGGCGCCGGAAGCTCCAGCGGCTTGCCGAAGGACACCCGGTTCAGGTCGCGGTAGTCGCCGTTCTCCGGCGAGGAGAACAGCGTGAGCGCGCCGTCCGTGCGGTCGACGAGGAGATAGAGCGGGATGCCGGCGGCGGCGTAGCCGAGGCGCTTGGCCTCGCGGTCGGTCGACGGCCGGCTGGACGTGATCTCGAAGACCAGGAGCACGCCCGCAGCCGGCATCCACGGCTCCTGGTCGTCGAAGAGGCCCTCGTGGCCGACGGTGCCGTCCGGGATGAAGCGCCCCCGTGGGGTGATGAGCCCCTTGGCGCCGCTGACGTGGACCTCGTCACGCGACATCCGGTAGAGCTGCTTGCTGATGATCGCGAAGGCCGCTTCGTGGTTGCCGTCCGGCGGCGGGGTCACGACGATCTCCCCCTCGATGAGTTCGGCGCGGAAGCCGGCCGGGGTGGAGAGGTTCAGGAAGGCGTCGAGGAGCTCGTCCTCCGCGGACCTGGACAGCCCCGCGTTCGGCTGCTCGATGGATGGCATGGCGGCCATGGCGCGTCCTCCTCGGTCGGTCCTGGTGCGCGCAGCCGTCACTCACCGTAGGCAGCGGCGCGGGTGCTCATGCGCGGAACGAGATGTGCCTCACTCGAAAGTGTGCCGCGAGGGAGCGCGCCATGTCCCGTGCCGCGCTCGGTTTGACAGCTGCCCGCCCGTGGGTACGCTCTTGCGCCCCCGATTGGCGTCCGGCATGCCCGGTATGGCAAGATAGCCAAGTTGCTCGGTTGAGTGCCGATGCTGCGCGCCTCCCGCCGGGAGGACCGGAAGCGAGTCCCATGTACTCGTCGTTCCCGTGATGGCCGTTCATGTGTTCACGTGCTTTGTGTGAATGCAGTGGTGTGTAGTCGACACCGCGGCAGCTGCGGGGCGGACGTACGGGAATCTTCCGGGAAGCGTGGGCGGGGCCTCGACCCGGCGCCTGGTGGGTGCAAGACCTCACCGATCCAGTGGGAAGTCCGCAGGAGGGGAACCTCTTGTCGGATTTTTTGCAAGCGAGACGGCGACACGCCCGACCGCGTGGGTCGGAGGGAAACCGCGAGAGTAACCACCCAGGGGCGCCACCGGACCAAGCCACCCGGCCGACTCCGGCAGTAGAAGCAGCAGACGACACAAAGGACTACTGAGTAGCCATGGCGGGACAGAAGATCCGCATCCGGCTCAAGGCCTACGACCACGAGGTGATTGACTCCTCGGCGAAGAAGATCGTCGAGACGGTCATTCGCACTGGTGCGCAGGTCGCGGGCCCGGTGCCGCTGCCCACTGAGAAGAACGTGTACTGCGTCATCCGCTCGCCGCACAAGTACAAGGACTCGCGCGAGCACTTCGAGATGCGCACTCACAAGCGTCTGATCGACATCCTCGACCCGACCCCGAAGACCGTTGACTCGCTGATGCGCCTCGACCTTCCGGCCGGCGTCGACATCGAGATCAAGCTCTGAGAGGCGCGACGAAGATGGCAAAGCAGATTAAGGGCATCCTGGGCGAGAAGCTCGGCATGACCCAGGTCTGGGACGAGAACAACCGGATCGTGCCGGTGACCGTCGTCAAGGCCGGGCCCAATGTCGTGACCCAGGTTCACACCGCCGACAGCGCGAGCGGCTACGACGCCGTGCAGATCGGCTTCGGCGAGATCGACCCCCGCAAGGTGAACAAGCCCCTCGCGGGCCACTTCGCCAAGGCCGGTGTCACCCCGCGCCGCCACCTGGTCGAGCTGCGTACCTCGGACGCGTCCGAGTACACCCTCGGCCAGGAGATCACCGCTGAGCTGTTCGAGGCGGGTGTCAAGGTCGACGTGACCGGCACCTCCAAGGGCAAGGGCTTCGCCGGTGTCATGAAGCGTCACAACTTCAAGGGCCTCGGCGCCGGTCACGGCACCCAGCGCAAGCACCGTTCGCCCGGTTCCATCGGTGGCTGCGCCACCCCGGGCCGCGTGTTCAAGGGCATGCGTATGGCGGGTCGGATGGGCCACGAGCGCGTGACCACCCAGAACCTGACCGTGCACGCCGTTGACGCGGAGAAGGGCCTGCTGCTCATCAAGGGCGCAATCCCGGGCCCGAACGGCGGCCTCGTCCTCGTCCGCACCGCGGCGAAGGGGCTGTGAGGAAATGAGCACCATTGACATCCTGTCGCCGGCTGGCGACAAGACCGGCAGCCTCGAGCTTCCGGCCGAGATCTTCGACGCGAAGGTCAGCGTTCCGCTGATGCACCAGGTCGTCGTGGCGCAGCTCGCTGCGGCCCGTCAGGGCACCCACAAGACCAAGACTCGTGGCGAGGTCCGCGGTGGCGGCAAGAAGCCGTACCGTCAGAAGGGCACCGGCCGCGCCCGTCAGGGCTCGACCCGTGCGCCGCAGTTCGCCGGCGGTGGCGTTGTGCACGGTCCCGTGCCGCGCGACTACTCGCAGCGGACCCCGAAGAAGATGATCGCCGCCGCTCTCCGCGGTGCGCTCACCGACCGGGCCCGCCACAACCGCATCCACGTCATCACCGACGTTGTTGCGACCGAGGCGCCGTCGACCAAGGCCGCCAAGGGTCTGTTCGGCAAGATCACCGACCGCAAGAACGTCCTTCTGGTCGTCGAGCGTGCGGACGAGCTGGGCCTCAAGTCCGCTCGCAACCTGCCGAACGTGCACATCCTGGACGCCGGTCAGCTGAACACCTACGACGTGCTCGTCTCCGACGATGTGGTCTTCACCCAGGCTGCTTTCGAGCGTTTCGTGGCGGGTCCCGCCGCGTCCGCCAAGGCTGTGGCTGCTGAGGGCGAGCTCGAAGGGAGCGCCGCCTGATGGCTGCAGAGATCACGAGCAAGACGTTCACGGACCCCCGTGACGTCCTGGTGAAGCCGGTCATCTCCGAGAAGAGCTACTCGCTCCTCGACGAGAACAAGTACACGTTCGTCGTGTCGCCCGGTGCCAACAAGACCCAGATCAAGCAGGCCGTCGAGGCGGTCTTCTCGGTCAAGGTCGAGTCCGTCAACACGCTCAACCGTCAGGGCAAGCGCAAGCGCTCCAAGACGGGCTTTGGCAAGCGCAAGGACACCAAGCGCGCCATCGTGACGCTGGCTGAGGGCAACCGCATCGACATCTTCGGTGGTCCGGTCTCCTCCTGACGGAGAGACGGATCGTCGTTAAGGACGAGGACGAGAGAGCCAAATGGGCATCCGCAAGTACAAGCCGACTACGCCGGGCCGTCGTGGCTCCAGCGTGGCCGACTTCGTAGAAATCACGCGGTCCACGCCGGAGAAGTCGCTGGTTCGCCCCCTGCACAGCAAGGGCGGCCGTAACAACGCCGGTCGTGTCACTGCTCGCCACCAGGGTGGCGGTCACAAGCGCGCCTACCGCGTGATCGACTTCCGTCGTCACGACAAGGACGGCGTGCCGGCCAAGGTCGCGCACATCGAGTACGACCCCAACCGCACCGCGCGCATCGCGCTCCTGCACTACGCGGACGGCGAGAAGCGCTACATCATCGCCCCCGCGAAGCTCGGTCAGGGTGACCGGATTGAGAACGGCCCCACGGCCGACATCAAGCCGGGCAACAACCTGCCCCTGCGCAACATCCCGGTGGGTACCGTCATCCACGCTGTGGAGCTGCGTCCGGGTGGCGGTGCCAAGCTGGCCCGCTCCGCCGGTGCCGGTATCCAGCTGCTCGCCCGTGAGGGTCGCATGGCGCACCTGCGCATGCCCTCCGGTGAGATCCGCCTGGTGGACGCGCGCTGCCGCGCGACCGTCGGCGAGGTCGGCAACGCCGAGCAGTCGAACATCAACTGGGGCAAGGCCGGCCGTATGCGCTGGAAGGGCGTCCGCCCGACCGTGCGTGGTGTGGCCATGAACCCGATCGACCACCCGCACGGTGGTGGTGAGGGCAAGACCTCCGGTGGTCGCCACCCGGTTTCGCCGTGGGGCAAGAAGGAGGGTCGCACCCGTAAGCCCGGCAAGGCTTCGGACGCTCTCATCGTGCGCCGCCGCAAGACCAACAAGAAGCGCTAGGAGCAGGTCAGATGCCGCGCAGTCTCAAGAAGGGCCCCTTCATCGACGGCCACCTCATCAAGAAGGTGGACGCTCAGAACGAGGCGGGTACCCAGAACGTCATCAAGACCTGGTCCCGTCGTTCCGTGATCAGCCCGAGCATGCTCGGTCACACGATCGCGGTTCACGATGGCCGCAAGCACGTCCCGGTGTTCGTCACCGAGTCGATGGTCGGCCACAAGCTCGGCGAGTTCGCGCCGACGCGTACCTTCCGCGGTCACGTCAAGGACGACCGCAAGTCGAAGCGTCGCTAGTCGCCAGCGAAGTACCGACTCAATGACTTACACCAGCAAGGGGACAACCATGGAAGCCAGGGCCCAGGCGCGGTACATCCGCGTCACGCCCATGAAGGCCCGCCGCGTGGTGGACCTCATCCGTGGCATGAGTGCCACGGAGGCCCAGGCCGTCCTGCGTTTCGCTCCGCAGGCAGCCACCGTGCCGGTCGGCAAGGTGCTCGACAGCGCCATTGCCAACGCCGCGCACAACTACAACCACAACAACGTGGACGACCTCGTCATCTCCGAGGCGTACGTTGACGAGGGTCCGACCCTGAAGCGGTTCCGTCCGCGTGCTCAGGGCCGTGCCTACCGGATCCGCAAGCGGACCAGCCACATCACCGTGGTCGTCAGCAGCAAGGAAGGGACCCGGTAATGGGCCAGAAGGTTAACCCGCACGGGTTCCGCCTCGGCATCAGCACGGACTTCAAGTCCCGCTGGTACGCCGACAAGCTGTACAAGGACTACGTCAAGGAAGACGTTGCCATTCGTCGCATGATGACGAAGGGCATGGAGCGTGCCGGCATCTCGAAGGTTGAGATCGAGCGCACCCGCGACCGCGTCCGCGTCGACATCCACACCGCTCGCCCCGGCATCGTCATCGGTCGCCGTGGCACCGAGGCCGACCGCATCCGCGGCGACCTCGAGAAGCTGACCGGCAAGCAGGTCCAGCTGAACATCCTCGAGGTCAAGAACCCCGAGCTGGACGCCCAGCTCGTGGCTCAGGGCGTCGCGGAGCAGCTGTCCTCCCGCGTGTCGTTCCGCCGTGCCATGCGCAAGTCGATGCAGGGCACCATGAAGTCCGGCGCCAAGGGCATCAAGGTCCAGTGCTCCGGTCGTCTCGGCGGCGCCGAGATGAGCCGTTCGGAGTTCTACCGCGAGGGTCGTGTGCCGCTGCACACCCTTCGTGCGAACGTCGACTACGGCTTCTTCGAGGCCAAGACCACCTTCGGCCGCATCGGCGTGAAGGTCTGGATCTACAAGGGCGACGTCAAGAACATCGCCGAGGTCCGCGCTGAGAACGCCGCTGCCCGCTCGGGCAACCGTCCGGCCCGCTCCGACGCCCGCCCCGCGCGTGGCGGCGAGCGCGGTGCCCGTGGCGGCGAGCGCGGTGGCCGCGGCCGTCGTCCGCAGGGCACCGAGGCTTCGGCCCCGGTGACCGAGGCGCCGGCTGCCGAGAACACTGGAACGGAGGCCTGACCTCATGCTGATCCCTCGTAGGGTCAAGCACCGTAAGCAGCACCACCCCAAGCGGCGTGGCGCTGCCAAGGGTGGCACCGAGCTCGCGTTCGGCGAGTACGGCATCCAGGCCGTGACCCCGGCCTACGTGACGAACCGTCAGATCGAGTCCGCTCGTATCGCGATCACCCGTCACATCCGCCGTGGTGGCAAGGTCTGGATCAACATCTACCCGGACCGCCCGCTCACCAAGAAGCCGGCCGAGACCCGCATGGGTTCCGGTAAGGGTTCGCCGGAGTGGTGGATCGCGAACGTGCACCCGGGTCGGGTCATGTTCGAGCTGTCGTACCCCAACGAGAAGGTGGCTCGTGAGGCGCTCACCCGCGCTGCTCACAAGCTCCCGATGAAGTGCCGGATTGTCCGGCGCGAGGCAGGTGAGAGCTGATGTCGGCCGGCACCAAGGCTGCTGAGCTTCGTGAGCTGGACAACGAGGCCCTCGTTGCCAAGCTCCGCGAGGCCAAGGAGGAGCTGTTCAACCTCCGCTTCCAGGCGGCGACCGGGCAGCTCGACAACCACGGACGGCTCAAGCTCGTCCGGAAGGACATCGCGCGGATCTACACCCTGATGCGCGAGCGCGAGCTGGGCATCGAGACGGTGGAGAACGCCTGATGACTGAGAACACCAACGAGACGCGCGGTTTCCGCAAGACCCGTGAGGGTCTCGTCGTCAGCGACAAGATGGACAAGACCGTCGTCGTCGCCGTCGAGGACCGCGTCAAGCACGCTCTGTACGGCAAGGTCATCCGCCGTACGAACAAGCTGAAGGCGCACGACGAGCAGAACGCCTGCGGCGTGGGCGACCGGGTTCTCCTCATGGAGACCCGCCCGCTGTCCGCGACGAAGCGCTGGCGCGTCGTCGAGATCCTCGAGAAGGCCAAGTAACGAAGCCGATGTGGTACGGCCGTATGTGCACCAGGTCCCGCAGGGACGCCGGTGTGAGCAGCGGCCGGCCCGTCGACTCTCGTTGACGATCAGGAGAAAGCTGTGATCCAGCAGGAGTCGCGACTGCGTGTCGCCGACAACACTGGTGCCAAGGAGATCCTTTGCATCCGTGTTCTCGGTGGCTCCGGTCGCCGCTACGCCGGTATCGGGGACGTCATCGTCGCGACCGTCAAGGACGCGATCCCCGGTGGTTCGGTGAAGAAGGGTGACGTCGTCAAGTGCGTCATCGTTCGCACCGTCAAGGAGCGTCGTCGCCCGGATGGCTCGTACATCCGCTTCGACGAGAACGCCGCCGTCGTCCTCAAGAACACCGAGGGTGACCCCCGTGGCACCCGCATCTTCGGCCCGGTGGGCCGCGAGCTGCGCGACAAGAAGTTCATGAAGATCATCTCGCTGGCGCCGGAGGTGCTCTAACCATGGCGAACAGCATGAAGATCAAGAAGGGTGACCTGGTCCAGGTCATCACCGGCAAGGACCGCGGCAAGCAGGGCAAGGTCATCCAGGCCATGCCCGCCGAGAACAAGGTCCTGGTCGAGGGTGTCAACCGGGTCAAGAAGCACACCAAGCCGGGCCCGGGCACTCAGGGTGGCATTGTCACCGTCGAGGCCCCGGTGCACGTCTCCAACGTCCAGCTGGTCGTGGAGAAGGACGGCAAGAAGGTCGTCACCCGCGTTGGCTACCGCTTCGACGACGAGGGCAACAAGATCCGCGTTGCCAAGCGAACCGGTGAGGACATCTGATGTCTGAGACGACTGTTGAGAAGGTGGCCCCCCGTCTCAAGGAGCGTTACAACTCCGAGATCAAGGGTCAGCTGCAGGAGCAGTTCTCGTACGAGAACGTCATGCTGATCCCCGGCCTGGTCAAGGTCGTGGTCAACATGGGTGTCGGCGAGGCCGCCCGTGACAGCAAGCTGATCGAGGGCGCGATCCGCGACCTCACCGCCATCACCGGCCAGAAGCCGGCGGTGACGAAGGCTCGCAAGTCCATCGCGCAGTTCAAGCTGCGTGAGGGCCAGCCGATCGGCACCCACGTCACCCTCCGTGGTGACCGCATGTGGGAGTTCGTGGACCGTCTGGTGACGCTGGCTCTGCCGCGTATCCGTGACTTCCGCGGCCTCTCGCCCAAGCAGTTCGACGGCCGTGGCAACTACACCTTCGGTCTGACCGAGCAGGTTATGTTCCACGAGATCGACCAGGACAAGGTCGACCGTCAGCGCGGTATGGACATCACCGTCGTGACCACCGCTCAGACCGACGACGAGGGCCGGGCGCTCCTGCGCGCTCTGGGCTTCCCGTTCAAGGAGGCGTGAGCCGCACATGGCGAAGAAGTCCCTCATCGCGAAGGCCGAGCGTAAGCCGAAGTTCGGCGTCCGGGCCTACACCCGGTGCCAGCGCTGCGGCCGTCCGCACTCGGTGTACCGCAAGTTCGGCCTGTGCCGTGTGTGCCTCCGTGAGATGGCGCACCGCGGCGAGCTGCCGGGCGTGACCAAGAGCTCCTGGTAATCCAGGCAGTTCCCGTCACTGCACAAGCGAAGCAGAGGTGCCCGGCCCCCTACTTTTGGGTTCCCGAAGGGATTCCCGTAAGGTAGTGGGGTCGGGCCCCCTGCCGCGGCATCTCCATGGATGCACGCGGCCCTTTTTTGGAAGGGCTCGCACCCAGTCTTACTAACGCCGCAGGTCCCCTGCGTCTGTGCCCCTGCCCGCACTCCTCGAGTGCGGCGGGGGGACCTGGCGCGGAGAAACCACGGCGAGAGAGGCCTGAGGCCATCATGACCATGACCGACCCCATCGCAGACATGCTCACGCGTCTGCGTAACGCGAACTCGGCGTACCACGACACCGTGGCGATGCCGGCTAGCAAGATCAAGGCGCACGTCGCCGAGATCCTGCAGCAGGAGGGGTACATCTCCTCCTGGAAGGTTGAGGAGCCGGTTGAGGGCGAGGTCGGCAAGAAGCTGACCATCGAGCTCAAGTTCGGTCCCAACCGTGAGCGCTCCATCGCCGGCATCAAGCGCATCAGCAAGCCGGGTCTGCGCGTTTACGCAAAGTCCACCAACCTGCCGAAGGTTCTCGGCGGCCTGGGCGTGGCGATCATCTCCACGTCCTCCGGCCTCCTGACCGACAAGCAGGCCGCCAAGAAGGGCGTAGGCGGAGAAGTTCTCGCCTACGTCTGGTAATTCGGGAAACGGAGGTACAGCAATGTCGCGCATTGGACGGCTGCCCATCCCGGTTCCCGCCGGCGTGGACGTCACCATCGATGGCCAGGCGGTCTCGGTGAAGGGCCCGAAGGGGTCCCTCACCCACGTTGTCGCCGCGCCGATCGAGATCGGCAAGGGCGAGGACGGCACCCTGCTCGTCACCCGCCCCAACGACGAGCGTCTGTCGAAGGCCCTTCACGGCCTTTCCCGCACGCTGGTGGCGAACATGATCACCGGCGTGACCGCGGGCTACCGCAAGTCGCTGGAGATCAGCGGTGTTGGTTACCGAGTCGCTGCGAAGGGCTCCTCGATGGAGTTCCAGCTCGGCTACAGCCACCCGATCCTGATCGAGGCCCCGGAGGGCATCTCCTTCGTGGTCGAGTCGCCCACCAAGTTCCACGTGGACGGGATCGACAAGCAGCTGGTCGGCGAGGTTTCGGCCAAGATCCGCAAGCTGCGTAAGCCTGACCCGTACAAGGCCAAGGGCGTCAAGTACGCGGGCGAGGTCATCCGCCGCAAGGTCGGAAAGAGTGGTAAGTAAGCCATGACTGTCTCTGTCAAGATCGGCAAGGGCAACGGCTACAAGAACGCCGCCCGCAAGCGCCGCGCGATCCGCGTTCGCAAGCGCGTCGTTGGCACCGAGGTGCGTCCGCGCCTCGTTGTGACGCGCTCGAACCGCCACATGGTCGCCCAGGTCATCGACGACGCCAAGGGTCACACCCTGGCGTCGGCGTCCACCCTCGACGTGTCCATCAAGGGCACCGAGGGCGACAAGACCGAGCTGGCCAAGAAGGTCGGGAGCCTGGTCGCCGAGCGCGCCAAGGCCGCCGGCATCGAGTCGGTCGTCTTCGACCGCGCAGGCAACCGCTACGCCGGGCGCATCGCCGCCCTGGCGGACGCTGCCCGCGAGGCCGGGCTCGACTTCTAAGCCGCTCGTCGGCTCAGTCGACGGACGTAATCGAGAGAGGTAATTCCAATGGCTGGACCCCAGCGCCGCGGTAGCGGCGCCGGCGGCGGCACCGGCGGTGGCGAGCGGCGTGACCGTAAGCGTGACGACCGGGGCAACGCCCCCGCCGTCGAGAAGACCGCTTACGTTGAGCGCGTCGTCGCGATCAACCGTGTCGCCAAGGTTGTCAAGGGTGGTCGTCGTTTCAGCTTCACCGCGCTGGTCGTGGTGGGCGACGGTGACGGCACCGTAGGTGTCGGCTACGGGAAGGCGAAGGAGGTTCCGGCCGCCATCGCCAAGGGTGTTGAGGAGGCCAAGAAGAACTTCTTCAAGGTCCCCCGTATCCAGGGCACCATCCCGCACCCGATCCAGGGCGAGAAGGCCGCCGGCGTCGTGCTCCTGAAGCCGGCGTCCCCCGGTACCGGTGTTATCGCCGGTGGCCCGGTGCGTGCCGTCCTGGAGTGCGCCGGCGTTCACGACATCCTGTCGAAGTCGCTCGGCTCGGACAACGCGATCAACATCGTGCACGCCACCGTGGCTGCTCTGAAGGGCCTCGTGCGCCCCGAGGAGATCGCCGCCCGCCGTGGCCTGCCGCTGGAGGACGTGGCTCCCGCCGCTCTGCTGCGGGCGCGTGCTGCTGGGGTGAGCGCCTGATGGCTCGCCTCAAGATCACGCAGACCAAGTCCTACATCGGTAGCAAGCAGAACCACCGTGACACCCTGCGTTCGCTTGGTCTCAAGCGCATGCACGACGTGGTCGTGAAGGAGGACCGTCCCGAGATCCGCGGGATGGCCCACACCGTCCGCCACCTCGTCACGGTCGAGGAGGTTGACTGACATGGCGGACTCTCCGCTGAAGGTCCACAACCTGCGTCCTGCCCCGGGTGCCAAGACCGCCAAGACCCGTGTCGGTCGTGGTGAGGCGTCCAAGGGTAAGACCGCCGGTCGTGGTACCAAGGGCACCAAGGCCCGCTACCAGGTTCCGCAGCGCTTCGAGGGTGGGCAGATGCCCCTCCACATGCGTCTGCCGAAGCTCAAGGGCTTCAAGAACCCGGCGCACAAGCAGTTCCAGGTCGTGAACCTGGAGAAGCTGGCCGAGCTCTACCCGCAGGGTGGCGAGGTCACCGTGGCCGACCTGATCGCGAAGGGCGCCGTTCGCAAGAACGAGCTCGTCAAGGTCCTCGGCCAGGGCGACATCGCTGTGGCGCTGCAGGTGACGGTGGACGCCGTCTCCGGCTCCGCCGCCGAGAAGATCACCGCCGCCGGCGGCACCGTCACCGAGCTGCTCTGAACCTAGGTTCGGCAATCGGCTGACACTGCTTCACAACGCTGGGCCCGTACCTCTTTCGAGAGGTACGGGCCCAGCGTCTTTGTCAGCTCGATTCGTGTCGGACGACTGCTCAAGCCCGGCCAAAACCGGGCATCCCGGCGTGCGAGTCGGCGGCGGGAGCGGTACGCGCTTCTTCGGAGTGGCCGCACACTGTTAGAGTCCGTGGAGTTCCCTTGTAGGCTGCGCACAGGCTTGCCTGTGCTGTCCGTACGGGGGCCCGCAAACCCCAGGGCCGGACCGGCCCGCTCCCCACATCAGGACCGACCCTCCCGCCGACGACGTGCGGGAGGCGCAGGAGGCACCGTGCTCAGTGCGTTCGCGCGGGCGTTTCAGACGCCCGACCTGCGCAAGAAGCTGCTGTTCACGCTGGGCATCATGGTGCTGTTCCGGCTGGGTGCGCACATCCCGGTACCGGGTGTCAGCTTCACCGCGGTCAATGCGTGTTTCAAGGACACCAAGAGCAGTGGTCTGTTCGGGCTCGTCAATCTGTTCAGCGGTGGCGCGCTCCTGCAGCTGACGATCTTCGCGCTCGGGATCATGCCGTACATCACGGCCAGCATCATCCTGCAGCTCCTCACCGTGGTGATCCCGCGGCTCGAGGCGCTGAAGAAGGAGGGTCAGGCCGGCACCGCCAAGATCACCCAGTACACCCGCTACCTGACCATCGCGCTGGCCGTCCTCCAGGGCACCGGCATCGTGGCCACGGCGTCCAGCGGTGCGCTGTTCTCGGGCTGTGTCTACGCCAACCAGATCGTTCCGGACCAGTCGGTCTTCCGGATCGCCACCATGGTCATCACCATGACCGCGGGCACCACCGTGATCATGTGGCTCGGCGAGCTGATCACCGACCGCGGTATCGGCAACGGCATGTCCATCCTGATCTTCACCTCCATCGCGGCCGGCTTCCCGGGCTCGATGTGGGCGATCAAGCAGCAGGGCAAGATCGGTGACGGCTGGGTGGAGTTCCTCAGCGTCATCGCGGTCGGTGTCATCGTTGTGATGCTGGTCATCTTCGTGGAGCAGGCCCAGCGCCGGATCCCGGTCCAGTACGCGAAGCGGATGATCGGTCGCCGGGCCTTCGGCGGCACCTCGACCTACATCCCGCTGAAGGTCAACCAGGCCGGTGTCATCCCGGTCATCTTCGCCTCGTCGCTGCTGTACATCCCGGCATTGGTGGTCCAGCTGACCAACAGCCAGGCCGGCTGGGCGACCTGGATCCGGACGAACTTCGTCAAGGGCGACCACCCGATCTACATGGCCACGTACTTCGTGCTGATCGTGTTCTTCGCCTTCTTCTACGTCGCGATCTCCTTCAACCCCGAAGAAGTTGCCGACAATATGAAGAAGTATGGTGGGTTCATCCCGGGCATCCGGGCCGGCCGACCGACGGCCGAGTACCTGAACTACGTGCTCACCCGCATCACGTGGCCAGGATCGCTCTACCTGGGCCTGATCGCGTTGATCCCGATGATCGCCCTGGTTGCCTTCGGCGCGAACCAGAACTTCCCGTTCGGCGGCACCAGCGTGCTCATCGTCGTCGGCGTCGGACTCGAAACTGTGAAGCAGATCGAGAGCCAGCTCCAGCAGCGTAATTACGAAGGGTTCCTCCGCTGATGCGTATCGTCCTCGTCGGACCTCCCGGGGCCGGGAAGGGTACTCAGGCGCACGTGCTCGCCAAGACCCTGTCCATTCCCCACATCTCCACCGGAGACCTGTTCCGCGCCAACATCAGCCAGGGCACCCCTTTGGGGCTCGAGGCGAAGGCGTACATGGACGCGGGTCGCCTGGTACCGGATGAGGTCACCATCGGGATGGCCAAGGACCGGATGCTCCAGCCCGACGCCTCCCACGGGTTCCTGCTCGACGGCTTCCCGCGCAACATCGGCCAGGCCAAGGCCCTGGACGAGATCCTGGCCGAGGCCGGGATCGCGCTGGACGGCGTGCTCGACCTGGAGGTCCCCGAGGACGAGGTCGTCAAGCGCATCGCCGGTCGCCGGCTGTGCCGCAACGACGGCAGCCACGTGTACCACGTGGTGTACAACCCCTCGAAGGTCGAGGACGTCTGCGACGAGTGCGGTGGCGAGCTCTACCAGCGCTCGGACGACACCGAGGAAGCGGTCCGGGTGCGGCTGGAGGTCTACCACACCGAGACCGAGCCGATCATCGAGTACTACAACCAGCAGGGTCTGCTGGTCACCATCTCGGCGCTGGGCAAGGTCGACGAAGTGACCGAGCGCGCTGTCGCCGCTCTGGAGCAGAAGAAGACCGTCTGAGTCTCAGGCAGTGCCGTACGGCCGCGGAGCCCCCGCTCGGGGCACCGCGGCCGTACGGCGTCGTACGGTGGTATGAGTGCACGGCCGCCCGGCAAGGACCGGGCGTGCGGACAACAGTGGAAGGCGTGACCAGATGGTGGAGATCAAGACCCCCGAGCAGATCGCGAAGATGCGGGCGGCCGGCCTGGTCGTCGCCGAGGCGCTCAAGGCCTGCCGGGAGGCAGTGGCCCCGGGGGTGACCACCCAGGAGCTCAACGACATCGCGGCGAAGGTCATCGCCGACCACGGCGCCACCTCCAACTTCCGCGCCCACCACGGCGGCCTCTGGTTCCCCGGTGTGATCTGCGCCTCGGTCAACAACGAGGTCGTGCACGGCATCCCCGGCGACCGGCGGCTGATGGAGGGCGACCTGATCTCCATCGACTGCGGCGCGATCGTGGACGGCTGGCACGGCGACGCCGCCATCAGCGTCCCGGTCGGTGAGGTGCGGCCCGAGGTCGCGATGCTCAGCCAGGTCACCGAGGGCTCGATGTGGGCCGGTATCGCCCAGATGAAGAAGAACAACCGCCTGGTCGAGGTCTCCAAGGCGATCGAGGGCTTCATCCGCCGCCAGCCGCTTCCCCCGAAGGGCAAGTGGGGCATCACCGAGGGCTACGGCGGCCACGGCATCGGCACCGCGATGCACATGGAGCCGCACGTGCTGAACTACGTGGAGCGCGGGCGCGGCAAGGGCCCCAAGCTCGTCCCCGGCACCGTGCTGGCCATCGAGCCCATGGTCTCGCTCGGCACGCCGCACACCACGGTCCTGGAGGACGACTGGACGGTCGTCACCAATGACGGGACCTGGGCCGCGCACTGGGAGCACTCGGTGGCCATCACCGAGCAGGGCCCGCTGGTGCTGACCGCCTTCGACGGCGGCAAGGCCGCGCTGGCGGCCCTCGGCGTGACGGCGGCACCGGACCCGCTGGCCTGATTGACGCCTCGTCAGGGCCTGGAGGATTTCTTCCTCCAGGCCCTTTGTCCTATTTTTAGTGACTCACAGACGTACAGGACCAAAGGGGAGAGCAGTGCTCAAGGGCTTCCGGGACTTCATGATGCGCGGCAACGTCATCGACATGGCGGTCGGTGTCGTCATCGGTGCGGCTTTCACCGCGGTGGTGACCGGCTTCGTGTCGGCCTTCCTCACCCCGCTGGTCGGCGTGGTGGTCGGCGCGGCCGGCGACTTCAGCAAGTACCACTTCGAGGTCGGCGGGGTCGTCTTCCCCTACGGTCAGTTCCTGAACGTGCTGATCGCGTTCATCATGACCGCCGCGGTGCTGTACTTCTGCGTGGTGCTGCCGGTCACCAAGGCCAGCGCCCGCTACCTGCCGAAGAAGCCCAAGGTCGCGAAGCGTCCCTGCCCCGAGTGCCTCACCGAGATCCCCGAGGCCGCCCGCCGCTGCTCGGCCTGCACCGCCGAGGTCGCGCCGCTGGCCGTGCGCTGATTTCTGTTAGCGGGCCCGGTGGCGTACGATGGACCGTCGGCTCACTCGTAGCGTGCTTTCGCACGCCCTCTTCCCCTCGGGGTCGGGGTGAACCCAGGTTCGCACGAGCGTGCCGCATACGGTAGCCGGTCCCGGAAGGTGGATCTCGCAGTTCATGGCAAAGAAGCAAGGCGCCATTGAGATCGAGGGCACCGTGATCGAGTCTCTCCCGAACGCCATGTTCAAGGTTGAGCTGCAGAACGGTCACAAGGTCCTCGCGCACATCAGCGGCAAGATGCGGATGCACTACATCCGTATCCTCCCGGACGACCGGGTCGTTGTGGAGCTCAGCCCCTACGACCTGACGCGCGGCCGGATCGTCTACCGCTACAAGTAAGCAAACGTCAGATCTAGACCCGGAGAACCTGAACATGAAGGTCAAGCCGAGCGTCAAGAAGATCTGCGACAAGTGCAAGGTGATCCGCCGCCACGGCCGGGTCATGGTGATCTGCGACAACCTGCGCCACAAGCAGCGCCAGGGCTGATCCTCCCCGCATTTCTCGTAGTACTTCGCGCGACGCGAAAAACGTCATAAGCGGGCTGCCCGATCCGTCCCTCGCAGGACGGACTGCCACCCCCGGTCAGAGGCCGGGGCTCCATCGTCGAGAGGCGAAGGAGTAGGCGGCACGTAAGACCTCTGAAGAAACACAGGAGCCATGAATGGCACGCCTCGCCGGCGTTGATCTCCCCCGCGAGAAGCGGATCGAGATCGCCCTCACGTACGTCTACGGCATCGGCCGTACCCGCGCCCAGCAGTCGCTGGCCGAGACGGGCGTGAACCCCGACATCCGCGTTCGCGACATCTCCGAGGACGACCTCGTCAAGCTCGCCCAGTGGATCGACGCCAACTACACGGTCGAGGGTGACCTCCGCCGTGAGGTTGCCGCCGACATCCGCCGCAAGGTCGAGATCGGCTGCTACGAGGGTCTGCGTCACCGCCGCGGCCTGCCGGTCCGCGGTCAGCGCACCCACACCAACGCGCGTACCCGTAAGGGCCCGCGTCGCGCGATTGCCGGCAAGAAGAAGCCGGGCAAGAAGTAGTCCGCCCGTTAACCGGACATCCCTCCGGCCCGCGGGTTAGCGGACCGACCACCTCAGTAGGAGAAACAGACTTATGCCCCCCAAGGGTCGTCAGGCTGCCGGCGCCAAGAAGGTGCGCCGCAAGGAGAAGAAGAACGTCGCTCACGGGCACGCCCACATCAAGAGCACGTTCAACAACACGATCGTTTCGATCACCGACCCCTCGGGCAACGTGATCTCCTGGGCCTCCGCCGGCCACGTCGGCTTCAAGGGCTCGCGCAAGTCCACCCCGTTCGCCGCGCAGATGGCCGCCGAGGCTGCCGCTCGCCGCGCGCAGGAGCACGGCATGCGCAAGGTCGACGTCTTCGTGAAGGGTCCGGGCTCCGGCCGCGAGACCGCGATCCGTTCGCTCCAGGCCACCGGCCTCGAGGTCGGCTCGATCCAGGACGTCACCCCCACCCCGCACAACGGCTGCCGTCCGCCGAAGCGCCGCCGCGTCTGACGCAGCGCCTTCGGGCATGGGTGTTGCTTTAAACCGCGTACGGGGTCCTGTTCTGTTCAGGACCCCGTACGCTGGTTCTGTTCGGCATCAAATAGTGGGTGCCGAAGACAACTGGAGGATCTGAAAACATGCTGATCGCTCAGCGCCCCTCGCTGACCGAAGAGGTCGTAGACGAGTTCCGCTCGCGGTTCGTGATCGAGCCGCTCGAGCCGGGCTTCGGCTACACCCTCGGCAACTCTCTCCGCCGTACGCTCCTCTCGTCGATCCCCGGCGCTGCTGTCACCAGCATCCGGATCGACGGTGTCCTGCACGAGTTCACCACCGTGCCGGGCGTCAAGGAGGACGTCACCGACCTCATCCTCAACATCAAGCAGCTGGTCGTCTCCTCGGAGCACGACGAGCCGGTCGTGATGTACCTGCGCAAGCAGGGCCCGGGTGTCGTCACCGCCGCCGACATCGCGCCCCCGGCCGGTGTCGAGGTGCACAACCCCGAGCTGGTTCTCGCCACGCTCAACGGCAAGGGCAAGCTGGAGATGGAGCTGACCGTCGAGCGCGGTCGCGGCTACGTCTCCGCCGTGCAGAACAAGGCTTCCGGCCAGGAGATCGGCCGCATCCCGGTCGACTCGATCTACAGCCCCGTGCTGAAGGTCACCTACAAGGTCGAGGCCACCCGTGTCGAGCAGCGGACCGACTTCGACAAGCTGATCGTCGACGTCGAGACCAAGCCCGCCATGCGCCCCCGTGACGCCATGGCCTCGGCCGGTAAGACCCTGGTGGAGCTGTTCGGTCTCGCCCGCGAGCTGAACATCGACGCCGAGGGCATCGACATGGGCCCGTCCCCGACGGACGCCGCCCTGGCCGCCGACCTGGCGCTGCCGATCGAGGAGCTCGAGCTCACCGTTCGGTCCTACAACTGCCTCAAGCGCGAGGGCATCCACACCGTGGGTGAGCTCGTGGCCCGCTCCGAGGCCGACCTGCTCGACATCCGCAACTTCGGTGCGAAGTCGATCGACGAGGTCAAGGCGAAGCTGGCCGGCATGGGCCTGGCCCTCAAGGACAGCCCGCCCGGATTCGACCCGACCGCTGCCGCCGACGCCTTCGGCGCCGACGACCTGGACGACGCGGGTTACGCGGAGACCGAGCAGTACTGATTTTGGATGGGGGCGGCCCCGGGGCCGCCCCCGTTCGATGCAAGAAAGCCGTCCGGGCAACAGTGCCCGTACGCCCGCTGCGGTACCTGGTACGGCCGTAGTCGGAGATTCAAGGAGTTAATCCATGCCGCGTCCCACCAAGGGTGCCCGCCTCGGCGGCGGCCCGCACCACGAGCCCCTGCTGCTCGCCGGTCTGGCCCGTGAGCTGTTCCAGTACGGCCGCATCACCACCACGGAGGCCAAGGCTCGCCGCCTGCGCCCGCTGGCGGAGAAGCTGATCACCAAGGCCAAGAAGGGCGACATCCACAACCGTCGCATCGTCCGCAAGACGATCACCGACGTGTCTGTGCTGCACACCCTCTTCACCGAGATCGCGCCGCGCTACGAGAACCGTCCGGGTGGTTACACCCGCATCACGAAGATCGGCGGTCGCCGCGGCGACAACGCGCCGATGGCCGTGATCGAGCTGGTCGAGGCCCTGACCGTCGCGCAGACCGCCGTCGGCGAGGCCGAGGCTGCCACCAAGCGCGCCGTCAAGGAGGCCGACGAGGCCACCACCGTCGAGGCCACCGAGGCCGAGACCGCCTGACACCTTTGGGTGTGAGTTCGGGCCCGCTTTCCCAGTGATGGGGGAGCGGGCCCGTTCCTTCTACTGGGAGTAGTTGTGCTCAAGGACTGCGAGCAGACGCCGCAGCAGCAGGAGGGCCCGGCCGACGGGACCGTCCGCATCCGGCTGGACCTGGCGTACCAGGGCGCGGAGTTCTCGGGGTGGGCGCGCCAGCCCGGCCGCCGTACCGTCCAGGGCGAGATCGAGGACGCGCTGCGGGTGGTCACCCGGAGCGAGCAGACGTACGACCTCACGGTGGCCGGCCGGACGGACGCCGGGGTGCACGCCCGGGGTCAGGTCGCGCACGTGGACCTGCCGGTCGAGCTGTGGGCCGCGCACGGGGAGAAGCTGCTGCGCCGGCTGGCCGGGCGGCTCCCGGGCGATGTCCGGGTCTACCGGATGACCGAGGCGCCGGCGGGCTTCGACGCGCGGTTCGCGGCGATCTGGCGCCGGTACGCCTACCGGGTCGCCGACCACCCGGGCGGGGTCGACCCGCTGCTGCGCGGGCACGTGCTCTGGCACGACCGGCCGCTGGACATCGAGAAGATGAACGAGGCCGCGAAGCTGCTGCTGGGCGAGCACGACTTCGCCGCGTACTGCAAGAAGCGCGAGGGCGCGACCACCATCCGCACCCTGCTCGACCTGTACTGGGAGCGGGTGCCCGCCGACAGCCACACGGCCGGGGTGGCCGGCTCGCTGGCGGTGGCGACGGTGCGCGCCGACGCCTTCTGCCACAACATGGTGCGCGCGCTGGTCGGCGCGATGCTGCTGGTCGGCGACGGGCACCGGCCGGTGGAGTTCCCCGGCGAGGTGCTGGCCGGCGGGGTGCGCAACTCCGCCGTCAACGTCATCCGCCCGTACGGGCTGACGCTGGAGGAGGTCGGCTACCCGGCCGACGACCAGCTCGCGGACCGGAACCGGGCCGCCCGCCGGATGCGCACCCTGCCGGGCCTGGCGGGCTGAGCACCGGGACCGGCGGGCCGGGCCCGGCTCAGCCGGTGACCTTGGCCAGGCCGGTCCGGCCGCGCTCCAGCAGGTTCTCGTAGATCGACCCGGAGATGTCCTTGGCCGCCGCCAGCGCGGCCTTGTCCTTGTCGGAGACGGCGGAGCCGTCGGCCGGGCCGGCGATCGTGAAATAGGCGTACCGCCCGAGGGAGGACTGGGTGGTGGCACACTTCACGCCGTTCTGGCAGAACGCGGTGACCGTGTCCTTCACCAGCGGCGCGATGTTGCCCTTGGTACCGGCCTTGGCCTTGGTGGCCCTGGTGTCGCTGGCGAAGGTCGCGACGCCGACGGTGATCTCCAGACCACTGCCGTTGCTGTACGTCGCCCGGTAGACGTTGTAGCAGCCCAGCGAGTGGAGGGTCTGCTCCAGGCCGTTGACCGGGGCGGCCTTGCAGTCCTTGTCCAGATCGGTGGCGATCTTGGTGTAGAGGCGGCCCTGCAGGTTCAGCGTGGGGCTCGGGAACAGCGCGGTCAGGGTGACGCTCGCGGTGTCCGTCCGGGTGGAGCTGATCACCTCGAGCGGGGTGGTCGGGGCGGGCCCGGTCTCGCTCGCGGAGGGCGAGGCCTTGCCACTGGCACTCGCCGAGGCGGACGGGCCGGCGTCGGGCGTCTTGTCGCCGCCCACCATCAGCGTGGTGACCACGATCCCCGCCACGGCCGCCGCCGCCAGCACACCGCCGCCGATGAGGAGCAGCCGCTTGCGCTTGCGGCTCGAGGCCTCGTTCTGCTCGGCGAGCGAGTACCAGTCCGGCTCCTCGGCCGGGGCGGCCAGCGGCGGGTAGCCGTAGCCACCCTGCGCCGCGGGGTAGCCGTAGCCGCCCTGGGCGGGCGGGTAGCCGTAGCTGGGGTTGGGCGCAGCGGCCTGCGGGGGGAAGCCCGCGGCCGGGTCGAAGCCCTGCTGCGGCTGCGTGTGTGTGGGGAACTGCGGAGTGGGAGCTGCCGCCTGCGGAGGGATCGCAGAAGGGTTCTGCGGCTGCTGCTCGCCCGACTCAGGTGTGACTGCCGACCCATCGCTCATAAGCGCGAATTTTAGGGCATGGCCGGGACCGCACCTTGCGGGTGTACCGAATCGGTACGGAAATCCGTTTGGGCCCAGGAGGCCGGGCATAGCAAAATCCGACCTATGGGACACGTCGAGATTTCGCACCTTGAGTACTACCTGCCGGACGGGCGGGTGCTTTTCGACGACGCGTCCTTCCGGGTCGGCGAAGGCTCCGCCGTCGCACTGGTCGGTGCCAACGGCGCCGGCAAGACCACGCTGCTGCGCATGATCGCCGGGGACACCCAGCCGCACGGCGGCTCGGTCACGGTCAGCGGCGGTCTCGGCGTGATGCGCCAGTTCGTCGGCACCACCGGCCGCGAGGACCGGAAGGAGACGCCGGGCGCCCTGCCCGCCGACGCCTCGGTACGCGACCTGCTGGTCTCCGTCGCGCCGGCCAGGATCGCCACCGCCGCCAAGGCGGTCGACGCCGCAGAGCTGGCGATGATGGCGCAGGACGACGAGAAGACGCAGATGGCGTACGCGCAGGCGCTCGCCGACTGGAGCGACGCCGGCGGCTACGACTACGAGACCGACTGGGACGTCTGCACCATGGCCGCCCTGGGCATGTCCTTCGACAAGGCCCAGTGGCGCGGTCTGAACACCCTCTCGGGCGGCGAGCAGAAGCGGCTCGTCCTGGAGGCGCTGCTGCGCGGTCCGGAGGAGGTGCTGCTCCTCGACGAGCCGGACAACTACCTGGACGTGCCCGGCAAGCGCTGGCTGGAGGAGGCCATCAAGGCCACCTCGAAGACTGTGTTGTTCATCTCCCACGACCGCGAGCTGCTCTCCCGTACCGCCGAGAAGATCATCAGCGTCGAGTCGAGCGCCGCCGGCAGCAGCGTCTGGGTGCACGGTGGCGGGTTCGAATCCTTCCACCAGGCCCGCAAGGACCGCTTCGCGCGCTTCGAGGAGCTCGGCCGCCGCTGGGACGAGGAGCACGCCAAGCTCAAGAAGCTGGTGGTGACCCTGCGCCAGGCGGCCTCGGTCAGCCACGCGCTCGCCACCCGCTATGCCGCCGCGCAGACCCGGCTGAAGAAGTTCGAGGAGGCCGGCCGCCCGGAGGAGCCGCCGCGCGAGCAGAACATCACCATGCGGCTCAAGGGCGGCCGTACCGGTGTGCGCTCGCTCACGCTGGAGGGCCTGGAGCTCACCGGCCTGATGAAGCCCTTCGACCTGGAGGTCTTCTACGGCGAGCGGGTCGCGGTGCTCGGCTCCAACGGCTCCGGCAAGTCGCACTTCCTGCGGCTGCTCGCGGGGGACGAGTCGGTGCAGCACAGCGGCACCTGGAAGCTCGGCGCGCGGGTGGTCCCCGGACACTTCCGGCAGACCCACGCCCATCCGGAGCTGTTCGGGCGCACCGTCAGGTCGATCGTCGAGGAGGAGCACGCGCTCAGCCGCGGGGCGGCGATGGGCGCGCTGCGCCGCTACGAGCTGGACCGCCAGGAGGAGCAGCGCTTCGAGTCGCTCTCGGGCGGCCAGCAGGCGCGGCTGATGATCCTCAAGCTGGAGCTGTCCGGGGTGACGGCGCTGCTGCTGGACGAGCCGACCGACAACCTCGACCTGGAGAGCGCCGAGGCGCTGCAGGAGGGTCTGGAGGCCTTCGACGGCACGGTTCTCTGTGTGACGCACGACCGCTGGTTCGCCCGCACCTTCGACCGTTTCCTGGTTTTCGGCTCGGACGGCAAGGTGTACGAAGCGCCCGAGCCGGTCTGGGACGAGGCGCGCGTGGTGCGCGATCGCTGACCGTTTTTGACCCCTACCGGCCTGGCCGGTAGGCTGGGCGCTTGTTGTGCGTATTGGCTCGCTCCATCTCACGTGAGAGGTCGGTACGCCGGAGATACCAGGCCGATGACCAGCGGCTCCCCTTGAATTGCGTCCAAGCGGGACCAGGCTGATCTCTTCTGCCAGGTGCTCCTGTCAGGACTCACTCACTGAAAAGCGAAGGCTACGACCGTGCGTACGTACAGCCCCAAGCCCGGCGACGTCCAGCGTCAGTGGCACGTCATCGACGCGACCGACGTCGTGCTCGGCCGCCTGGCCTCCCAGGCCGCCAACCTCCTCCGGGGCAAGCACAAGGCGATCTACGCGCCGCACGTTGACACTGGTGACTTCGTCATCATCATCAACGCCGACAAGGTGCACCTGTCTGGGAACAAGAAGACCCAGAAGATGGCCTACCGCCACAGCGGTTTCCCGGGCGGTCTCCGCTCGGTCCGCTACGACGACCTCCTGGACAAGAACCCGGAGAAGGCCGTCGAGAAGGCCATCAAGGGCATGATCCCCAAGAACAGCCTGGGCCGTCAGATGCTCTCCAAGCTGAAGGTCTACTCGGGCGACCAGCACCCGCACGCTGCGCAGCAGCCGGTGCCGTTCGAGATCACCCAGGTCGCGCAGTAATTCCGGCCACCAAAACCCCATCACTGAACAGCAGGAGCTGAGGAACACCGTGGCCGAGACTGCCATCGAGAGCACCCTCGAGGTCGAGTTCGACGAGAACGCCGTCGAGTACACCTCCGAGGAAGAGACCTACACCACCGAGTCGCTGGCCGGCCGCTTCGGCGAGGCCATCCCCGGCGCCGGCCTCGGCCGTCGCAAGGAGGCGATCGCCCGCGTGCGCATCGTCCCGGGCACCGGCAAGTGGAAGATCAACGGTCGCACCCTGGAGAACTACTTCCCCAACAAGGTGCACCAGCAGACCGTCAACGAGCCGTTCAAGCTCCTTGAGCTCGACGGCCGCTACGACGTTGTCGCCCGCATCTCGGGTGGCGGCGTCTCCGGTCAGGCCTACGCGCTGCGCCTCGGCGTGGCCCGCGCCCTGAACGAGGCCGACGTGGACAACAACCGCGCCGCCCTCAAGAAGGCCGGTTTCCTGATGCGTGACGCGCGTGCCGTCGAGCGCAAGAAGGCCGGTCTCAAGAAGGCCCGTAAGGCCCCGCAGTACAGCAAGCGCTAAGCACCTCCGCCGGGG
The DNA here is from genome assembly GCF_007828955.1 of Kitasatospora atroaurantiaca. NCBI lineage: Bacteria > Bacillati > Actinomycetota > Actinomycetes > Kitasatosporales > Streptomycetaceae > Kitasatospora > Kitasatospora atroaurantiaca. The sequence continues at coordinate 3,049,739 of NZ_VIVR01000001.1, read as the reverse complement.
GGCGTACCATCTGCGATGGTTCGCACCCCCGTGGGTGCAGTCGTACGCCCCGGAGCACCCCGTGTGCTCCGGGGCGTCGTGCTTTCTCTCCCCTACGCCTGTGCGGAGGCCGGGGAGCCGCGAGAGATTTGCCAATGGATTGGCGACGGAGGATGGGGCTGTGGGACGACTCTTCGGTACGGATGGTGTGCGCGGTGTGGCCAACGAGAGCCTGACCGCCGAACTGGCGCTGGGCCTCTCGGTGGCCGCGGCGCATGTGCTCGGCGACGCGGGGGCCTTCGACGGGCATCGGCCGGTCGCGGTGGTCGGCCGTGATCCGCGCGCGTCCGGGGAGTTCCTGGAAGCGGCCGTGATCGCCGGTCTGGCCAGCGCGGGCGTGGACGTGCTGCGGGTCGGCGTGCTGCCGACGCCCGCCGTGGCGTACCTCACCGGCGCGCTCGGCGCCGACTTCGGCGTGATGCTCTCCGCCAGCCACAACGCGATGCCCGACAACGGCATCAAGTTCCTCGCCCGCGGCGGCCACAAGCTGGACGACGCGATCGAGGACGCGATCGAGGAGCACTACCGCCGCTACGGCGTGGGCGACGAGGACTGGAAGCGCCCCACCGGCGCCGCCGTCGGCCGGGTCCGCCAGTACACCGAGGGCTTCGACAGGTACGTCGCCCACCTGATCGCGGTGCTGCCGAACCGCCTGGACGGCGTCAAGGTCGTCATCGACGGCGCACACGGCGCGGCCGCCCGGGTCGCCCCCGAGGCCTTCGCCCGGGCGGGTGCCGAGGTCGTCTACACCCTGGGCGCCGAGCCGAACGGCCTCAACATCAACGACGGCGTCGGCTCCACCCACCTGGACAAGCTGCGCATCGCGATGAAGGAGCACAAGGCCGACCTGGGCATCGCCCTGGACGGCGACGCCGACCGCTGCCTGGCCGCCGACGCCGACGGCAACGAGGTGGACGGCGACCAGATCATCGCCATCCTCGCCGTGGCCATGCGCGAGGCCGGCACGCTGCGCCGCAACACCGCCGTCGCCACCGTGATGTCCAACCTCGGCTTCAAGCTGGCCATGGAGCGCGAGGGCATCGACTTGGTGCAGACGGCCGTGGGCGACCGGTACGTGCTGGAGGAGATGAAGCAGCACGGTTACGCGCTGGGCGGTGAGCAGTCCGGGCACGTGATCCTGCTGGACCACGCCACCACCGGGGACGGCACGCTGACGGGTCTGATGCTCGGCGCGCGCCTGGCCGCCACCAAGCAGTCGCTGGCCGATCTGGCGGCGGTGATGACCCGGCTGCCGCAGGTGCTGATCAACGTCAAGGGTGTCGACAGGAGCCGGGTCGACAGCTGCGAGGAGCTTGCCGCGGCGGTCGCCGAGGCGGAGGCCGAGCTGGGCTCCACCGGGCGGGTGCTGCTGCGGAAGTCCGGGACCGAGCCGCTGGTGCGGGTGATGGTCGAGGCCGCGGACGAGGTGCAGGCCGAGGCGGTCGCCGGTCGGCTGGCCGAGGCCGTGCGGACCCACCTGGGCTGATCCGGGCAACCAGTAGGGGCGCGGGAACTGCGCGAGTTCGGAAGTGACGGCGCCGCACCTTCCGAACTCGCGCAGTTCCCCGCGCCCCTGGTTGTACGTGGTTGGCCTGCTGCCTAGAGCTTTCGCAGCAGCGCGCGGCGGACCTTGTGGTCCTGGCCCTTCTGCAGGATGAGGGTGGCCCGGCCCCGGGTGGGGAGCACGTTCTCCAGCAGGTTGGGCTTGTTGATGGTGCGCCAGACCTGGCGGCCGTACTCCATCGCCTCCTCCTCGGGCACCTCGGTGAAGCGGCGGAAGTAGGAGTTCGGGTCCTGGAAGGCGGTGTCCCGCAGCTTCTTGAAGCGCTCCAGGTACCAGCGCTCGATGTCGTCGGTGCGGGCGTCGACGTAGATGGAGAAGTCGAAGTAGTCCGCGACGGCGAGCCTGGTTCGGCCGTCGGTGCCCGGCAGGGCGGGCTGAAGGACGTTCAGGCCCTCGACGATCAGGATGTCGGGGCGCTCGACGGTGAGCCGCTCGCCCGGGACGATGTCGTAGACCAGGTGGGAGTAGACGGGGGCCGAGACCTGCTCCTTGCCGGCCTTCACGTCCGCGACGAAGCGCATCAGCGCCCGGCGGTCGTAGGACTCGGGGAAGCCCTTGCGGGCCATCAGGCCGCGGCGGCGCAGCTCGGCGTTGGGGAGCAGGAAGCCGTCGGTGGTCACCAGGGAGACCCGGGGGTGCTCCGGCCAGCGGGCCAGCAGGGCCTGCAGCAGGCGGGCGGTGGTGGACTTGCCGACCGCGACCGAGCCGGCCACGCCGATCACGAAGGGCGTTCTGACCCGTTCGGTGTCCGGGGTGTCGAGGAAGGTACCGACCGCGCCGCGCAGCTCGTGGGTGGCGTGGATGTACAGGTTCAGCAGCCGGGACAGCGGCAGGTAGACGTCCCTGACCTCGTCCAGGTCCAGGGCGGTGCCGAGACCGCGCAGCCGTTCGACCTCCTCGGCGGTCAACGGCAGCGGAGTGCGCTCGCGCAGGGCGCTCCACTCGGCCCGGTCCAGATCCACGTACGGGGAGGGGGTGGGCGTGGTGGGGGCGCCCCGCGTACAGAGTTCGGTCAGCACATCCTCCATTGTGGGCCGTAGCGGCCCCGGTGGGAGCTGTGGTGTCGGTCACGCACCGTCGCAACGAGCGTGACCAGGGTGAGACCGGCCGCGCTTATGCTGGCACGCATGTGCGGAATTGTTGGATATGTGGGCTCATCGACGGCCCTGGACGTAGTGATCGCAGGCCTGCAGCGGCTGGAGTACCGCGGGTACGACTCAGCCGGTGTGGCCGTCCAGACGCGAGGCGCCGACGGGCAGTGGAGCCTTGCCACCGACAAGCGGGCCGGCAAGCTCGCGAACCTTGAGAAGTCGCTCGCCGAGGTCCCTCTCCCCGGCGGCACCACCGGCATCGGCCACACCCGCTGGGCCACCCACGGCGGTCCGACCGACGCCAATGCCCACCCCCACCTGGACGACACCGAGCGGGTGGCGGTCGTCCACAACGGCATCATCGAGAACTTCGCGCAGCTGCGCGCGGAGATCGCCGAGCGCGGCCACACCCTGCGCTCGGAGACCGACACCGAGGTCGTCGCCCACCTGCTGGGCGAGGCGTACGAGGGTGACCTCGCCGAGGCCATGCGGGTGGTGTGCCGCCAGCTGGACGGCGCGTTCACTCTGGTCGCCGTCCACGCGGACGCTCCGGACGTGGTGGTCGGCGCGCGGCGGAACTCGCCGCTGGTGGTCGGGCGCGGCGAGGGCGAGAACTTCCTCGCCTCGGACGTGGCCGCCTTCATCGCGTACACCCGCGAGGCGATCGAGCTGGGCCAGGACCAGGTCGTGGAGCTGCGGCGCGACGGCGTGACGGTGACCAACTTCGACGGCAGCCCGGCCGAGGTGCGCGAGTACCACGTGGACTGGGACGCCTCCGCCGCCGAGAAGGGCGGCTACGACTACTTCATGCTCAAGGAGATCGCCGAGCAGCCGAAGGCCGTCGCCGACACCCTGCTGGGCCGGATCGGCACCGACGGGCGGCTGACGCTCGACGAGCTGCGGATCTCGGACGCCGACCTGCGGACCGTCGACAAGGTCGTGATCGTGGCGTGCGGCACCGCGTTCCACGCCGGCATGATCGCCAAGTACGCGATCGAGCACTGGACCCGGGTGCCCTGCGAGGTCGAGGTCGCCTCGGAGTTCCGCTACCGGGACCCGATCCTCGACGACCGGACGCTGGTCATCGCCATCTCGCAGTCCGGCGAGACGATGGACACCCTGATGGCGCTGCGCCACGCGCGCGAGCAGGGCGCCAAGGTGCTGGCGATCTGCAACACCAACGGTTCCACCATCCCGCGCGAGTCGGACGCGGTGCTGTACACCCACGCCGGCCCCGAGGTCGCGGTGGCGTCGACGAAGGCGTTCCTGACGCAGCTGGTGGCCTGCTACCTGGTCGCGCTGTACCTGGGCCAGGTGCGCGGCACCAAGTGGGGCGACGAGATCTCCGCGGTGATCCGCGAGCTCGGCGACGCGCCGAAGCAGGTCGAGCAGGTGCTGGAGACCATGGAGCCGGTGCGGGAGCTGGCGCGCTCGCTGGCCGACGCCAAGTCGGTGCTGTTCCTGGGCCGGCACGTGGGCTTCCCGGTCGCCCTGGAGGGTGCGCTGAAGCTCAAGGAGCTGGCGTACATGCACGCCGAGGGCTTCGCGGCGGGCGAGCTCAAGCACGGGCCGATCGCGCTGATCGAGGACGGGCTGCCGGTGGTCGTGGTGGTCCCGTCGCCGCGCGGGCGGTCGATCCTGCACGACAAGATCGTCTCCAACATCCAGGAGATCCGGGCCCGTGGCGCGCGGACCATCGTGATCGCGGAGGAGGGCGACGAGGCCGTCGTCCCGTACGCCGACCACCTGATCCGCATCCCGGCCACCCCGACGCTGCTGCAGCCGCTGGTGTCGACCGTCCCGCTGCAGGTGTTCGCCTGCGAGCTGGCCACGGCCAAGGGCCACGAGGTCGACCAGCCCCGCAACCTGGCGAAGTCGGTCACGGTCGAGTAGTCGACGAGGTGCCCCTGCGGTGGCTGCGCTCTACCGCAGGGGCGCCGTGTCGAGCGCGAACGAGAACGGGGCCGGCAGGTCGAGCGGTTTGCCGAACGGGACCTGAGCGTGAGCGCGATAGTCGCCCTCCGACGGGTCCGTGAACAGGGTGGCGCTCCTGTCACTGCGGTCGATCAGCAGGTAGCAGGGGATTCCCGCAGCGGCGTAACCACGTCGCTTGGCCTCGCGGTCCTTGGTCGGGTTGCTGGACGTGATCTCGAAGACCAGCAGAACTCCGGCCGCATCTGCCCAGGAGTCCGCATCCTCGAAGTGTCCGACCGGGCTGATCGTGCCGTCGGGGATGTACCGGCCCTTGGGAACGATCAGGCCCTTGTTGCCGGCGATGTCCAGATCGATCGCGGCCTGGCGGATGAACTGCCTGATGAGCAGCGCGAACGCCGTCTCGTGGGATCCGTTCGGCGGTGGGGTCACGACGATCTCGCCCTCGATCAGCTCGGCCTTGAAGCCCGCTGGGGTGTCCAACTCCAGGAACGACTGGAGGACCTGTTCCTCCTCGGAGGACAGCGGACGCTCGATGGCTGGCATGGCGACCATGGCCTTTCTCCCTCCTGCTGGTCCTTGCCGCGGAACACGGTAGGCGTACGGACCGACACAGGCGGGGGCTCGAAGCGGTTCTCACTCGAAAGTGTGCCGTAAGGTCCGGGCAGCAGGCGTCTGTCGCGGAGGAGTTTCAGGGTGATCATCGGGGTCGGCATCGACGTGGCCGAGATCGAGCGGTTCGGGGCGTCCATCGAGCGGACGCCCGGGATGGCGGAGCGGCTTTTCACCGACGCGGAGCTGATGCTGCCGTCGGGGGCGCGGCGCGGGATCGCCTCGCTGGCCGCGCGGTTCGCCGCCAAGGAGGCGCTGGCCAAGGCGCTGGGGGCGCCGGGTGGGCTGCGGTGGACGGACGCCGAGGTGCACACCGAGGACTCGGGCCGGCCGGTGCTGCGGGTGAGCGGGACGGTCGCGGCACGGGCCGCTGAACTGGGCGTCAGGTCGTGGCATGTGTCGCTGAGCCACGATGCGGGCGTAGCGTCGGCGGTGGTGATCGCCGAAGGCTGAGCCCCGGGAGGGCGTCGTGCGCCACGCACACACGGTCGAGCAGGTACGGGCCGCGGAGGCCGAGCTGATGGCCCGGCTGCCGGAGGGCACGCTGATGCAGCGGGCCGCGGCCGGGCTGGCCGCGACCTGCGCCCGGCTGCTGCCGCGGGTGTACGGGAGCCGGGTGGTGGTGCTGGCCGGCAGCGGGGACAACGGGGGCGACGCCCTGTACGCGGGTGCGCGGCTGGCCCGGCGCGGGGCGGCGGTGAGCGCGCTGCTGCTCGCGCCCGAGCGGGTGCACACCGGCGGGCTGGCCGCCCTGCGGGCCGCGGGCGGCCGGGTGACGACGGATCAGGGGGAGTTCTCGCGGGCCGATCTGGTGCTCGACGGCATCGTCGGCATCGGGGGCCGCGGCGGCCTGCGGCCGGAGGCTCAGCCGTACGCGGCGGCGGAGCGGCGCGGGGTGGTCGTGGCCGTGGATGTGCCGAGCGGTGTGGACCCCGACAGCGGGGCGGTGCCGGGCGCGGCGCTGCGGGCGGATGTGACGGTCTGCTTCGGCACCTACAAGCCGGGGCTGTTGGTCGACCCCGGTGCGTCGTACGCGGGGATCGTGCAACTGGTCGACATCGGGCTGGCGTTGCCCGGCGCGGGGGTGACGGCCCTTCAGCACGATGACCTGGCGGGCATGCTGCCGGTACCGACGGTGGAGAGCGACAAGTACCGGCGCGGGGTGGTCGGGGTCGCGGCGGGTTCGGCACGGTACCCGGGAGCGGCGCTGCTGGCGGTGGCCGGCGCGTTGCGGGGCGGTGCGGGCGCCGTGCGGTACGTCGGTACGGCGGCCGAGGAGGTGGTGCGGCGCTTCCCCGAGGTGCTGGTCACCGAGGGCGGGCCGGCCGGGGCGGGGCGGGTGCAGGCCTGGGTGGTCGGCCCCGGCGGCGGGGACGGCGCCGCTCGGGCGCTGGAGGAGGCGCTGGCGAGCCCGGTGCCGGTACTGGTGGATGCCGACGGGCTGACGGAGCTGGCACGACTGGGGCCGGCGGCACTGGCGGGGCGTACGGCGCCGACGCTGCTCACCCCGCACACGGGCGAGGCCGCCCGCCTGCTCGCGGGGGCCACGGCACAGGCTCCGCCCGCGGCCGACGAGCTGGCCGCCGCCCGGCTGGCGAGCGCACGCCGCCTGGCGGCGGAGTACCGGGCGACCGTCCTGCTCAAGGGCTCGACCACCGTGGTCGCCGAGCCCACCGGGGAGGTACGGGTGAATCCCACGGGGACTTCCTGGCTGGCCACGGCGGGGAGCGGCGACGTGCTGGCCGGGTTGGCGGGGTCCTTGCTCGCGGCCGGGCTGGGGACGCTGGACGCGGCCTCGGCCGCCGCCTATCTGCACGGGCTGGGGGGGCGGGAAGCGGCAGCGGGCGGGGGCCCGGTCACCGCGCTGGACGTCGCGGCGCGGCTGGGGAGTGCGTGGCGGGTGGTGCGGGGCTGAACGGTGCGGGGCTGAACGGTGCGGAACCCGGGGGCGGTCGGCCGCGTCGTAGGAGGTCGGACGCCGCGCCCGTTGGGGCGTTCGTGGGGCAGGGGGGCCGGTCTGGGAGACTGATACGCGATGACAACTGCGAACACGACCGGTACGGCCGCCCTCACCCGTGGGGTCCGCGCCGAGGCGACCATTGATCTGGCCGCCCTGCGGGGGAACCTCGCGGCGCTTCGGGCGCGTACGAGCGGCCCTGAACTGATGGCCGTGGTCAAGGCGGACGCCTATGGCCACGGTGCGGTTCAGTGTGCCCGCGAGGCCGTCGCGGCCGGCGTGGGCTGGCTCGGCACCGCCACGCCCGAGGAGGCGCTGGCGCTGCGTGCGGCCGGGATCGGCCGTGAGCAGGCCCGCATCCTGTGCTGGTTGTGGACCCCGGGCGGCCCCTGGGAGCAGGCGCTGCGGGCGGATGTCGACGTCTCGGTCAGCGGCCTCTGGGCCTTGGAGGAGCTGCTCCGGGCGGTACGGGAGACGGGTCTCACGGCCCGGGTGCACCTGAAGGCGGACACCGGCCTCGGCCGTAACGGATGCCAGCCGCACGACTGGCCGGAGCTGGTCGCGGCGGCTCTGCGCGCGCAGGCCGAGGGCCTGGTCCGGGTGGTCGGGATCTGGTCGCACTTCGCGGCCGCGGACGAGCCGGGCCATCCGTCGATCCAGGCGCAGCTGGACGGCTTCGCCGCGGCACTGGACTTCGCCGAGCGGGCCGGTGCCCGGCCCGAGGTGCGGCACCTGGCGAACTCGCCGGCCACCCTGCTGCTTCCGCAGTCGCACTACGACATGGTCCGCACCGGGCTGGCGATGTACGGGCTCTCGCCGGTCCCCGAGGTCGGTGCCCCGGCGGACTTCGGGCTGCGCCCGGTGATGTCGCTGACGGCCAGGCTGGCGCTGGTCAAGACGGTGCCGGGGGGCCACGGGGTCAGCTACGGCCACCACTACGTGACGCCCGGCGAGACCACCCTGGGCCTGGTCCCGCTCGGGTACGCGGACGGCATTCCGCGCCATGCGAGCGGGACGGGGCCGGTGCAGGTCGCGGGCAAGTGGCGGACCGTGGCGGGGCGGGTCGCGATGGACCAGTTCGTGGTGGATCTGGGCGGGGACACGCCCGAGGTCGGCGAGGAGGTGCTGCTCTTCGGCAACGGCGAGCGCGGTGAGCCGACCGCCGAGGACTGGGGCCGGGCCTGCGGCACGCTCTCGTACGAGATCGTCACGCGGATCGGCGCCCGGGTGCCGCGCCGCTATGTGGGTGGGACAGGGCTATGAGCGAGTCGAACAGCAACCCGGTCGCCGCGGTCGCCCGGGCCGCCGAGACCGCCTCGGCGGGGGTCAGCCGGGCCGGGCTGATCGGCATCTCGGTCGGCGTGGTCGCCGCCGGTGCGGCGGCGGGCGTGGCGATAGAGCGGCTGACAGTGGGCCGGGCGATGCGCCGGCGGGCCCGGGAGGAGCTGGACGCCGCGGCGCCGTACGGTTCGCTGCGCGGGCGTCCGCGGACCGTGGCCGCGCCGGACGGGACCGAGCTGTACGTCGAGTCCGACGGGACGGGCTGGGCGGGCCCGGTGCTGGTGCATCCGGAGGAGGCTCCCGCCAAGCGGGGGTGGTTCTCCCGGCGGCGGGGTGACGGGTCCGTCGACCGCAGCGGTCTGCCGGGACTGCTCGGCGGGTCCGGTGCGCTGGTCAGGGCGAGCAGCCGCAGGAGCTTCGGGGCGCCGGAGGCGCGGACCGCGGAGCCGCTGACGGTGATCTTCTGCCACGGCTACTGCCTCAGCCAGGACAGCTGGCACTTCCAGCGTGCGGCGCTGCGTGAGGGCATGCGGCTGGTGTTCTGGGACCAGCGCAGCCACGGCAGGTCGGAGCGGTCGCGTTCGTACCTGGCGGGCGAGCCCGCGAGCATCGACCAGCTCGGGGGAGATCTCAAGGCCGTCATCGACGCGGTCGCCCCGGAGGGGCCGATCGTGCTGGTCGGCCACTCGATGGGTGGTATGACCATCATGGCGCTGGCCGACCAGCACCCCGAGCTGTTCCGGGAGAGGGTCGCCGGGGTCGCGCTGGTCGGCACCCTGGCGAGCGACTGGAACTCCGTCACGCTGGGGCTGCCCGCGGTCGGCGCCAAGCTGATAAAGCGGATGGCCCCGGGCGTGGTGAGGCTGCTGGGCCGTCAGGTCGAGCTGGTGGAGGCCACCCGCAGGTTCGGGTCGGACTTCGCCGCGGTCTTCTACCGCAGGTTCTCGTTCGGGACGAAGGACGTGGACCCGGCCGTCGCCCGCTTCGCCGAGCAGCTGCTGGACGCCACCCCGATCGATGTGGTCGCCGAGTTCTACCCGGCCTTCGGCGCCCACGAGAAGACCGCCGCCCTGGCCGCGCTGAGCGGCATCCCGACCCTGGTACTGGCCGGCACGAAGGACCTGCTCACGCCGCCCGAGTACAGCGAGGCGATTGCCGCGGCGCTGCCGGAGGCGGAGCTGGAGCTGGTCCAGGACGCCGGGCACCTGGTCATGCTGGAGCGTCCCGAGACGGTGGACCGCCGGCTGGCCGGGCTGCTCCAGCGGGCCGTCGAGCACGCGGGTGCGGCGCCCCTGCCGCAGGCCGTACGGGACATTCGAGAAGACGCATGACCTCCTCCGGAAGGGCCCCGATGGGTTCGCAGACCGTCATCACCGTTGCCACCCCCGAGCGGATGAACCGGCTCGGCCTGGAGCTCGCCGGGCTGCTGCGCCCGGGGGACCTGGTGCTGCTGTCGGGGGAGCTGGGGGCGGGCAAGACCACGCTGACCCGGGGCCTGGGCGTCGGGCTGGGCGTGCGCGGAGCGGTGACCTCGCCGACCTTCGTGATCGCCCGGGTGCACCCCTCGCTGACCGGTGGTCCGGCGCTGGTGCACGTGGACGCGTACCGGCTGGGCGGCGGGCTGGACGAGATGGAGGACCTGGACCTCGACGTCTCGCTGCCGGAGTCGGTGGTCGTGGTGGAGTGGGGCGAGGGCAAGGTCGAGCAGCTGACGGACGACCGGCTGGAGGTGCGGATCGAGCGCGCCCTGGGCGGGACGGCCGACGACGACTCGGACCCGCGCGAGGTGACGCTGACCGGCGTCGGGGCCCGCTGGGACGGCGTCGATCTCACCGGATTGAGTGAAGGCTGAGCACCTTCCCGACAGACTGTCGGCAAGGTGTTGCGGGCCGGGGCACGACATGGTGGGATGGGTTAGGTCTACCTAACGAGGGAGGCGCCATGTCGAGCACCACCCCCGCCGCGGAGCCCACCGCGCAGGAGCGGGCCCGCGAGGACGATCAGGCCGTCCCGATGCGTACGCTGCTGGCCGCCTGTGCGGCTGCGGCAGCGGTCTCCACCCCGCCGAGGCACGAAGAGGCGAAGCGGGAGGAGTCTCCCCGGGCGGCCGCGTAGGGCTCCGCCGGTAGACGGGTAGCCGGGCAGCCACCTCAGGGGCGCGGGGAACCGCCCGAGACCGGAAGGCACCGGCCTGTGCCCTACCGCTGCGCGCAGTTCCCCGCGCCCCTGGGGTACCCCGTTGCCCACTTGTCGGCCGGGCCGCCTAGGCGATCACGTAGACCTTGGTCCCGTTGGGTGCGAAGTCCCAGAGGCTCTGGCCGTCGGTGCGGCCGGAGCGGATGCCACCGGTCCTCAGCTTGGGGTCGGGCGGTGCGGTCGAACCGTCCAGCGCGGCGCTGAACCCGAAGACCGTCCCGTTCTGCTGGGTGAAGCGGACCACGTGCTCGATCAGCTTGCCGTCGGTGCCGGAGCCCGTCGCGGTGCGGCTGTAGACGGTGTAGGTCCCGGCCGTCGGCTCCACCGAGCCGGGGGTGACCTTGAACGAGGCCAGGACCTGGGGGGTCTTCTTCGGGTCGACGAGCCAGACCTGGTGCGAGCCGAGCGAGTAGACCACCCGCAGACCCGTGCCGGAGTTGGCGGGCAGGGCGGCGGCGGTCGGGCTCGCACTGGCGGTCGGCGTGGGCGCGGCGGTACTGGTCGCCGGTTTCGCGGCGGGCGAGCGTGTCTCGGCGCCGTTGGCCTGGTAGGCCAGCAGGGCCACCCCGGCCATCGCCCCCACGGTCAGGGCGGTGACCACCACTCCAGGACGCGTCTTCGGCACGTGCGCTCCCACCGCTAGCTCGTACTGTCCGGCCCATCGTGCCAGGTCTGCGGTGATCCGCCGGACCGATCCGGACGTGTGTTCCCGGGCGGTACGAAATGCCGAGCTCGGCGACCCTCTAACCTTGACCCCGTGCTGCTGCTCGCGTTCGACACCGCCACCCCCGCCGTCACCGCCGCCGTCCACGACGGCACGGCCGTCCTCGCCGAGGCCTTCCAGGTCGACGCCAGACGGCACGGGGAACTGCTCCTGCCCGCCATCGACCGGGTGCTGAGCGAGGCCGGCGTCGACAAGCACCGGCTCACCGCCATCGCCGTCGGCGTCGGCCCGGGCCCGTACACCGGTCTGCGGGTCGGTCTGGTCACCGCGGCGGCGCTGGGGCACGCGCTCGGGGTGCCCGTGCACGGCGTCTGCACCCTGGACGCGATCGCCCACCAGGCGCGCACCGAGGGGCTGACCGGCCCGTTCACCGCCGCCACGGACGCGCGCCGCAAGGAGGTCTACTGGGCCTCGTACGACGCCCAGGGCCGCCGGGTCCAGGGGCCCGCGGTGGACCGGCCCGCGGAGCTGACGCCCGAGGCGCAGTCGGTGGGGGCGGGCGCGCTGCTCTACCCCGAGAGCTTCCCGGGGGCGCGCGGGCCCGAGCACGTCTCGGCCGGTGCCCTCGCGGACTTCGCGGCCGGCGAGCTGGCCGCCGGGCGGGAGCTGCTCCCCAACGTCCCGCTCTACCTGCGCCGTCCGGACGCCCAGGTGCCGGCGGGCTACAAGGCGGTGCTGCCCGCGTGACCGGTCTTCGCCCGATGCGCTGGTGGGACATCGAGCCGGTGATGGAGCTGGAGCTACGGCTCTTTCCCGAGGACGCCTGGTCGCACGGCATGTACTGGTCCGAGCTGGCCGAGGCGCATGCCGGCGGTACCAGGCACTACACCGTCGCCATCGGTGAGGACGGAGCCGTGGTCGGCTACGCCGGGCTGATGGCGGTGGGTGGCGAGGGCGATGTCCAGACCATCGCCGTCGACGACAGGTACCAGGGCTCGGGGCTCGGCGCCGCCCTGTTGACCGAGCTGATCGCGGAGGCCGCCCGGCGCGGCTGCGCCGAGCTGCTGCTGGAGGTGCGGGTGGACAACGTGCGTGCCCAGCGGCTGTACGAGCGCTTCGGCTTCGAGCCGGTCGGCATCAGACGCGGGTACTACCAGCCCGCCAACGTGGACGCTCTCGTGATGCGTCTGGAGAACCCGCAGTACGACCTGAAGGACACTCAGAATGGCTGACGAACCGCTCGTCCTCGGCATCGAGACCTCCTGCGACGAGACCGGCGTCGGCATCGTCCGCGGCACCACGCTGCTGGCCGACGCGGTGGCGTCGAGCGTCAACGACCACGCCCGCTTCGGCGGCGTCGTCCCCGAGATCGCCAGCCGGGCGCACCTGGAGGCGATGGTCCCGACCATCCAGCGCGCGCTGGACACGGCGGGCGTCAAGGCGACGGACCTGGACGGCATCGCGGTGACGGCGGGCCCCGGGCTGGCCGGTGCGCTGCTGGTGGGCGTCTCGGCGGCGAAGGCGTACGCCTGGGCGCTGGACAAGCCGCTGTACGGGGTGAACCACCTGGCCTCGCACATCTGCGTGGACCAGTTGGAGCACGGCCGCCTGCCGCAGCCCACGATGGCCCTGCTGGTGTCGGGCGGCCACTCGTCGCTGCTGCTGAGCGAGGACATCACCACGGACGTCCGGCCGCTCGGCGCCACCATCGACGACGCGGCCGGCGAGGCCTTCGACAAGGTCGCGCGGGTGCTCGGGCTGGGCTTCCCGGGTGGCCCGGTGGTCGACCGGACGGCGCGTGAGGGCGACCGGAAGGCGATCGCCTTCCCGCGCGGTCTGAGCGGGCCGAAGGACCCCGAGTACGACTTCTCCTTCTCCGGCCTGAAGACGGCGGTTGCGCGCTGGGTCGAGGCCAAGCGCCGGGCAGGGGAGGAGGTGCCGATCGCCGACGTCGCGGCGTCCTTCCAGGAGGCCGTGACGGATGTGCTCACGCGCAAGGCCGTGAAGGCCTGCAAGGACAACGGCGTCGATCATCTGATGATCGGCGGTGGGGTGGCTGCCAACTCGCGGCTGCGGGAGATGGCGCAGCAGCGCTGCGACCGGGCCGGGATCGTGCTGCGCGTACCGCGCCCCGGCCTGTGCACGGACAACGGCGCGATGGTCGCGGCCCTCGGCTCGGAGATGGTCTGGCGGAACCGCGCGCCCTCGGCCTTCGACCTCTCGGCCGACTCCTCGCTGCCCGTCACCGAGGTGTCGGTGCCGCACACCGATCTGCACGCCGCCGCGCACCGGGCTCTGGGGTGACCCTCGCCGCCATGTGGGAGGCCCGCGCGGCCGACGGCCGGGGCGCCGAGCTGCACCGCTGGGTGCACGAGGCCGCACTGCCCGAACTGCGCGGTGCGGCCGGGCTCCTGCGGACGGAGGTGTTCACCGCCTCGGGGGACAGGGTGCTGCTGATCACCTGGTGGGCGGGCGAGCCGCTGCCCGTCCCGGACCCGCCGGGCGAACTGCTCGGGCGACCCGTGCACCGGTGGAGCTTCACCAGTGAGCACGTCGAGTAGCGTGCTTTCCTGAGAGTTCACTGAACGACGCGGGGGAGCACGGTGCAGACGCACGGGTGGGGCAGGACGAGGACGTACGGAGCCGGGGCCCTTGCCCTGATGGCGGCTCTGACCGGGTGCAGCAGCGCGTCGGGGACTCCGGCCGCCCCGCCGGTGAAGTCCAGTGCCCCTCCCGGCGCACCGGCGGCCTCAAGCTCGGCCTCGGCCGCGCCGCAGGGCACCGGCTGGGCCAAGTGGGGCCTGCAGCCGCTGCCGCAGGCGCCCGCCGCGCCCGCGGACAAGCCGATCAAGCTCGCCCGTACGGGGACCGTGCCGGTCTTCAGCGAGGTGCCGACCAAGGACAAGGTCGTCTTCATCACCATCGACGACGGCGCCGAGAAGGACCCGAAGTTCGTCGAGATGATGAACGACCTCAAGGTCCCGATCTCGATGTTCCTGACCCGCGACATCGTCAAGGACGACTACGGCTACTTCAAGCCGCTGCAGGCCCTCGGCAACCACATCCAGAACCACACCGTCGACCACCCGGTGATGAGCAAGATCCCGGCGGAGAGGCAGAAGACCGAGGTCTGCGACGACCAGGCGGCCCTCACCCAGCAGTACGGCAAGGCCCCGCTGCTCTTCCGCCCGCCGTACGGCGACGGCGCGCACACGCCCACCCTCAACACCTCGGTGCAGCAGTGCGGTCCGCGGGCGATCGTGCTGTGGCGCGAGTCGATGCAGATCCACGACATGCAGTACCAGGCCGCCGACAAGAAGTTGAGGCCCGGAGACATCATCCTGGCCCACTTCCGGGGTCCGAAGGACCTCAAGGGCGAGACCATGACGCAGATGTTCGGTGAGCTGCTGAGCAGGATTCAGGAGCAGGGCTTCGCGGTCGCCAGGCTGGAGGACTACATTCAGGCGCCCACGGGCTGACCCAGCATCATGAGATGCCCGTCGCCCTTCCGGCTCAGGATGACCGTCACCGTCTCCGGGCCGCTCGGCTTGAGCTGGCGGCGGAGGTCCTCCGGGGTCATCGAGATGCCGCGCTTCTTGATCACCACGGTGCCGACCTTGCGCTCGCGGAGGATCGCCCTGAGCTTCTTGACGTTGAACGGGAGCACGTCGGTGATCTCGTACGCGTGGGCGAAAGGCGTCGGGACCAGCCGGTCGGAGGTCAGGTAGGCGATCATCGGGTCGATCAGCGTTCCGCCCACCTGCTCGGCGACCTCGGCCACCAGGTGGGCCCGGATCACCGCGCCGTCCGGCTCGTAGAGGTAGCGGCGGACCGGGCCGGCGAGCGGGTCGGGGAGACGGCCGCCGGTGAGGGTGTGGCCGCCGGGGAGCAGGGTGGCGCGGTGCGGCTCGGCGGGCGTGGTGCCGAACCAGAGCCCGGCCTCCTTCACCTCGCCGTGGTCCGAGATCCACTCGGCCTCCGCGCCCTCGGGGACGACGTCGTGCGGGATGCCGGGCGCGACCTTGAGTGCTCCGAACGGGGTACGGCGGGCCGCGTCGACAGCCCAGGAGAGTGGTGGTGAGTACGCCTCCGGGTCGAACACCCGGCCCTTCGAGGTGCGGCGGGCCGGGTCGGTGAAGACCGCGTCGTACCCGGTGACGTCCGTCCGGGTGACATCCTCGCAGCGCACCTCGATCAGCTCGGCCAGGCCCAGCGCGGCGGCGTTCGCCTCGGCGACGGCGCAGGTCAGCGGGTCCCGGTCGACGGCCAGTACGGCGATTCCGGCGCGGGCGAGGGCGATCGCGTCGCCGCCGATCCCGCAGCAGAGGTCGGCGAGGGTCTTCACGCCGAGCGCCGCGAAGCGCTGCGCCCGCCACTCGCCGACGCTGCGGCGGGTGGCCTGCTCGACGCCGTTCGGGGTGAAGTACATCGCGTCCGCGTCCTCGTCGAACTTCGCCCGGGCCCGCTGCCGCAGCTGCGCCTGGGCGAGCGCGGCGGAGACCAGCTCGGCCGGGTGCTCGCGCCGCAGCCGGGTGGCCAGCGTCAGCTCCTGGCCGGGCTTGAACTCGCGCAGCTCCGCGAGCAGGGTCTGGCCCTCGTCGGTCAGCAGGGCTCGGAACGATTCGATCTCCACGGGGCCATTGTCCCGTGACGAGCGGGGCGCCGCGCTCAGCCGCCGGGGCAGTCGTTGCTGCCGCTGAAGCAGGGGCGGTAGTCCGAGGGCAGCGGCGTGGGGCGGGTGTCGTGCCGGTGGTCGTACGCGTAGCCGCCGGCCACCAGGAGCAGCAGCCCGGCCAGCAGCATCCCGTGCACGGTGGCGGTGATGGGCAGTCGGCTGCGGCAAGCCAGGACGGTGACCAGCAGCAGTCCGGCCGCGAACCCCGCGACGGCCAGGACCGGGACCCAGTCGTAGGGCTTCGGCCCGGTGCTGCCGCCGGTGTCCCACGCTCGGATCAGCAGGGCGTAGAGGCCCACCACCGCCAGCGCGCCCTCGAGGGCGACCAGGACGACGGTGAGCAGGAGGTCCACGAGCGGGCCCCGCGGCTTGGGCGGGAGGAGCGGCTCGGCGGGCCCGGGATCGGCGGGCGGGGGTGGCACCGATGGGTAGGCGAACACGGGAGCAGTCTTCCGCGGGGCGGGCGCCCGCACATGAGTACGGCTACTCAGTTCACGGGTAGTCAGTTCGCCGCTGCCCGGTTCGACGGCTGCCCGGAGTCAACGGATCATCCGGTTGCACGCCACACCGGTTTCCGCGATCGGCGAGCCACGCCGTTGGCACTCTGGTTGACTGAGTGCTAACGGCCGCCTATGGTCGTTCCTGGCACTCCCCACCGGGTGAGTGCTAACGCGACGAAGCGTGCCTGACCCCCGCGACGGCAGGCACCGATCGTCGCTCCTACCTGTAGAACAACCCCGTAATCTCCGAAGGGGAGCTCGGACGTGACCGCCAGCAGCAAGGTTGCCATCAAGCCGCTCGAGGACCGCATCGTGGTCCAGCCGCTCGACGCCGAGACCACCACGGCCTCCGGCCTGGTTATCCCGGACACCGCCAAGGAGAAGCCCCAGGAGGGCGTCGTCCTGGCCGTCGGCCCGGGTCGCTTCGAGGACGGCCAGCGTCTTCCGCTCGACGTCACCGTCGGCGACATCGTCCTGTACTCGAAGTACGGCGGCACCGAGGTGAAGTACCAGGGCGAGGAGTACCTGGTCCTCTCGGCGCGCGACGTTCTCGCCATCATCGAGAAGTAAGTCGTTCCAGCCCGCCCCGGATCCGTGTCAGCACCTGACAGGGGCCCGGGGCGTGGTTGTTGGCTCACGCAGTCAGTAGATCCCTGAGGAAACGGAACCATGCCGAAGATCCTGCAGTTCGACGAGGACGCCCGCCGCTCGCTCGAGCGTGGCGTGAACAAGCTTGCCGACACCGTGAAGGTGACCATCGGCCCCAAGGGCCGCAACGTCGTCATCGACAAGAAGTTCGGCGCCCCCACCATCACCAACGACGGTGTGACCATCGCCCGTGAGGTCGAGCTCGACGACCCGTACGAGAACCTCGGCGCGCAGCTGGTCAAGGAGGTCGCCACCAAGACCAACGACGTCGCGGGTGACGGCACCACCACCGCCACCGTGCTGGCCCAGGCCCTGGTCAACGAGGGTCTGCGCAACGTCGCCGCCGGCGCCGGCCCCGCCGCCCTGAAGAAGGGCATCGACAAGGCCGTCGCCGCCGTCTCCGAGCACCTGCTCTCCATCGCCCGTGAGATCGAGGGCAAGGACGACGTCGCCGCCGTTGCCTCGCTGTCCGCCCAGGACACCCAGGTCGGCGAGCTCATCGCCGAGGCGATCGACAAGGTCGGCAAGGACGGTGTCATCACCGTCGAGGAGTCCAACACCTTCGGTGTGGAGCTGGACTTCACCGAGGGCATGCAGTTCGACAAGGGCTACCTCTCGCCGTACTTCGTCACCGACGCGGAGCGTCAGGAGGCGGTCCTCGAGGACCCGTACATCCTGATCAACCAGGGCAAGATCTCCTCGATCCAGGAGCTGCTCCCGCTGCTGGAGAAGATCCTGCAGGGCGGCACCTCCAAGCCGCTGCTGATCATCGCCGAGGACGTGGACGGCGAGGCGCTCTCCACCCTCGTGGTGAACAAGATCCGTGGCACCTTCAACGCGGTGGCCGTCAAGGCCCCGGGCTTCGGTGACCGCCGCAAGGCCATCCTGGGCGACCTGGCCACCCTCACCGGTGCCACCGTCATCTCCGAGGAGGTCGGCCTCAAGCTCGACCAGGCCGGTCTGGACGTGCTGGGCACCGCCCGCCGCGTCACCATCACCAAGGACGACACCACGGTCGTCGACGGTGCCGGTGACCACGAGGCCGTTGCCGGCCGCGTCGCCCAGATCAAGGCCGAGATCGCCAACACCGACTCGGACTGGGACCGCGAGAAGCTGCAGGAGCGCCTGGCGAAGCTCGCCGGCGGCGTCTGCGTCATCAAGGTCGGCGCCGCCACCGAGGTGGAGCTCAAGGAGCGCAAGCACCGCCTCGAGGACGCCATCTCGGCGACTCGCGCCGCGGTCGAGGAGGGCATCGTCGCCGGTGGTGGCGCCTCCCTCGTGCACGCTCAGAAGGTGCTGGACGGCGGCCTGGGCCTGTCGGGCGACGAGGCGACCGGTGTCGCGGTCGTCCGCAAGGCGCTCGCCGAGCCGCTGCGCTGGATCGCCCAGAACGCGGGCCTCGAGGGCTACGTCATCACCTCGAAGGTTGCCGACCTGGAGGCCGGTCACGGCTTCAACGCGGCCACCGGCGAGTACGGCGACCTGGTGAAGGCCGGCGTCATCGACCCGGTCAAGGTCACCCGCTCCGCGCTGGAGAACGCGGCCTCGATCGCGTCCCTGCTGCTCACCACCGAGACCCTCGTGGTGGAGAAGCCGGCCGAGGAGGAGGCCGGCAACGGTCACTCCCACGGCGGCCACGGCCACTCCCACTGACACCTGATCAGTGCCCGGAGGCCCGGCCCGTACCCTCTCCAGGGGTGCGGCCGGGCCTCCGGCGTTCCCGCTGACAGCTGGGCCGCGGGAGACCGTACGCACGTGGGCAACCACAGCAGGGGCGCGGTGCGTGACGGCTCAGGGCAACCACAGCAGGGGCGCGGTGCGTGACAGCTCAGAGCAACCACAGCAGGGGCGCGGGGAACTGCGCGATCAACCGTGCACGGACGTCGTGCCCTGGTCGTGCACGCAGTTGATCAAGCAGAGCCCCGCGCCCCTGGGGGGACCCCATCGCGTACGGTTCACATCAGGGAGATTTTGCGACGGCCAAAGTCTGCCTTATAACTGAGGCATGATCGAGGCCCGCCATCTGCGTGTGCTGCGCGCCGTCGCCCGCACCGGCTCCTTCTCGGCCGCCGCACGTGAACTCGGCTGCACCCAGCCCGCGGTGAGCCAGCAGATGAAGGCCCTGGAGAAGTCCGTCGCCACCCCGCTGGTGGTCCGCTCCGGGCGGGAGATGCAGCTCAGTGAGGCCGGCCAGGTGCTGCTCAAGCACGCCACCGGGATCCTCGCCGGCCTCTCCGCCGCCGAGGAGGAGGTGGCCGCCATCGCCGGCCTGCGCGCCGGACGGGTGCGGCTGGTCTCCTTCCCGACCGCGAGTTCCACCCTTGTGCCGACCGCCGTCGCCCGGCTGCGGGGCGTCCATCCGGGGGTCCGCGTGTCGCTGGTCGAGGCCGAGCCGCCGGAGTCGCTGGCGATGCTGCGGGGTGGCGAGTGCGAGGTCGCGCTGGCCTTCCGCTACCCGGACTCCCGCGGGGGAACCGCTCAGCGGGCCCCGCACGCCACGCCTCGCGAGGCCCGCGCCGAGGCGACCCTGGAGGCACAGGACAGGGCGGCCGCCAACGACTGGTCCGACCTGGTGGTCCGGCCGCTGCTCGACGACCCGCTGGCCGGACTGCTTCCGGCGGCGCATCCGCTGGCGGCGCGGGACGAGAGCCGGCCGGTGGACCTCGCGGAGCTCGCGGACGAGCAGTGGATCGCCGGCTGCCCGCAGTGCCGGGGCCACCTGGTGGAGCTCTGCGCTGCGGCGGGCTTCGAGCCGCGGATCGACTTCGCCACCGACGACTACCCCGCGGTGGCCGGCCTGGTCGCGGCCGGGCTCGGGGTGGCGGTGCTGCCGGGCCTCGCGCTGGAGGCGGTGCGCCACTCGGGTGTGGCGGCCGTGCCGGTCCGTGCGGCGTCGGGTGCCGCGGCCGTCCGCGAGGTGGTCGCGCTCACCCTGCCGGACCTTGCGGAGGTACCGGCCGTGGCCCTGATGCTGGATCAGCTCTCGGGGGCGGCTGCCGCTCGCTAGCGGTTGAGTTCAGGAGAAACGTTTCTGCATAGGCGTATCGGGCGGTGGTCAGCGCCTGATGCCGGCCGGCATGGTGAGCGGAACCTCGACCAGCCGGTTGCGCGAACGACCCATCAGTTCCTCGCGCTCGTCCTCGGTCAGACCGCCCCAGACGCCGTACGGCTCGCGGACCGCCAGCGCGTGTGCCGCGCACTCGGTCCGTACCGGGCACCGCATGCAGACCTCTTTGGCGCTTGCCTCGCGCGATGTACGCGCTGCCCCGCGCTCGCCCTCCGGGTGGAAGAAGAGCGAACTGTCCACGCCGCGGCAGGCGGCGGAGAGCTGCCAGTCCCAGAGGTCTGCGTTGGGGCCGGGGAGGCGGGAGAAATCTGCCATGGCTCATTCCCTTCAAGGACTCGAGGAGGCTCATCGGCTGAGGCTCGCTGAGACCCGTGGGCTCGGGGTCAGCTCGGGTCAGCTCGGCGAGGCTGCGAAGAGCCGGTACGGACACCTGGAAATATGACTTACGGCAACCACTGGGACAAGTCACCCACAGAGTTACACAACAGTCAATGACCGTATAGAAGCTATAAAAACGGACAAACGGGGCATGACGTTTGGCGGGTGTTCGCGTGCCAATCGGGTGGCGCCGGGGGCGCAGGCGGGCCCGAGGGCGTGCGCGTGGTGCGCGGGCCGCGCGCCGGCAGCACAAAAGTGCGGCGTGTGCACCGCGAGGTGGCTGATCAGTAATGGGTTGGCCACGTACAGTGGTGGAGATGGCCCTGAGGGCCGTAACTCATTCGAGTGACGGTCGTTGGATGTGCGGAGGCGGTTAGCGGGCGCTGGGCGTCGGGAACGATCGCGGGGACACCGGCGATCCGAACGAAGTCCGTCGCAATCGGCCGTGTCGGAGAGATTCGTACCAGCCAGGAGGCTCAACGTGACGCGGATCAGCTGCGGAGGACGGTCATGACATCCGTACTCGTCTGCGACGATTCCCCGCTCGCCCGGGAGGCGCTTCGCCGCGCGGTGGCGACGGTGCCCGGTGTCGACCGGGTGACCACGGCGACGAACGGTGAGGAGGTCCTCCGCCGCTGGGTGGCCGACCGTTCCGATCTCGTTCTGATGGATGTCCGGATGCCCGGCCTCGGCGGGGTGGAGACGGTGCGGCGGCTGCTGTCCGCCGATCCCGGGGCGCGCATCATCATGCTCACCGTCGCCGAGGATCTCGACGGTGTCGCGCTGGCGGTCGCCGCCGGGGCGCGCGGTTACCTGCACAAGGACGCCTCGCGCGCCGAGCTGCGGGCCACCGTCACCCAGGCGCTGGCCGACCCGACCTGGCGGCTCGCACCGCGTCGGCTGCGCAGCCCCGACATGGGTGCGGCGCCGACGCTGACGGCGCGTGAGATCCAGGTGCTGGAGGGCATGAGCCATGGGAGGAGCAACGCCGAGATCGGGCGCGAGCTCTTCCTGTCGGAGGACACCGTGAAGACGCACGCGCGGCGGCTCTTCAAGAAGCTCGGCGCGTCGGACCGGGCGCACGCGGTGGCCCTCGGCTTCCGCTGGGGACTGGTCCGCTGAGAGCCGGCCGCCCATGAGAGGCAGCCGCCCGGCCGCTTCGCTCGCTCAGACGTGTGACGTTACGGTCCCGAGGCTGCACCATGGAGTAGTGGAGCACCTCGGGGACCAGCGGACAGGTACTGCGGCGACGAGCGTGGCCGCCGGCGGCTCGGAGAACAGTTCGGAGAGCGGTGGCGCGGGAGGTGGCACGGCGGCGACGCATAACGTTCCGATGCACAACTCCGGACGCGGTGCCGCGTTTTCCGGCTCGACCAGGCACCATGGACCGATGCATGACGACGAGCCGGACTCCGATGTGGCCGCTTTTGACGGCCCGGGTGCCGATCCGTCGTACGCGGAGACCCCGCACCCCGATGACTCCCACCCCGATGACCCGCATCCCGATGACCTGCCTCGGGCCGCCGCCGAATCGCGCCGTCCGGTGCTGGGCGGTGGCGTGTCGCCGCTGAT